>JARXKP010000371.1 GCA_030271615.1 Pseudomonadota bacterium
ACGGCAAGCTCGGCGGCAAGGAGCTCGGCTACGGCAGCGACCTCGACGTCGTGTTTCTCTACGACGATGCCGACGAAGCCGATCCCGACAAGGCCAGCGAGATCTACGCCACCTTCGTGCGCAAGCTGATCGGCTGGCTGACCTTGCGCACCGCCGCTGGCGAGCTGTTCGATATCGACACCGCGCTGCGGCCGAATGGCGGCTCGGGGCTGCTGGTGACCTCGATCGCGAGCTTCGAGAGATACCAGACCGGTCGCGGCAGCAATACCGCCTGGACCTGGGAACACCAGGCCCTGACGCGTGCCCGCGTCTGTGCGGGCGATGCGGCGCTGGTGGCACCGTTCGACGCGGTGCGCCGCGCGGTGCTGGCGGCGCCCCGCGATCCGGTCGCGCTGCGTGCCGAAGTGCAGGCCATGCGCGACAAGGTCGGCGCAGCCCACCCCGTCAGGGGCGAGGTGTTCGACGTCAAGCACAGCGCAGGCGGCATGATGGACGTGGAGTTCGCGGTGCAGGTGCTGGTGCTGGAGCACAGCCGACTGCACCCCGAGCTGATCCCCAACATCGGCAACATCGCGCTGCTGCAACGCGCCGAAGCGGCGGGCCTGCTGCCGCCGAAGGTCGGCAGTGCCGCGGCCGACGCCTACCGCGACCTGCGCCGGTCCCAGCACGCGGCCCGTCTCGACGAACAACCGACCCAGGTGCCGCTGGACACAATGACCGAGCAACGCGCCGCCGTGCTGGCGCTGTGGCATGCGGTGTTTGGCTGATCGGTGACCGGTTCCCGCGTCGACACGACGCCGGCATCGACCTGGGTGTGGGTCGCGATCGCGCTGGCAATGGCCGCGACGTCGGTGATCGTGAACCTCGGCGGACGCGCGGATGCCGCGCTGACCTCCTCCTGGACGCCCGCGCTCGACTGGCAGCCCGCGCTCGCCCGGGCCGAGCCGTGGCGCGCCTGGACCGCCGTCTTCGTGCACTACAGCGACCTGCACCTGGCGGCGAATCTGGCCGGATCGGTGGGTGTCGCAGCCTGGGGCTGGGTCGCCCGCGTGCCGGCCCGCACCGTCGTCGCCTGGGTCATCGCATGGCCGCTGGTGCAGTGGGGCCTGCTGATGCAGCCCGAGCTGCAACACTATGGTGGGCTGTCGGGCATGCTGCATGCGGGGATCGCTGCGGCGGCGGTGCATTTGATATTCGCTGGCACGCGCACGCAACGGCGCATTGGCGGGGCGGTGCTGGTGGGGCTCGTCGTGAAGCTGCTGACCGAATCGCCGTGGGCCGGCGAGATCAGCCACCCTGCGAGCTGGGACATCGCGGTCGCGCCGGGCGCGCACGTCAGCGGGGTGCTGGTGGGCGCAGTCGTGGCCGCGCTGGCCGAGGTGCTGCACCGCACCACCTCAACCCACGCACCCGTCGGAGGGTGAGAGGATTTCGTCGCGAGCGGGTCGAGGTGGCGTCGCGGCGCGGAGCCGTACCCCGGTACGGTGAGCACCGGAAACGCCAGATCGGCCGGCGCCGCAGAAAGACGTTCACCCTCAGCCGCGGATGCGTCGGACCAGCGCAGTCGTCGAGTGCCCATCGACGAACGGCAGAGCACGCGCCTCGCCGCCCCAGCTGCGCACCAGCGCGGTCTCGGCCAGCGTCTCGATGTCGTAGTCGCCACCCTTGACATACCACTGCGGCCGCACGCGCTTCAGCACCTCGACCGGCGTCGGTTCGTCGAAACCGACGACCAGGCTGACGCTTTCGAGCGCGGCGAGCACACAGGCCCGATCGAGCTGCGTGTTCAGCGGCCGATCCGGCCCCTTGCCCAGGCCGCGCGCCGACGCGTCGCTGTTGAGCCCGACCACGAGACTCGCACCCAGTGCGCGCGCCTGCGCCAGGTAGGTCACGTGGCCGCGGTGCAGGATGTCGAACACGCCGTTGGTAAACACCACCGGCTGCAGCAATGCAGCCACGCGCGATTCGATCTCGCCGGGCGGACACAGTTTGTCGGTGAAGTCGCTCATGTGTCGGCGGTGACCCAGCGCCGCGTCGTTCAGACGGGCAGCGGTGCGGCGGCCTTGACGGTCGCGGCGACCCGCGCGGCGACTTCCTTGCGGAAGCGATTCAGCTCCTGCACGGTCGCGAAGCTGCGCTCCATCAGCAGGCTCATGTTGTGCAGGATGCGGTCGACGACCTTGCCTTCCCACTCGGCGTCGAACTGGATCTGCCGATCGAGCCAGGCCTCGAGCCAGACGGGATCGGGCAGACGGCTTTGCACCGTGTCGCGCGGGAACAGGCTTTCGTTCACGTGCAGATTGGTCGGATGCAGCGCCTGCGCGGTGCGCCGGGCGCTGGCCATCAGCACACCCACCTTGGCAAAGGCGAGACGTGCCTCGTCGCCGACCTTGTTCAACGCGCGCTTCATGTAGCGCAGGTAGGCGCCGCCGTGGCGTGCCTCGTCGCGCGCCAGCGTTTCGTAGATCGCCTTGATGACCGGCTCGGCATGCCATTCGGCGGCGCGGCGGTACCAGTGGTTGAGCCGGATCTCGCCGCAGAAATGCATCATCAGCGTCTCGAGCGCGGGCGCAGGGTCGAACTCGAAGCGCACCTCGTGGAGCTCGGCTTCGGTGGGCACGAGGTCGGGGCGGAAGCGGCGCAGGTATTCCATCAGCACCAGCGAGTGTTTCTG
>JARXKP010000061.1 GCA_030271615.1 Pseudomonadota bacterium
CATACAGCGCGGCCAGGCACAGGAACACCGCCAGCAGCGAGAAGGCGAACAGCAGCAGAGCGGTCGAGCCGGACAGCTTTTCCTCGCGCGCCAGGCCGGACCACTCGTAGGCGAAGCCCGCCGGCAACTGCGACGCGAGTTTCTCCATCTCGGCGAGCGCTGCACCACTGCTGACGCCCTTCGCCGGCTCGCCCTGGATGCGCATCGCGGGGTAGCCGTTGTAGCGCACGGTCTGCATCGGCCCGTTGATCCACTGCGTGGTCGCGAATGCTGCCAGTGGCACCGGCTGTCCGGCGGTGTTCAGCGCGTTGAGCTGCAGCAGGTCGTCGGCCTGCATGCGTGCCGGTGCGTCGGCCTGCACGATCACGCGCTGCAGGCGGCCGGCGTTCGGGAAGTCGTTGACGTACGACGAGCCCAGGGCGGTCGACAGCGTCGCGTTGATCGCTGCGAAGTTCACCCCCAGCGCGGCGGCCTTGTCGCGGTCGACGTCGAGCTGCAGCTGGGGTGCATCCTCCAGGCCGTCGGGCCGCACCGACACCAGCAACGGGCTTTTTGCCGCCAGGCCGAGCAACTGGTTGCGCGCCGCGAGCAGGGCATCGTGGCCGTTGCCGCCGCGGTCCTGCAGCCGCATCGCGAAGCCGTTCGAGCGACCCAGCTCGCGAATGGCGGGCGGGCTGACCGGGAAGATGAACGCATCGCGGATCTGACCGAGCGCCCCGAAGGCGCGGCCCACTAGCGCTTGGGCGGTGTGGTCGGTTCCCTTGCGCTCGTCCCAGTCCTTCAGCGTGACGAAGCCCAGCGCTGCGTTCTGCCCGATACCCGAGAAGCTGAAGCCGAGCACGCTGACCATGCTCTTCACGTCCGGCTGCTTCAGCATGAAGGCTTCGACCTGCTTCATCACCTCGGTCGTGCGGTTCTGCGTTGCGCCCGGTGGCAGCTGCACGTTGACCAGGATGTTTCCCTGGTCCTCGTTCGGTATGAACGAGGTCGGAAGGCGGCCGAACAGCACCACCGCCGCGACGATGATCGCGGCGTAGATCACCAGGTAGCTGGCGGCGCGTTTCAGGATGCGCGCGACGATGCCCTCGTAGCCCTTGGCGGTGCGCGAGAAGCCGCGGTTGAACCAGCCGAAGAAGCCGCCCTTGGCATGATGGTGGCCGGCCTCGACCGGCTTCAGCAGCGTGGCGCACAGCGCCGGTGTCAGCGACAGCGCGAGGAAAGCCGAGAAGCCGATCGCGCTGACCATCACCGCCGAGAACTGGCGGTAGATGTTGCCCACCGCGCCGCTGAAGAAGGCGAGCGGCACGAACACGGAGATCAGCACCACGGTCACGCCGACGATCGCGCCGGAGATCTGGCCCATCGCCTTGCGTGTCGCGTCGAGCGGCGACAGGCCTTCCTCGCTCATGATGCGCTCGACGTTCTCGACCACGACGATCGCGTCGTCGACCACGATGCCGATCACCAGCACCATGCCGAACATCGTCAGCACGTTGATCGAGAAGCCCAGCGCCAGCAGCATCGAGACGCTGCCCATCAGCGCGATCGGCACCACCAGCGTCGGGATCAGCGTGTAGCGGATGTTCTGCAGGAACAGGTACATCACCAGGAACACCAGAACGACGGCCTCGACCAGGGTCTCGACGACCTGACTGATTGAGATGCTCACGAACTTGGAGCTGTCGTAGGGAATGCTGGCCTTGACACCCGGCGGGAAATAGCGCGACAGATCGTCGATGCGCTTCTTCACGGCGTTGGCGGTCGACAGCGCATTGCCGGTCGGAGACAGTTGCACCGCGATGCCGGTCGCCGGCTCGCCGTTCAAGCGGAAGCGTGTGCCGTAGCTCTGCGCCGCCAGCTCGATGCGAGCGACGTCCTTCAGCCGCACGTTCGAACCGTCGGCGTTGGCACGCAGCAAGATGTTGCCGAACTGCTCGGCCGTGGTCAGCTGTCCCTTCACGACGACCGTGGCGAAGACCGCCTGGCCGGTCGTGTTCGGAAGATCGCCGATCGATCCCGAGGCGACCTGGGCGTTCTGGCCGGCGATGGCGGCTGTGACGTCGGCTGAGGACAGCCGCAGACCCACCAGCTTGGCCGGGTCGATCCAGATGCGCATCGCGCGCTCGGTGCCGAACAGCTGTGCCTGGCCGACGCCGGGCACGCGCTGGATTTCCGGCAGCAAGTTGCGCGAGGCGTAGTCGCCCAGCGCCACCGGGTCGTAGGCGGCGGTCTCGCTCGACAGGGCAGTAAACAGAAGGAAGTTGGGGTTGGCCTTGTCTACGCGCACGCCCTGCTGAGTGACCGCTTGCGGCAGGCGCGGGTTGGCGCGGCTGAGCCGGTTCTGCACGTCGACCTGGGCCAGGTCGGGGTTGGTTCCGGGTTCGAAATAGATGGTGATCGCGCCGGTGCCGTCGGCCTGGCTGACCGACTCCATGTAGATCAGGCCCGGCGAGCCGTTCATCTCGCGCTCGATGACGCTGATGACGCTGTCCTCCAGCGTCTGCGCCGACGCGCCCGGGTAGGTCACGTTGACGACGATCGATGGCGGCGCCACGGGTGGATATTGGGAGACGGGCAGTTGGGTGACGGCGACCCCGCCGATCACCAGGATGAACAGCGCGATGACCCACGCGAAGATGGGGCGGTTGATGAAGAACTGGGCCATCAGAAGGCCCTCACTTCGCTGGCGACGATGCTGCCGACGCGGCGGGTGCTGCTGAAGCACCCGAAGCCGCGGGCTGCCACGGCACCGGTGTCACCATCGTCTGTCCGCGCAGCTTCTGGAAACCGTCGACCATCACCTGCTCGCCGGCCTTCAGACCGTCGAGCACGATCCACTGATTGGCCTGAGCTCCGCCGATCTTCACCGAGCGCGGACCGAACTTGCCATCGGCCGCAACGACCATCACGCTGTCGCCCAGCGGCGATCGGGTCACCGCCTGCTGCGGCAGCAGCACCGCGTCGCTGGCCTGCGCCTGTTGCAGCCGCACCCGCACGTAGGTGCCGGGCAGCAGCAGGCCGCCGGGATTCGGTACCTCGGCGCGCAGCGTGATCTGGCCCGAAGTGGCGTCGACCGTCAGGTCGGAAAACAGCAGCTTGCCCGGCGCGCCGTAGACGCTGCCGTCCTCGAGGACCACCTGCACCGTCGCCGCGTCAGCCGCACCGCTGCGCTGCAGCTTGCCGGCCTCGATCGCCTTGCGCAGTCGCAGCACCTCGGTCGTCGATTGCGTGAAGTTCACGTACATCGGGTCGATCTGCTGCACCACGGCGAGCTGGGTCGCCTCGCCCTGACCGACCAGCGCGCCTTCGGTGACCAGCGCGCGGCCGATCCGACCGGAGATCGGTGCCGTCACCGACGCGTAGCCGAGGTTGATCTGCGCGGTGGTCACCGCCGCGCGGGCCGAGGCGACGTCGGCGTCGGCCTGCTTGAACGACGCCACCGCGTTGACGTAGTCCTGCTTGCTGATCGCGTTGGCTTCGAGCAGCGGCTTGTAGCGCTCGGCCTGCGCACCGGCCTGTTCGCGGTTGGCCTCGGCACGCGCCTGGGCCGCCTGTGCGCTCTGCAGCTGCGCGCGATACGGCGCCGCGTCGATCTGGAACAGCAGCTGACCGGCCTTCACGTCGCTGCCTTCGCGGAACGCTCTCTTTTCCAGGATGCCGGCGGCGCGGGCGCGCACCTGCGCGATGCGTGTCGCTTCGAGCCGGCCAGGCAGCTCGGTCGCGAGGCCGACCAACTGAGGTGCCACCGTGATCACGCCCACCGAGGGCGGCGGCGCGCTGGCAGCGGCCGCAGCAGAGGCGGCATCACCGGACTTCGCTCCACAGCCCGACAGTCCCACCAGAGCCGACCCGACGACGGCCGACACCATCAGTGCAGAGGTCAGGACACCGAACATTCTTCTTTGCGCAGGCATGCGACCTCGTCCTGTGGCGTGCTCGCCGGGCCAGGGCCTGCGGCGAGCGGGTTGATTCGGAACGTGCTCCGAACGAAAAGGGGCTAGTCTATATACATGCATGCTTGTATGTTTAAGAGCCCTGGAGCACCCTGATGGCACGCAAGACCAAGGACGATGCGCTGGCCACTCGCGACCACATCCTGGACGCGGCCGAACTCGTTTTCGAGCAGCGCGGTGTGTCGCGCTGCTCGCTGCACGAGATCGCGCTGGCGGCCGGCGTGACGCGCGGCGCCATCTACTGGCACTTCGCGAACAAGGCCGATCTGGTCAACGCCATGTTCAAGCGCGTCACGCTGCCGCTCGAAGAGGCGATCAACCGCTCGGCCGATCCTGACGCGATCGATCCGGTGCTGGAGGTGCGCAACAGTTTGTTGAACGCGCTGCGCAAGACCGTGGCGGACCCGCAGGTGCAGCGTGTGTTCTTGATCGTGATGCAGAAGGTCGAGTACGTCGACGAACTGCTCGCGGTGCGCGATCGCCGCATCAACACCCGCAACGGCCTGCTGGATCACGTGGAGGTCGGCCTGAAGCGCGCGATGGCCGAGGGCCGACTCGACCGTCGCGTGCCTGCGCGCGCCGCGGCGGTCGGCCTGCATGCGCTGACCTCGGGGCTGATCGACAACTGGCTGCTCGACCCGACCGCGTTTGATCTGGTGAGGGTCGGCACGCAGGCACTCGACGCCTATCTGGCCGGGCTCGTGCTGTCGAAGCCGGCGCCCGCAGCCCGTCGCGCTAGAGGCGCTCGAACTTGAACACGGCGACGCTGGCCAGCAGGTTCGGCCAGCGCCGCACGCAGGCGCCCTGCTGGATGCCGAACGCATCGAGGATGCGCAGCCCGCAGCGGCGCGCCAGCACCTCGAAATCGGCGTAGGTGCTGACGCGGATGTTCGGCGTGTCGTACCACTCGTAGGGCAGGGCCTTCGTCACAGGCATGCGGCCGCGGACCACGCTGAGCCGGTTGGGCCAATGCGCGAAGTTCGGGAAGCTGACGATGCCGATGCGTCCGACGCGTGCGGTTTCCTGAAGCATGCGTTCCGTGTTGCGCAGGTGCTGCAAGGTGTCGATCTGCAGCACCACATCGAAGCTCTGGTCTTCGAAGATCGCCAGCCCTTCTTCGAGATTCAGCTGGATCACGTTGACGCCGCGCTGCTCGCAGGCCAGCACATTGGCGTCGGCGATCTCGATGCCGTAGCCGGTGCATTGCCGTCGATCGCGCAGGTAGGCCAGCGTCTCGCCCGAGCCGCAGCCGAGGTCGAGCACGCGCGAACCTGTGGGCACCAGGCCGGCGATCAGCTCCAGGCTTTGGCGATCGCTCATGACTCGGCCCCGATCTCGCGGGCGATGCGTTCGAAGCGTGCCCGCAGCACGCCGTGGTAGCGCGGGTCGTCGAGCAGGAAGGCGTCGTGACCGTGCGGTGCGGCGATCTCGGCGTAGCTGACGTCGAGCCGGTTGTCGAGCAGCGCCTTGACGATCTCGCGCGTGCGGGCCGGCGAGAACCGCCAGTCGGTGGTGAAGCTGATCAGCTGGAACCGGGCCTGGGCGGTCGCGAAAGCCGCCGACAGGTTGCCGCCGTATTCGCGCGCCGGGTCGAAGTAGTCGAGCACGCGGGTGATCAGCAGGTAGCTGTTGGCGTCGAAATACTCGCTGAACTTGTCGCCCTGGTGGCGCAGGTAGCTCTCGATCTCGAACTCGATGTCCTGCGTGGTGTAGCGCGGCGCGTCGCCAGGCTGGGCCGTCGGCGCGCCGAGGGCCGCACGCAGGTTGCGACCGAACTTCGCGTCCATCGTGTCGTCGCTGAGGTAGGTGATGTGGCCGATCATCCGTGCCACCCGCAGGCCGCGCTTGGGAACCGTGCCGTGGGCCAGGTAGTGGCCGCCGTGGAAGTCGGGGTCGGTCACGATGGCGCGCCGCGCGACCTCGTTGAAGGCGATGTTCTGCGCCGACAGGTTGGGTGCGGTGGCGATCGCGATGCAGTGCCGCAGTCTTGACGGAAAGCGCATCGACCAGCACAGCGCCTGCATGCCGCCAAGGCTGCCGCCGATCACGGCGGCGAGCTGGGTGATGCCCAGCGCATCGCACAGCCGCGCCTGCGCATCGACCCAGTCCTCGACCGTGACCACCGGGAAGTCGGCGCCGTAGGGCTGCTGAGTCGCCGGGTTGATGTGCGTCGGACCGGTCGAGCCGAAGCACGAGCCGGGGTTGTTGACGCCGATGACGAAGAAGCGATCGGTGTCCAGCGGCTTGCCCGGGCCGATCAGGTTGTCCCACCAGCCGGCACTCTTCGGGTCGCCGGCATAGGTGCCGGCGACGTGGTGGCTGGCGTTCAGCGCGTGGCACACCAGCACCGCGTTGCTGCGCTCGGCGTTCAACGTGCCGTAGGTTTCGTAGGCCAGGGTGTAGTCGCGCAGCACCGCGCCGCTGCGCAGCGGCAGCGGCTGCGCGAACGACATCGACAGCGGCCGGACGTGTCCCAGCGAGTTCATGACTGTCGCCGTCGGCGGGCCGCACATGCCGGCGGCGAAGCGGGGAGAAACATGGTGGCGGTGTGACGGATGGGTCCGTCGATCCTGTATTAGCTGGGTTTGTAGAGCGCCCGCAAGCCGGAGCAAATCAGCGCTGGCTCGCATTCTAGCGAGCGTGTTCGCCGGCCGAAATCGAAGTTGCAGCGTCAATGACCGGTCGAAGGGACGCCTGATAAGCCCTGGTTAAGTGACCGAGGTCGACACTCCCCCACTGAACCGAGGTCTACAGGGATGAAGCGATGAGTCTGGGTGTGCCCGCGGGGCATGAGAAATCGGTGGCACTTCCTCCGGCCGATTCCATTGGCCGGGTTCGCGGGCTTGCGTGGTCGGCCCGCTGTCTGATCGACTTCACCCGTCTGGAGGTCGCGATCGGGCTGCTTCTGTTCGCGACCGTCTGGTTGAGCGTTCTCGCGTTCACCAGTCTTTCGCCCCCGGTCGACAACATCGAGCAACTGACGTGGGTGCGATCGCTGGAATGGGGCTACTACAAGCATCCCCCCCTGCCGACCTGGTTGATCTGGTTGCCTGTGAGGCTGTTCGGCTTGTCCGCCTCGACCAGTTATGGCCTGGGTGCCGTCATGACGCTGGGGTCGCTTGCGATCATGTGGCGCCTGCTCGTGACGCTGCGAGGTTCGGCGTACGCCGGCCTGGCGCTGCTGGCTGCCTTGTGCATCACTTACTACAACGGCCGGTTGACCTACTACAACCACAACATCGTTCTGTTGTTCCTCTCGACGGCCAGTGCTGCGCTGTGCTGGCAAGCGTTTGCCACCCGGCACCTGCGATGGTGGATCGCGCTGGGTGTCGCGATCGGACTCGGCGCGCTGTCGAAGTACCAGATCGTCGTGACGATTTCTTCGGTTCTGGTGTTTGCACTCCATCAGCGCGCGTGGCGCGACCCGGTGCATCGTCTCGGACTGCTTTGCGCGAGCCTGGTGGCACTGCTGATCTTCGTGCCGCACATCGAGTGGCTGCGGCGACACGACTTCGGGCCCATCGGCTACGCGCTCGACACGTCCATCGGGGTCAGCCTGGGGGCGGTGGGCCGGGTGAGGAACTCGTTGGGATGGCTGGCCGATCAGCTGCTCAACCGCGGGATTCCGGCATTCGCACTCCTCGTGGTGGCCGGCTTGCAGGTGCGAAAACTGAATCGCTTGGCGCCGGTTGATCCGGTGATGCATGCCTCACCGCGTCGCGACGCTGCACAAGCGCTGATCTTCTCTTGGGGCGTGTTGCCTCTGTGTTTCATGCCGCTGGTCGGTGTTATGACTGGCGCCGACTTGCAGGCGCATTGGGGCACGCCCTTCATGCTGTTTGCCGTGCCGGCCGCCATGGAGCTGGCTCCCCACGGGTTTTGGGATCGCGTTGATTTGGCGAAGATCCTGCGCGCGTTTCTGGTCATCCAGGTCTTGTTGCTGGCGCAGGGGTACGTCAGGTCGCCGCGCGGGATCCCCGCCCTCGGCAACCATCACTGGCGCAACTTCGACTCAACGGAGTTTGCACAGCGCATCGGCGATGCGGCGCGTGCCGAGCTTCGAGGCCCCATACGCATCGTCATCGGCAAGGAGCACGAGGCCGATACCTTGGCGCTGCAGTTGCCAGAACGGCCACTCGTCCTGATCGACGGCAGCTTCGGCAAGAGCCCCTGGGTCCAGCGTGACGCGGTGGAACGATGCGGAGCGGTGGAGCTCGGTCCCACGGCAACCCTCCACGGCGGGAAGCCCGTCGGACCCCTGCTCGAGGGAACGTCGTGGCGAGTTCTCCTGCCTCGACAGGGTGCGGCGCCCTGTGTTCCTTGACGATTCCAAATGAACTCGTCGAAAGACGTTTCGCCATGAAGGCAGTCCTGTAAAGGCCCACATGAGTCACCTTCGCGTTCCGAATGTCGTCGTTGGAGACTGGCCACGCCGCGCCGTGCGGGAGGCCGCCTCGGGCCGCACGCCCGCTCCAGCGGGCAATCAAGTCGAATCCGTCTTGGGGCGTCGCCGCCTGCCCACCATGTCCTGCGTCGTTCCTTGCCGGAACGAAGCACAAAACCTCGATCGGCTTCTGCCGTTGCTCAGCGTCGCGCTGACCGACTGCAGCCGGTCCTGGGAGGTCATCCTGGTCGACGATGGCAGCACCGACACGACGCCATCGACGTTGTCGAGATGGGCCCAGATCCGGGGATTCCGCGTGATTCAGCTGTCCCGCAACTTTGGCAAGGAAGCTGCGCTGACGGCCGGCCTTCAGGCCGCTGCCGGTGAAGTCGTCGTGATGATGGATGCCGATCTGCAGCACCCGCCGTCTCTGATCGACACCTTTGTTCGGCATTGGCAGGATGGGATCGACGTCGTCTATGCAAGCCGGACCAGTCGACGCGACGAAAGCTGGCTCAAGCGATGCGGGGCCGGCTGGTTCTACTCGTTGATCAACACCACCGATCGCTTCGAAGTGCCGGCCGATGCCGGGGACTTCCGACTGATGGACCGAAAGGTCGTGGACGCGCTCTTGTCGCTGCCGGAGCGCAATCGGTTCATGAAGGGGCTTTATGCCTGGGTTGGATTCAGCTCGGTCGGTGTCCCTTACGTCCCCGATGTGCGCGCACATGGACACACGCATTTCAGCCCCGGCCGCCTGATCGGGCTGTCGCTCGACGGCTTGACTGCGTTCACCACCTGGCCGCTTCGGGCGGTCAGCGCCGTGGGTTTCACGCTGGCCTTGCTGTCTTTCATGTACGGGGGTTATCTGACTGCGACCTACGCTATTTACGGTCACGCTGTCAGCGGTTGGACGACGATCGTCGTGAGTCTCATGCTGTTCTCCGGCATCCAGCTGTTGTCGCTCGGCGTGGTGGGCGAATACGTCGGCCGCATCTTTGACGAGGTGAAAGGCCGGCCCCTGTTCGTGATCCAGCGAGAAATGGGACAGGGTCTGGACACGGCCGATCGGTGACCCGCGCGTGCTTCCATCGACTCCCGGCACGGAAACGAGAGCCCCAGATCACGAAGGACCTTGCGAACGCGGCGCAGCTCGGATGATCTGCATTTGCGTCGACGACTTCGGCATGCATGCGGGCATCAATGAGGCTGCGCTGCGTCTCGCAGGAATGAATCGCGTGCACGCGATCAGCTGTCTCGTGGGTGGCATGAGCTGGACAGGGTGGAGTCGTGTTCTGCGGCGCCTGGATGCCCCTGACGTCGACATCGGCTTGCACCTCGACCTGACAGAAACCCCGTTGCTCGACGGGTCGCGTCGTCCGTTGCGTGATCTGATTCTGGACAGCGTTCTGCGCCGTCTTGATCGCCGGATCATTCGCGCTGAAATTCGCGCGCAACTGGACGCTTTCGAGCAGGCTCTGGGCCGCGCGCCTGCCTTCGTCGACGGGCATCAGCACGTGCATCAATTCCGGACCGTTCGCACCGAGCTGCTCGAGGAATTGCAGGCGCGCTATCGCGGCTCCACGCCGTGGATCAGGTCGACGCGGACACCTCGCGCCGGTTGTCGCTCGATCAACATGCTCGGGCGTGATTGCCTCAAACCACGGGGTATCGAGTGGTTGGGGTCCCGTGGGCTCGCCTCGGCGGCCTATCGGCTGGGCTACCCACAGAACCGACACCTGTTGGGTGTCTATGACTTCGAGGGCGGCAGCAGCCGCTACCGCGAGCTTCTCGCAAGATGGTTGCTGGCTGCGGTCGACGGCGATTTGCTGATGTGCCATCCGAGCACGCCGACACATGGCAACGACTCGCTCATCGATGCACGCCATGCCGAGTTCGAGGTGCTCTCAAGCGCCAGCTTCGACGCAGGTTTGCACGATGCCGATGTACAGCTCCGGCCCATGAGCCAGATTCTTGCGCGCCGAATGTCGATGCCACAAACCAGCGAATGACCGACCGCATCAAGTAGCGGTCGCCACAACGAGATGCATCACAGGACGCGCATGGATGACCTCGCCTGTCGATCAGAGCGTCTGCGGCGCAAGCGCCTGGACTGGATTCGAGCCATGGCGGCGACCAGTACCAGGATGGTCACGAGAAACATGCCGCTCGTGGCGACGGTCCCGAGCCCCAGTCCGCCGTTGGTGGTGGGTTGCGAAAGCAGATCGCCGAAGGACGCTCCGAAGGGTCGAGTCAGGATGTACGCGATCCAGAAAGCCGGAACGGCATCGAGCTTGAACAGCTGGTGAGCCAGGATCACCGCGGCGATCATCGCGCCGAAGAGGAGTGTCGACAGTGCGTATCCGATGCTCAGGCCTTCTGCCAGCCCATCGCCAGCCGCAGTGCCCAGCGCGAAGGTGAAGAGAATCGCCGCCCAGTAGAACAACTCTCGTTTCGGAGTGTCGATGTGGTGGATCGACAAGGTCTTCTCGCTGGCGTACCAGGCCGCGAATGTGATCGACAAGGCGAGCGCGAAGACGGTCGTCGTCAAGTCGAGCGATACGCCGAAGTTGTCCACCAGGTTGTCAGTGATGAGCGTGCCCACGATACTGATCAGCACCACGACGATCCAATAGATCGGGGGTGAATAATTCCTGCTTCGCAGTTGCGCCCACAGCGCAGTCAGCAGCAGTGCCCCCATGACAAATGTCGTGCGGAGCAGCCCGAGATCGAGGTCGGAAGACAGGAAGTCGGCTGCCGTTTCGCCGACCGTCGTGGCCATGATCTTGACGATCCAAAACAGCAGCGTCACTTGCGGAACCTTGTTCAACAACGGTCCTGCGGCACCACGACTTGTATTCACTCGGGTTCCTGTTTCCATCAGCGCAGGGTGCTGATTCAAAGTTGGAAAAAACGATCGGGGCAGCCAGAGACCGAGCATCGGCGCGCGCGATGAATTCCGACTTAAGGCGCCGCCCGAGAAGTCGGTTGCGCAGCCAGTGCGGTGCAGAGGGCATTCTTTGCCGCTCTGTTCATCGCATCGACCGACGTTGCTGACCGATACGATCCACCTCGCCCGACGGGCGCTCTGCGCCTGTGGCTCGTTTTCGAGGATGCCTGATGCACCACTGGCTCGACAAACTGAACGATCACTTTCCCCTGCGCTACTCCGTGTGGTTTCTCTGCGCGTTGGGGCTGGCGGTGAGCCTGTCACTGTCGCTGGTGATGACGATGCCCAGCGGATGGGCCTGGGTGCTGCCGCTGACCTTTGCCGCGCTGGTGCTGCTGGGGGTGCGCGACACGCGTCAGGGTTCGCATTCGGTGCTGCGCAACTACCCGGTGGTCGGTCACCTGCGTTACCTGTTCGAATTCATCCGGCCCGAGATTCGCCAGTACTTCATCGAGGGCGACAACGAAGCCGCGCCGTTCTCGCGTCAGCAGCGCTCGCTGGTCTACCAGCGCGCCAAGGGAGCGCCTGACAAGCGACCGTTCGGCACGCAGAAAGACGTGAGTGCGCAGGGTTACGAGTGGATCAACCATTCGATGACCCCGACGAATCTGCCGACGCATGATTTCCGGGTGGTCGTCGGTGGCGCCCATCCCGATCCTGCCTGCGGGCCCGGTCAGGGCGGCACACCCTGCACCCAGCCTTACAGCGCGAGCGTCTTCAACATCTCGGCGATGAGCTTCGGCGCGTTGTCGGCCCACGCGATCCTGGCACTGAACGCGGGCGCCAAGCGCGGAGGCTTTGCGCACGACACCGGCGAGGGCTCGATCAGCCGCCACCACCGCGGCCCCGATCCCGACGGCGGCGGTGACCTGATC
Source organism: Pseudomonadota bacterium (assembly GCA_030271615.1). Classification (GTDB taxonomy): domain Bacteria; phylum Pseudomonadota; class Gammaproteobacteria; order Burkholderiales; family Burkholderiaceae_C; genus PBB1. The sequence goes on from JARXKP010000061.1 coordinate 12,163, forward strand.
TGGGAGATCGGTTCGGGCTACTTTGGCTGCCACCACGCCGATGGCAGCTTCGACCCCGAACTGTTCACTACCAACGCGCGGCAGCGCCAGGTCAAGATGATCGAGCTGAAGTTGAGCCAGGGCGCCAAGCCCGGTCACGGCGGTGTGCTGCCCGGGCCGAAAGTGACGCTCGAGATCGCCGAGGCGCGCGGCGTGCCGCCGTGGGTCGATTGCGTCAGCCCGGCCAGCCACAGCGCGTTCTCGACGCCGATCGAGATGATGCAGTTCATCGACCGCCTGCGCGCGCTGTCGGGCGGCAAGCCGGTCGGCTTCAAGCTGTGCATCGGTCACCCGTGGGAGTGGTTCGCGATCTGCAAGGCCATGCTCGAAACCGGCATCACGCCCGATTTCATCGTCGTTGATGGTGGCGAGGGTGGCACCGGGGCGGCGCCGCTCGAATTCACCGACCACGTCGGCGCACCGCTGCAGGAAGGCCTGCTGCTGGTGCACAACACGCTGGTCGGGCTGAACCTGCGGCACCGCGTCAAGATCGGCTGCGCGGGCAAGGTGGTCAGTGCCTTCGACATCGCCCGCAACATGGCGCTGGGTGCCGACTGGTGCAATTCGGCGCGCGGCTTCATGTTTGCACTCGGCTGCATCCAGGCGCAGGCCTGTCACAGCGGAGACTGCCCGACGGGTGTCAGCACCCAGGATCCGCATCGCCAGAAGGCCTTGGTGGTCCCGACCAAGTCGGACCGGGTCTTCAACTTCCACCAGAGCACGCTGAAGGCGCTGAAGGAACTGGTGCAGGCGGCCGGGCTGGACCACCCCGGCGCGATCACCGCCGCGCACATCGTGCGGCGCACCAACGATCACGAGGTCAAGCTGCTGAGCAACCTGCTGCCGTTCATGAAGCCCGGTTCACTGCTGGCCGGCGATCTGTCGCACAGCGTGTATCGCCTTTACTGGCCGATGGCTCAGGCGAGCACGTTCGCGGTGGCTCAAGCGGCCTGACACGTCGGGCCGCAGCGATCAGCCCGCGCCGCTCAGGCCGTCGGCGGCTGGCTGTCGATGAAGCTGGGACGGGTGTACAGCTTCTCCGACAGGCGCAACAGGTTGGCGTGCGGGCTGCGCCAGTCGATCTGCGGAAAGCGGAAGTCGAGGTACGACAGCGCGCAGCCGACCGCGATGTCGGCCAGCGTCAGGTGATTGCCGGTGCAGCACCACGGCTTGTCGGCGAGGCCCTTGCTCATCGCCGCGACCGAGCTGTTCACCTTGCCCATCTGCCGGTCGATCCAGGCGCTGCTGCGTTCGGTTTCCGCACGGCCGGTCCAGGTCTGCTCCAGCCGTGCCGAGATGGCTGCATCGAGCACGCCGTCGGCCAGGGCTTCCCAGGTGCGCACTTCGGCGCGTTCGCGTCCGCGCTCGGGGATCAACCGGCCCACGGGCGACAGCGTGTCGACGTACTCGACGATGACGCGCGAATCGAACACCGCCTCGCCGCCTTCCATCACCAGGCAAGGCACCTTGCCCAGCGGGTTCGATGTGAGGATGCGGTCGTTGCCCCAGACATCCTCGACCTCGAGGTGGTAGTCGAGCTTCTTTTCGGCCAGCACGATGCGAACCTTGCGCACGTAAGGGCTGGTCAGTGAGCCGATGAGTTTCATGTCGGGGAGCGTCGAGGGGGTCGCCGCAGTGAGAGTGGGGCCGTGTAAACAGATGCAAATTTCATTCTAACGATGCGATTTTTCACTTCGTGACCCTCGGTCGGGCGTGTTGCCCGGGGTCGATCCGATGGTGTGGCGTTCATCGCTGCACCGTCCAGTCGACGCTGGCCGGCCGCCCCGGCAGGTCGAGTTGGGCCATCGCGGGTGCGCTGCACGCCACCATCCTGCCCTGGCGCAGCACCAGCAGCCGGTTCGGCCGCAGGCGCACCGCGTCGACGACCGAACGTGCCTGCAACAGCACCAGGTTGGCATCGCAGCCGATCGCGACGTCGTGCCTTTCGAGCCCGAGCACCTTCGCGCCGTTGACGGTCACCGCGTTGAAGCAGGCTTCGATCTGTTCCGGCGAGGTCATTTGCGCCACATGCAGCCCCATGTGCGCGACTTCGAGCATGTCGGCCGAGCCCAGCGGGTACCACGGGTCCATCACGCAGTCGTGGCCGAACGCGACGTTCAGGCCGGCTGCCATCAGCTCGGGCACGCGCGTCATGCCGCGGCGCTTCGGGTAGCTGTCGTGGCGACCCTGCAAGGTGATGTTGATCAGCGGGTTGGCGACGACCTGCACCTGCGCTTCGGCCATCAGCGCGATCAGCTTCGACACGTAGTAGTTGTCCATCGAATGCATCGACGTCAGGTGCGAGCCGGTGACGCGGCCGTGCAG
>JARXKP010000062.1 GCA_030271615.1 Pseudomonadota bacterium
AGGCGGGTAACTTTCATTTGCGGGCCCAAATGAAAGTCACCAAAGCAAAGGGCCCCGAACACCAGCCATTTGGCCGTCACGCTGCGGCCAGAAGGTTGACGGCAGAGGCTCTGGCACGAGAACGCTCGCCGGACTCCGGCCACGAGTACCTCGCTAACACCCAACCGTTTGTTCTCGTTTCGGCTCGACCCGGCGGGTCCTCGCGACGATGACCCGCCGGGTCGAGCCGTATCGATACCGAGTGTCTGAATGTGAGCGAGGAAACCGAGGCGGTAGCTCGGAGGGTGTTCTCGTGAAAGAGACGTTGAAGTAGGCGTGCAGCCGAAGCGAGCAGCTCAAATGGCTGGTGTTCAGGCACTCTTCTTTGCTTACTTTTTTCTGTGCCAGCAGAAGAAAGTGAGACGCCCGCCGGGGCGGATACCCGGCGCGGTCTCACCGAGCAAGACAAGGATGCACCTGCGCCCAATGCCGCGCAACGTCGATGCGCCGACAAACCCACGCCGCATCGTGTGCCAACACATGGTCCAGAAACCGCTGCAACGCCCCGATGCGCCCGGGCTTGCCGAGCAGGCGGCAGTGCATGCCGACGCTCATCATCTTCGGCCGATCGAGCCCGGCCGGATCGCCTTCGGCGTACAACGCATCGAACGCATCGCGCAGATAGGCGAAGAAGTGCTCGCCGGTGTTGAACCCCTGCGCCTGCGCAAACCGCATGTCGTTGGTGTCCAGCGCATACGGCACGACCAGCCGGGGCACCACCGCCCCATCGGAACAGGTCACCGGCATCCAGAACGGCAAGTCGTCGCCGTAGTGGTCGCTGTCGTACTCGTACCCGCCGTGTTCGACGACGAGGCGGCGGGTCTGCGGGCTGTCGCGGCCGGTGTACCAGCCCTGCGGCCAGACACCGCCGGTCAGGTCCTTCAGCACCTGCGTGCCCAGCGCGATCTGCTCGCGTTCGGTCGCCTCGGGCAGGTGCTGGTGGCTGATCCAGCGCCAGCCGTGGTTGGCGATCTCGTGGCCGCGCGACATGAACGCCTCGACCATCTCGGGGTAGCGTTGCAAGGCCATGCCGACGCCGAACACGGTGAGCGGCAGGCCGCGCACATCGAACTCGCGCAGGATGCGCCACACGCCGGCGCGCGAGCCGTATTCATACATCGACTCCATGCTCATGTGCCGGTTCTCGAACGGCTGCGCGCCGATGATTTCCGACAGGAAGACCTCGGAGGTCGCGTCGCCGTGCAACGGACTGTTCTCGCCGCCCTCCTCGTAGTTGAGGACGAACTGCACCGCGATGCGCGCGCCTCCCGGCCAGCGTGCGTGGGGCACGTCGGGCCCGTGGCCCTTCAGGTCACGGGGGTAGGCGGAATCGATGGTGAGCGTCACGGTGCATGGAGGGCCGTGCCCCCGGTGACTCGAGGTCGAACGATTATCTCGGGTGGACAGCCGCAAAATGGGCGTTTTGAGCAGGGACCCGACCATGGCCGCACCGACCCTCGACCCCCACGCCCCCGACTTCACGCGCCGCCACACCAACCTCGCCGATCCGCGTCTCGGAGCGCAGGTGGTGTCGTGCAGCGACGAGTTCTTCGCGCCGCGCGAACGTCTGCTGTCGCCCGACGAGCCGGTGTTCATCGTCGGCAAGTACGACGCGCACGGCAAGTGGATGGACGGTTGGGAAACGCGGCGCAAGCGCACCCCCGGCCACGACTGGTGCGTGGTGCGGCTGGCGCGACCGGGCCGGCTGTTCGGCATCGACATCGACACGCGTCACTTCACCGGCAACTACCCGCCGGCCGCATCGCTCGAGGTCTGCCGCAGCGTCGACGACGTGCCGGCCGACAGCGTGCACTGGACACCGCTGGTGGCGCCCGTCCCGCTCGAGGGCCATGCCCATCACCACCACCCGATCGACAACCACGAGGTGTGGACGCACGTGCGCTTGTCGATCTATCCCGATGGCGGTGTGGCGCGGCTGCGCGTCTACGGCCGGCCCCAGGTCGATGCCGTGGCGTCGGGAGGAGCGCTCGATCTGGCCGCCGCGATCCATGGCGCCTGGGTGGTTGCCGCCAACAACCAGCACTACGGCAGCGCGTCGTCCCTGCTGCTGCCGGGGCGCGGCGTCAACATGGGCGACGGCTGGGAAACCCGGCGCCGCCGCGAACCCGGCAACGACTGGTGCATCGTCGCACTGGCCGCGCACGGCATCATCGAGCGGATCGAGGTCGACACCGCGCACTTCAAGGGCAACTACCCCGATTCATGCTCGCTGCAAGGCGCGAACATGTCGGGCGACGCCACCGAGTCGTCGCTGATCAGCCAGAGCATGTTCTGGCCCGAACTGCTGGCGCCGCAGAAACTCGGCATGGACGCCGAACACCATTTCGACAAACCGTCTGCGCCAGGGCCGGTGACCCATGTGCGCTTCAACATCTTCCCCGACGGCGGCGTGAGCCGCTTGCGGCTTTTCGGCACGGTCGTCCTGGCATGAACCGGGTCGCGGCATCGACTCCATGAGCCACGCAGCACGATCGCTCACCGTGGAGCCGCTGACAGCCGAGGCCTTCGCGCCCTTCGGCGAGGTGATCGAAGCCCGCGAGGCCGCCCGGCACTACACCCTCAACGCAGGCAACACCGAGCGCTTTCACGACCTGGCGCAGCTCGACCCCGGCGACGGCGGTCGCGTGATCGCCAGCATCTTCCGCGGAGCGCCGCGCGGGCTGCCTTTCACCGTGAGCCTGATGGAACGGCACCCGCAGGGCTCGCAGGCCTTCATGCCGTTGTTCAATGGCGGCGGCACGTCACGCCGCTATCTGGTCGTCGTCGCGCCGCGCGGGCCGGCACCGACAGCGGAACAGCTGCGCTGCTTTCTCGCCCAGGCGCATCAAGGCGTGAACTACGCCCCCGGGGTGTGGCACCACCCGCTGCTCGCGCTGCACGAGACCAGCGACTTCCTGGTGCTCGATCGGGAAGGCCCCGGCGACAACTGCGACGAGGTGCGCATCGACCCGGCTGCGGTGATCGACGCCGACGGCAACGACGCGTTGATCAGCGAATAACCGCTGCGGGACGCGCTGCGCCCGAGGCTTTCAGCGGATGCAGGTCAATCGACCCAGGTCACCCAGCCTTGCCAGGCCGTGAGCAGCACGATGCCGCCGAACACGATGCGGTACCACGCAAAGCCGACGAAATTGTGCGTGGACACGAAGCGGATCAACCAGCGGATGCACAGCAAGGCGCTGAAGAACGCGAACACCAGACCCACCGCGAACATCGGCAGATCGCCGGAGTGCAGCGCCTCGCGCTGCTTCCACAACGCGTAGGCGCCGGCGCCCATCAGCGTCGGGATGCCGAGGAAGAAACTGAACTCGGTGGCGCACTTGCGGGAGAAGCCGAGCACCATCGCGCCGATGATCGTCGAGCCCGAGCGGCTGGTGCCGGGGATCAGCGCCAGGCATTGCAGCAGCCCCACCTTCAGCGCATCCAGAGGGCCCATGTCGTCGACGGTCTCGACCCGAGCGCGACGACCGCCTTGCAGATCGAGCTCACCGTACAGGCGCTTGTGGCGGGCCTCGACCCACAGGATGACGAAGCCGCCGACGATGAACGCGAGCGCGACCGGCACCGGATGGAACAGGTGCGCCTTGACCGCCTTGCCGAACGCGAGGCCCAGAACCACTGCGGGGATGAACGCGATCAGCACGTTGACAGCGAAGCGCCGCGCGACCGGATCGCGGCTGCCCAGGCCGCTGACCGTGCGCTGCAGACGGTCGCGGAATTGCCAGATCACCGCGAACATCGCGCCGGTCTGGATCGCGATGTCGAAGACCTTGGCGGTCTCACCCGTGAAGTCGAGCAGCGAACCAGCGAGGATCAGGTGCCCGGTGCTGGAGATGGGCAGGAACTCGGTGAGTCCCTCGACGATGCCCATCAGGGCGGCTTTGATCAGCAGGGTGATGTCCAAGATTCGATCCAGAAGAATGCTTCAGGGATCATACGGGGCGAGGGTGTGAAGGCGGGCCACGGCGGCCCGAGAGATACACGGCGGGCGTCTCCTGCGGGGTTGACAGTTCAAGCGCGAGCAATGCGCTCGACATCAAGCCGCAGCGGAAGCCCTTCCCCACGTCGCGTGCCCCTGGTCCGCATGCGCCATCAACTGGTCGCGCACGCGCACCAGGTGCTGCGGTTCGCTGAGCAGGCGCATGCGGTCGATCGTGCTCAGGCTGTCGATGTCGTGCGCCGCGCGCAGGCGGCCCACCAATTGGCGGCGGGCGCTGCCGCGGTGGCCCCACATCGTGTTGCGCGTGCCCATCGCCGATCGCACCACGTCGAACAGCCACGGGTTGTCGAGCGCCTCGCGCCAGCCGAGCGTGACGCTGCGATTGCGCGCGTTCTGATGTGCGTACTTGGCGGCCTCGAGCAGCACCGTCGGCGTGCGCGTCTCCTCGGGCGTGACCAGCAAGCCCAGCGCACGCACCCGCTCACCGAGTCCCGCGCGGCTGGTCAGCACCGCCAAGGGCACCGCCAGCAGCAGCGGCAGGCCGACCGGTGCGAGCCACAACAGCGTCGCGGGTTCGAGCACCAGTGCCGCGCCGGCCACCGCCAGCATGACCGCGCCGACCAGGGCGAAGCGGTTCGATGCATCGGCCCAGCCGATGTCGTTGGCCTCGCGCGGAGGCGATTTCCAGTCGAGCTTCAGGCCCGTCAGCGCAACGATCACGAACAGCGTGTGCGCGACCATGCGCAGCGGCGCTTGCAGCACCGACAACAGACCTTCCACCAGGGAGCCGCGCACCAGGGCGGCCGTGCCGCCATACAGCGCCTGCTCCTGGCGCAGCAGGATGGTGACCACGCCCATCGCGCGCGGCATCACCAGCATCACCAGCGTGCCGGCCCACAGCGCCATCATTTCGAGCGGTACCGCCGCATCGCCCACGAACGACGGGTGGCCGCCGAACAGCCACAGCGCGACGCCCAGCAGCACGTACCCCAGCCACAGCGGCGCCGACAGGTAGGCCAGCGCGCCAGTGACCAGCATCGCACGGTGCACGCCGTGCAGGCCGGGCTCGGCGAGCAGCCGCGCGTTCTGCAGGTTGCCCTGGCACCAGCGGCGGTCGCGCTGCAACTCTTCCAGCAGATTCGGCGGCTGCTGCTCGTAGCTGCCCGCCAGGTCGTGCACCAGCCACACGTGGTAGCCGGCGCGTCGCATCAGCGCGGCCTCGACGAAGTCGTGCGACATGATGTGGCCGCTCAATCCACCGCTACCGGGCAGCGGCGCCAGCCCGCAGTGCGCCATGAAAGGCTCGACGCGCAGGATCGCGTTGTGGCCCCAGTAGTGCGATTCGCCCAGCTGCCAGTACTGCATGCCGGCGCTGAACAGCCGACCGGTCACGCGGCCGGCGAATTGCTGGGCGCGGGCATGGATGGTCGACAAACCGCTGGCCTGTGGCGCGGTCTGGATGATGCCGGCGTCGGGGTGCGCTTCCATCAGCCGAACCAGGTTCAACAGGCAGTCGCCGCTCATCACGCTGTCGGCGTCCAGCACCACCATGTAGCGATAGTTCCTGCCCCAGCGGCGGCAGAAATCGGCGACGTTGCCCGACTTGCGTTGCGTGCGCCGCTGGCGCCAGCGGTAGTGGATGCGGGTGGTCGAGCCGAGCGTGTCGCGCAGCTGGGCCCAAGCGGCCAGCTCGGCGGTGCGGATCGCGGGGTCGCTGGTGTCGGACAGCACATACACGTCGAAAAGACGCGATCCTCCGGCCGCGATCAGCGACTCGCAGGTGGCACGCAGTCCGGCGAACACGGTGGACACCTTCTCGTTGCAGATCGGCATCACGACGGCGGTGCGGGCTCCGGCGGCGATGGGGTCGTGGGCGACGGAGCGGCTCGACAGCGCATGCGGGTCACCGCGCCACTGCACCCAGAAACCCATCATCGCGGTGTAGAAACCGGCCGACACCCAGCCGAACAACAGCGAGAACAAGCCGATCTGCGCGCTGCGCAGCGCGTCGCTGCTGTAGTCGGGTAGCACGTTGTCGAGCATCGCGGTCGCGCCGACGACCGACAGCGCGACCAGGGCCAGCAGCGTGCGACGGCGGCGCACGGCGGCCTGCTTCCAGGCGGCGGTGGCCGCGGCATCGGCAGAGGCCGGTGGCGTGGGCATCGAATCGGAGGCGGCTTGCGGCACCGCGGCCCGGCCCGCGCAGCGTTCGGCCAGGGCCGTCCACCCGTCGAGCAATCCGCCGACGAAACCTCGCCAGGGCCGCGCGACCATCGAGCCCCGGTTCATCGGCGGCATGCTGGCGCCGACATCGGTATTCGCGGCGGCGGAGGCACCGGTGCCGGCTTCGGTCCACGAACGGTTCAAGCGGGCGGAATGACGGTGATTCATGAGGCGCTCATCGGGGTCGGTAGCACCCTCAGCGCAACGTGCGTGCCAGCGTCGGAACTGCGTTGTGAATCAACGACTTGAGCGGGAGTTGTCGCTGCACGACGATCGATCGCGGGTTTCCACGAGCCTTGAGCGCGCTTTGCGTCCCGAATCAGCGACAGGCGACCGGATCGGTCGACCCAAGCCGTTGATATCAAACAGGTATTACTTGTCGCCGATCGGCGACAGCGGTGCCGGCGGTGTCGCCTCGCCGGAGCCTTCGGGACGCGCGTCGCTGCGAAACAACCCCGGCGTCAGGCCGTACTTCTGCAGCAGCCGGTAGAACTCGGTCCGGTTGCGATCGGCCAGTCGCGCGGCGTCGGCGGCGTTGCCGTCGGTCAGCTTGAGCAGTCCGACCAGGTAGTCGCGCTCGAAGCGCTCGCGCGCCTGCGCAAGGCTCAGCACCTCGACGCTCGGCACGCGCAGCGCGCGCTGCACCAGCGCCAGCGGCACCAGCGGCGTGGTGGTCAGTGCGCACACCTGCTCGACCACGTTGTGCAACTGCCGCACGTTGCCGGGCCAGGGCGCGGCGGTCAGCGCCTTCAGTGCCTCCGGCGCAAAGCCGTTGAGCCGCTTGCCGTACTTCTCGCTGAGCTTCGACAGGAAGTGGTTGGCCAGCAGCGCGATGTCCTCGCGCCGCGCGCCCAGCGCCGGCAAGGTCAGTGCGACGACGTTGAGCCGGTAGTACAGATCCTCGCGGAACTGGCCCTGCGCCATCGCTGCATCGAGATCGCGGTGCGTCGCCGACAGAATGCGCACGTCGATCGGAATCGACTGGTTGGCGCCGACCGGCCGCACCGAGCGCTCCTGCAGCACGCGCAGCAGCTTGACCTGCAGCGCCGGCGGCATGTCGCCGATCTCGTCGAGGAACAGCGTGCCGCCGTCGGCGGTCTGGAACAGCCCGCGGTGGTTGGCGACCGCACCGGTGAACGAGCCCTTGACGTGGCCGAACAGTTCGGACTCGAGCAGCGCCTCGGGGATCGCGCTGCAATTGACCGCAACGAAGGGCTTGGCGGCACGCGGGCTGGCGCGGTGGATGGCCTGGGCGAGCAGTTCCTTGCCGCTGCCGCTTTCGCCGCAGATCAGCACGCTGGCGTCGGATGCCGCGACCATCTTGGCCTCGGCCAGCACCTCGGCCATGACCGCCGAGCGGCTGACGATCGGCGCGCGCCAGGCTTCGTCGGTGCCGTCGTGGTGGGCCGCCGGCGCGCCGAGCGCGAGCGCCTGCGCGATCTTGTCGAGCAGCGCCTTGCCGTCGAAGGGCTTGGTCAGGTAGGTGAAGACGCCGCGTGCCGTGGCCTCGACGGCATCGGGGATGGTGCCGTGCGCGGTCAGCAGGATCACCGGCAGCGCGGGATGACGCGCGCGGATCTCGTCGAACAGCGCCAGCCCGTCGCGGCCCGGCAGTTGCACGTCGCTGACCACCAGTTGCGGCCGCGCGACTTCCAGGTAGGCCAGCGCTTCTTCGGCCGAGCCGACGCCGGTGACGCGGTAGCCGGCCGCCGTCAGCCGCATCGACAGCAGCTGCAGCAGGTCCACGTCGTCGTCGACGACCAGCAGGTTGGCGGCCATCACGGGTTCCGGCGGTTGGGCGGGGTCGCCTGGGAGGCCGGTGCGAACGACGCAGCCCCGGAAACGGCCGCGGGTGAAGACGAGGACGACGGACGCGGCGCCAGGCTGCGCTCGATGGCCTTCAGCGCTTCGAGCTTTTCGTTGAGCTGCCTGACCTCGCGCTGGCTGTCGCGCAACTCCTGGTTGCGCTTGTCGAGCAGGTCTTCGAGCCGGCGCAGCTCGAGCAGACGCGACATCAGCAGCCGCGCGAACGGCTGCCAGGGGCGCAGGTCGGCCGATGTGCCCTTCACGACCGGCTCGACCAGGCCGATCGCGCGACCCAGCTCGCCGCCGTTGCGCGTCTGCATCAGCGCCAGGGCCAGTTCAAGGGCCGTCTCGGGGATCACGGGCAAGGCAGCGAGCCGGTTGATCTCCTGCGCCAGATCGTTCGGCGCCAGCGCGCGCACCTGGTCGTGATAAGCCAGCAACTGGCGCGACGCCAGATCGCCCGGTGTGGCCGGATCAACCGGCGCCGAGGCCGCCGATGCTGCAGGCGGCGCGGAGGCCGCCTCCGTCGCCAGCGGCGGTACGACGACCACCACCGGGGCCGACGCGGCCTCGACGACAGGCACCGGTTCGTGACCGGAACGAAACGACGTGCAGGCCGACAAACTGACACACAGCACGGCAGACGCCAGGGAAACGGCGGCGAGCGCGCCAGCACCGGGCCGACGGGATGGCCGCGCGCAGGGGCCTTCAACGAGCAGGAACATGAGGCAATTCAATCCGGAAATGGGCACCCGATGAGTTTGACCGTCCCCACGGCGCCTCGGGCGCCTGCCCCTCGAGGGGGCGCTCATCGTCTTGGGACGGCCCGGCGCCGATGACGGCGGCCTCGGGCATCAACAGGTCGATCTGACCATCGTGGGCGCGCACCAGTTCCTGCACGATCGACAGGCCGATGCCGCTGCCTCGCGATGCGTCGGAGGGTTGGCGTTCACCACGGAAGAAGGGCTCGAACACGCGCGCCCGGTCCGCCGGGGCCACACCGGGGCCGGAGTCGGTGATGTCGATGCGCGCGCGACCGGGCCACTGGGAAACGGCAAAGACGATGCGGCCGCCGACAGGACTGAAGCGGATCGCGTTCGACAGCAGGTTGCCCAGCGCGGTGCCGAGCTTGTCGGCATCGACCTCGACTTGCAGAGGCTCGCCCGTCACCTCGACCGTGAGCCGGCGTGCCTGCCATTGCAGCTTCTGCATCTCGACCTGATCGGCGATCAATGCGGTCAGGGAGACCGGTCGACGCACCAGGCGCCGCGCGTCGAACGCTGCGGTGTTGAAACGCAGCAGGTCCTCGATCTGCCCCTGCAGCACGGCGGTGTTCTGGCGCAGGATGCGCGCGACCTCCCGCTGCGGCTCGTTGAGCGGGCCGGTCACGCCGTCTTCCATCAGCGCGACGCCTTCGCGCATGGCCGCCAGCGGCGTCTTCAGCTCGTGCGACACGTGCCGCAGAAAGCGCGCCTTGTCGGCGTCGAGTTCGGCCAGCCGCAGGCGCAGCCATTCGAGGCGTCGGCCGAGCTGGCGCACGTCGGCGGGGCCCCGCATCTCGATGGGCCGATCGAGCCGGTTCTCGCCCAGGCCGACGATGGCCGCCTCCAGACGCTTCAGCGGGCGCGCGAGCCACACGCCGAAGGCCAGCGCCAGCCCGACCGCCACCGCGATCGCCACGCCGATCTGGCGGGCCAGCGCGGTGCGGCCCATTTCGAGCCGCTCCAGCAGCGCGGCGTTGCGCGCTTCGGTGGCCCGGCGCACCTGGTCGGCGAGGTCGATGTTGATCTGACCGAGTTCGCGAAACGCCGCGGTCAGCGTCTGCTCGCGGTCGCGCAGGGTGTCGGGCACGCCGCTGAGTTGCAGCCGCACCGTCTGCAAGGTGCTGCGCCAGGTCCTCGCATCGTTGTCGCGGCGCCTCGCGTCGTCGGTGCCGGCGACCAGCTGGTCGAGCGCCTCGCCGGCTTCGCGTGCCGCGTCGTCGAAGCGCTGGCGCAGCACCGGGTCATCGAGCACCAGGTACTGCCGCGCCGCGCGTTCCATCGTCACGCTGCGCTCGGCCAACCGCTGCGCCGCAGCACCAAGCGACACCGCCTGCTGCGCACCCTGGCTGCTTTGCGTGATCAGCGCCTCAATCGTGAACAGCCCGCGCAGCGACGCCGCGCCGAGCAGGCCGGCGATCAGCAGGAAAGCGACCAGCAGCAGTTGGTGAAACGAGAAGCGATCCAGCAAGAACATCGCGGCGATTCTGCCTGCGCACCGCGCCGCCGTCGCCGGCGGTGGCTGCGTATCGAAGGGGGAAGACGCTCCAGCCCCGATAATCGAATGTGGTTCGCCACCCGGCGGACAGTGCCCCCGACCCATGCCCGAAATCGTTGTCCCAGGCAAAGCGTGCGCCTGCCATCACCCTGCGTTGCATCGGGTGCGCTCGCCGGAGTTCGATCAGGCCCGCAAAGGCACTGTCGAGCAGCATGGCTTCAAAGCTCCGATACTGCGCGGCCTTGAAGCGCGCGACCATCCCGTCGCCCGCCACTCGACGAGACGCATGACGGACCCACGACGATGAAGCGCATCAGCTCAGGATGGATCGTGCTGGTGCTGGCGGTGTTGCTGCTGGCCGGCTTTGTCGGCCGCACGCTGTACGTTCGCTCGCAGGAACGCGCGTTGGCGGCGACGCCGCCGAAGCCGCCGCCGGCCCTTGAACTCGGCGCGAGCGACACCCTGGTGGCAACCACGCAGGCCTTCACCCGCACGCTGGCGATCTCGGGCGGGTTGAAAGCCGTCGACAGTGCGGTGGTGCGCGCCAAGGTCGCGGCTGAAGTCAAGACGCTGACGGTGCGCGAAGGCGACACCGTGAAGGCCGGTCAGACGATCGGCCAGCTCGACACCCTCGAAGTCGATCTGCGGGTGCAGCAGGCCGACCAGAACGCGGCATCCGCGCGCGCCCAGCTCGACATCGCCCAGCGCGCGCTGAACAACAACCGCGCGCTGGTGGCGCAGGGCTTCATCTCGGCCACCGGGCTCGAAACCTCGATCTCCAACGAAGCGGCGGCGCGTGCCACCCATGAAGCCGCGCTCGCTGCGGTGAACCTGGCGCGCAAGGCCCGTGGCGACACCCAGTTGGTCGCGCCGATCTCGGGCTTGGTGTCGCAGCGGCTGGTGCAACCGGGCGAGCGGGTCGCGGTCGATGCGAAGCTGGTCGAAATCGTCGACCTGTCCCGCATCGAACTCGAAGCGGCGGTTGCACCGGAAGACGTGGTCGGTGTGTCGATCGGGCAGGTGGCGCGGCTGTCCATCGACGGACTCGCCGCACCGGTGACGGCGCGGGTCGCGCGCATCAACCCGAGCACCCAGGCCGGCACACGCGCGGTGATGGTGTACCTGTCGCTGGACCCGCATCCCGGCCTGCGCCAGGGCCTGTTCTCGACCGGCAGCATCGACTTGCGCAGCAGCCGCGTGCTGGCGGTGCCCCTGTCGGCGGTGCGGGTCGATCAAGCGCAGCCGTATGTGCTGGCGGTGGTCGGCGACCGCGTCGAGCAGCGCAAGGTCACGCTTGGACAGCGCGGCGAGTTGTTGATCGACGGCATCGTCGAGCCGGCGGTCGAGTTGACCCACGGCGTCGTCGACGGCACGATCTTGCTGCGCGGCTCGGTCGGCGCTGTGCGAGACGGCTCGCGGGTGCACTTGAAGGGCGGTGACAAGAACGGCGGAACCGCTGACAACACGGCCGCCGCTGCCTCCGCTTCAGTCAACACCGACGTGCGCTGACCATGTGGTTCACCCGCATCTCGATCGGCAACCCGGTGATGGCCACGATGGTCATGCTGGCCTTCGTCGTGCTCGGGCTGTTCAGCTACCAGCGGCTGTCGGTCGACCAGTTCCCGAACATCGACTTCCCGACCGTCGTGGTGCAGTTCGACTACCCCGGCGCCTCGCCCGAGATCGTCGAGACCGAGGTCACCAAGAAGGTCGAGGAAGCGGTCAACACGGTGGCGGGCATCAGTTCGCTGTACTCACGTTCCTACGAAGGCAACTCGGTGGTGATCATCGAGTTCAACCTGAACATCGACGGGCGCAAGGCGGCCGAGGACGTGCGAGAGAAAGTCGCGGCGGTGCGCCCCAGCCTGCGCGACGAGGTCAAGGAGCCGCGCGTCTCGCGCTTCGACCCGGCCAGCACGCCGATCTTCAACCTGGCGGTGCTGTCGCCCACCGGCAAGCAGTCGCCGCAGGAGCTGACGACCTGGGCCACACAGGTGCTGCAGAAGCGGCTCGAGAACGTGCGCGGCGTCGGCTCGGTCAATGTGATCGGCGGCGTGTCGCGCCAGATCAACCTGTACCTGAAACCGGCGGCGATGGAGGCCATGGGCGTCAGCGTCGATGCCGTCATCAACGCGGTGCGCAGCGAAAACCAGGAACTGCCGATGGGCGCGATCCGCTCCGCCGAGCAGGAGCGCGTGGTGCAGGTCAATGCGCGGCTCAAGCGCCCCGAAGACTTCCGCGACATCGTCGTCGCGCGCCGCGGTGCCGCCACGCCGGGCACCGGCAATGCGACCGTCAGCGGCGGCTCGCCGGTCAAGCTGTGGCAGGTGGCCGACGTGGTCGACGGCCCGCAGGAGGTGGAAAGCCTGGCGCTCTACAACGGCCAGCGCACCGTGCTGCTGTCGGTGCTGAAGTCGCAGGGCGAGAACACCATCGAGGTGGTCGACGGCCTGCGCCAGGCACTGGCAGGCGCCGAGTCGGTGACACCGCCCGGCATCGTGGTCGAGGTCAACCGCGACAACTCGCGGGCGATCCGTGTCGCGGTCGCCAACGTCAAGCGCACGCTGGTCGAAGGCGCGATGCTGACGATGCTGATCGTGTTCCTGTTCCTCAACTCCTGGCGCAGCACCGTCATCACCGGACTGACGCTGCCGATCGCGCTGATCGGCACCTTCGGCTTCATGTACGCCTTCGGTTTCACGATCAACAGCATCACGATGATGGCGCTGAGCCTGTGCGTCGGCCTGCTGATCGACGACGCGATCGTCGTGCGCGAGAACATCGTGCGGCATGTGCAGATGGGCAAGAGCGCCCACCAGGCCGCGCTCGACGGCACCCAGGAGATCGGCCTCGCGGTGATGGCCACCACGATGTCGATCGTCGCGGTGTTCCTGCCGATCGGATTCATGGGCGGCATCGTCGGCAAGTTCTTCCACGAGTTCGGGCTGACCATCGTCGCGGCGGTGCTGATCTCGATGTTCGTCAGCTTCACGCTCGACCCGATGTTGTCCAGCATCTGGCACGACCCGCAGGCCTCCCATCTGGCCGGTGCGCCGCGTGGCACGACCAGCCTCTACGACCGCACGCTCGGCCGCGTCACCGGTCTGTTCGATCGTTTCACCGTGCGTCTGGGCAACGGCTACCAGGCGATCCTGCGCTGGTCGCTGCGCCACCGGTTGTCGACCCTGGCGATCGCTGCAGCGACCTTCGGCGGCAGCTTCCTGCTGATCCCGCTGCTCGGCGCCGAGTTCGTGCCGAAGGCCGACTTCTCCGAGACGACGATCAATTTCTACACGCCCGTGGGATCGTCGC
The DNA here is from genome assembly GCA_030271615.1 of Pseudomonadota bacterium. GTDB lineage: Bacteria > Pseudomonadota > Gammaproteobacteria > Burkholderiales > Burkholderiaceae_C > PBB1. The sequence goes on from JARXKP010000062.1 coordinate 13,601, forward strand.
TCGAGGTCACCGAGGCGCGCGCCCGGCAGGTCGATGTGGCGCTTCGCGAGCTGCCCGAGGTCCGGTACACCGTGACCACGATCAACAGCGGCAACGCGGCGGGCAAGATCTTCGGCAGCACCTATGTGCGGCTGGTCGATCGCGCCCTGCGCCAGCGCGGCCTCGACGAAATGACCGTGCCGCTGCGCGAGCGTCTCGCGCGCATCCCGGGCATCACCGTGACCAACATCGGCACGCCCGACCTGGGCGGCGGCAAGAGCCTGCAGTTCTCGATCCAGGGCAGCGACCTCGGCGAGCTGGAGCGCCTGTCGAAAGTGATCACCGATCAACTGCATCGGGTGCAGGGGCTGGTGGACCTCGACAGCACGCTGAAGCCCGACAAGCCGACCGTTGCGATCGACGTGAAACGCGAAGCGGCTTCCGACCTCGGTCTGAACGTGAATTCGCTGTCCACCGCACTGCGCTCGCTGGTGGCCGGCACGACGGTGGGCAACTGGCGCGCACCCGACGGCGAGAACTACGACGTGATCGTGCGGCTGACGCCCGCCAGCCGCAACTCGCTCGCCGACCTGGATCGCCTGCCGGTGCCGGTGGCCGCGGGAGCGGACGGCATGCCGCGGATCGTGCGGCTGTCGCAGGTCGCCGACATCACCGCATCGACCGGCCCGAACCAGATCAACCGTCGCGACCTGAACCGCGAGATCAACATGGACGCCAACACCTACGGGCGCAGTTCGGGCGATGTGTCGGCCGACATCCGGCGCATCCTCGACGGCGTGGCCTGGCCACCGGGCTACCGCTACACCTTCGGCGGCAGCACGAAGAACATGAACGAGTCGTTCAGCTACGCGGTCGGAGCGCTCGGCCTCGCGGTGGTGTTCATCTACATGATCCTGGCGAGTCAGTTCCGCAGCTTCCTG
>JARXKP010000372.1 GCA_030271615.1 Pseudomonadota bacterium
CCTTCAGCATGCCGTGGCCTTCGGGCGTGCTGAAGTCTTCGATGCCCTTCAGCAGCGCCGTGTGGCCGTGGGCTCGCACCTCGGCGTAACCGAACTCGCGGTGCGTGCTGGCTTCGACCTCGCCGCCCTGCTGCACCACCATCGTGAACATGCCGTAGCAGATGCCCAGCACCGGCACGCCGAGGTCCCACACGGCCTGCGGCGCGCGCAGGTCGTGGTCCTCGTAGGTGCTGGCGTGGCTGCCGCTGAGGATGATGGCCTTCGGCGCAAAGGCGCGGATGAACTCATCGCTGACGTCGTTCGGATGAATCTCGCAGAACACATGCGCTTCGCGCACGCGGCGGGCGATCAGCTGGGTGACCTGGGAGCCGAAATCGAGGATGAGGATCTTGTCGTGCATGTCGTGCTGACGATGAGTGAAGCGGCCGCGGTGGGCCTCAAAGGGAGCCGGGCGTTGCCACCGCTGCGACCGGCTGGGGCCGTCGGCCCATCCGGCGAAAATGCGTCCACGCCAGGAACAAGGCCGTGGCCTGCAGCAACGCACCGACAAAAAGCGGCGTGCCGATGGCCCAGTGCCCGCGTGGCAGGTCGGACACCATCACCAGCAGCGGCGTGGACATCAGCGGGCCGATGACGGCCGTCAGGCTGTTGAGCGAGCTCACCGCACCGAGGGTCTGCCCCTGGCTGCGATCGTCGGCGGCACCCGAGACGATGCTCTGGATCGACGAGTTGACAGTGAAGCCGAGCAGGTTGGCGAAGATCACCGCGTACATCATCCAGCCGGACACCGCAGCGCCCCACAGCGCATAAGCCAGCATCGACGAGGTGAGCCCGAAGATCGCCAGTCGCTGCGGGGGAAATGCCTTCAGCAGCTTGCCGAGCAGGTAACCCTGCACGAACACCGACACGACGCCGATGGACGCCAGCGACCAGCCGTTCTCGCTCGCGCCCCAGCCGAACTTGAAGGTCGAGTAGAGAACCCAGCTGTTGTAGAGCAGGCCCTGAGCCAGCCCCGTGCAAGCGATCACGCCGACCAGCATGCCCACGCCCTTGAGGTTGGCGAGCGCCTTCAATGTTTTGACGGGGTTGGCCGATTTCCAGGTGAACGGACTGCGGCGATCCAACGGCAGCGATTCGGGCAGCACGAAACAACCGTAGAGCAGATTCACCAACGCCAGCCCGCCCGCCACGAAGAACGGCAGGTGGAGATTGATGGCGCCGAGCACGCCGCCCATGGCCGGCCCGAGGATGAAGCCGATGCCGAACATGGCGCCCAGCATGCCGAAGCGCTTGGCGCGTTCGGCTGGCGCCGTGATGTCGGCCACGTAGGCATTGGCCACGGCGGCATTGGCCTGCATGCCGCCGCCCACCATCCGCGCCGCGATCAGCATCCACAGTGCTGTCGACAACGCAGTGGCGAAAAACGTGGTTGCGAGCCCGCAGAAACCCAGCAACAGAACGGGCCGTCGGCCAAAGCGATCGGACAACGCGCCCAGAACCGGCGCACTGAAGAAATTGGCGATGCCGTAGGCGAAGCTGACCACGCCCAGCCAGAACGCGTGATCGGCTTGCGAGCCTGTGAGGCTGCCGATCAAAGCCGGCAGCACCGGCACGATGATGCCGATCGACACCATGTCGATCAGCACCGCCACCAGGATGAACGGCATGGCGGCCTGACGCTTGTCGCGTCCAACCGGCACTGCACCTCCCCCGCTATCAACCACAGGCGCCGTCATTCCATGCGGTAGTTCGGGGCTTCCTTCGTGATCTGCACGTCGTGAACATGGCTCTCGCGGATGCCTGCTGACGTGATCTCGACGAACTCGGCGCGGCTGCGCATGTCTTCGATGGAGGCGCATCCGCAGTACCCCATAGAGGCGCGTATGCCACCGGCCATCTGGAACACGATGGTGACCATCGATCCCTTGTAGGGCACGCGCCCCTCGATGCCTTCGGGCACGAGCTTATCGGCATTCGGGTTGGCGCCGGTGTTGTCCTGGAAGTAGCGGTCGGCGCTGCCCTGCTGCATCGCACCGATCGAGCCCATGCCGCGATAGCTTTTGTAGCTGCGGCCCTGGAACAGCACGATCTCGCCCGGCGCCTCTTCGGTGCCGGCGAACACGCCGCCCATCATCACGGTGTGCGCGCCGGCCGCGAGCGCCTTGGCGATGTCGCCGGAGTAACGAATGCCGCCATCGGCGATCAGCGGCACACCGCTGCCGGCCAGCGCCTTGGCCACGTTGTCGATCGCGGTGATCTGCGGCACGCCGACGCCCGCGACGATGCGGGTGGTGCAGATCGAACCCGGCCCGATGCCGACCTTGACGCCGTCGGCGCCCGCCTCGACCAAGGCCAGTGCCGCGGAACCGGTGGCGATGTTGCCGCCGATCACATCGACATGCGGGTAATGCTGCTTGACCCAGCGCACCCGCTCGATCACGCCGGCGCTGTGACCGTGCGCGGTGTCGACGACGATGGCGTCGACACCGGCGCGCACCAGCGCCTCGACACGCTCCTCGGTGCCCTCGCCGACGCCGACCGCAGCGCCGACGCGCAGCTTGCCCTGGGCATCGCGCGCGGCGTTCGGGAAGCTGGTCTGCTTGGTGATGTCCTTGACCGTCATCAGCCCACGCAGTTCGCCTGCGGCATTGACGACCAGCACGCGCTC
>JARXKP010000373.1 GCA_030271615.1 Pseudomonadota bacterium
CGAAAGCCCCAGCTTCGCGCCCAACGGTCGCTTGATCATCTACGCGTCGCGTTCGCAAGGGCGCGACGTGTTGATGACCACCACGCTCGACGGCAAGATCCGCGCACGTCTGGTGTCGTCCACCGCCGATGTGCGCGAGCCGGTCTGGGGCCCGTTCGGGCGCTGAGGCCCACGTTGATCGGCACCCTGCTTGCTTCGGACAACAACTGCTTTCTGTTCACTTCGACAAAGGAAAAACCATGATCCCCTTCCGCCTTCGTGCCTGCGCCACCCAACGGTTGCTGTGGACCTCGCTGTGCGCCGTCGCCCTGGTGGGCTGCGGCTCCAACGTCAAGCTCGACGACAACGCGCCGCCGGTCGAGAGCCGCAGCGGCACGGCCGTCAACCCGGATGGCAGCGGCGGTGCCTCGTCCGGCGCCACCTCGCAGTCGCAGGTGACCCCGGTCGACCTGACCAAGGGCGCAGGCGCCGGCAGCGATGCCGCCAACGCCGCGAACCGCACCGTCTATTTCGACTTCGACAGCTACGTCGTGCGTGACGACGCGCGCCCGGTGATCGACGCCAACGCGAAGCTGCTGGCTGCCAACAAGACGAAGAAGATGTCCGCCGAAGGCCACACCGACGAACGCGGCGGCCGCGAATACAACCTGGCGCTGGGCCAGAAGCGGGCCGAAGCCGTGGTGCGCGCGCTGACGCTGTCGGGCGCCGCCGATGGACAGGTCGAGGCGGTCAGCTTCGGCAAGGAGCGCCCGGCCGTCACCGGCTCCGACGAAGCGGCCTACGCGAAGAATCGCCGCGTCGAGCTGGTCAACCGCTGAAGGCTCTGACATGAGTCGGTCCGACCTGCGGTTCCGGTTCTGGCACGCCGCCTGTCTGGTGCTTGCGCTGTCTGCGCCTGCGGCGCAGGCGGGCCTGTTCGACGACGACGAGGCCCGTCGCGCCATCCTCGATCTGCGCCAGAAGCTCGAGCAAGGCAACGAGGCTCAGCGCGTTCGGCAGTCCGAGCTCAACGCCCAGATGCTCGATCAGATCGCGAAACTGCGCAGCAGCCTGCTCGACCTGAGCAACCAGCTCGAACTGATGCGCACCGAGAACGCGCGGCTGCGCGGGCAGGTCGAGCAGCTGGCGCGCGACGTGAGCGACTCGCAGGTGCAAATGAAAGACCTGAAGGAGTCGGTGCAGGGCATCGACGAACGAACGCGGCGCCTGGAGCCTCAGAAGGCCTCGGTCGATGGCAGGGATTTCATGGCCGACGCCGAGGAAATCCGCCAGTACGACGCGGCCATGGCGCAGGTGCGCAGCGGCGATTTCGCAGCCGCCTCGACGTCGCTTGCGGTGTTTCGCAGTCGTTACCCGAGCAGTGGTTATGGCCAGTCGGTGCTGTTCTGGCTGGGCAACGCGCAGTACGGCAAGCGCGACTACCTCGAAGCAATTTCGTCGTTTCGCGGCTTTGCCAGCAGCTATCCCGGTGACCTGCGTGCGCCCGAGGCGTTGCTGGCCGTGGCCAACTGCCATTTCGAGTTGAAGGACACGAAGTCCGCCCGCAAGGCGCTCGACGAGTTGTTCAAGGCCTATCCGAATTCCGAAGCCGCATTGGCTGGCAAGGAACGTCTGGCCGCGCTGAAGTGAGTCGATCGCGCGGCACGCATGACCGGTGACGCCGCTTCCACTGCCGCGCCGATCGATGATTCGACGGCCGACCTTGAACGCCGCTTCGGCGGTCTCAGGCGCCTCCATGGGGACGCCGCCTACGAGCGACTGCGCGGCGCCCGCATTGCCGTCGTGGGCCTTGGCGGCGTGGGGTCGTGGGCCGCCGAAGCGCTGGCACGCAGCGGGGTGGCCGAGCTGACCCTGATCGATCTCGACCATGTATCCGAAGGCAACATCAACCGCCAGGTGCAGGCTCTGGGCCGCACCGTCGGCATGGCGAAGGCGCTGGCACTGTGCGAGCGGCTGGCCGATATCCACCCCGGCTGCGTCCTGCGTCCGATCGAAGCCTTCGTCGAGGCCGACAACTGGCCCGCGCTGTTGCCGCATGCGGTCGATGCCGTGATCGATGCGTGCGATCAGGTGCGCGCCAAGGCGGCGCTCGCAGCCTGGGCGCTGTCGACCGGCACCGCCTTCGTCACTGTAGGCGCAGCCGGCGGCAAGCGGCGGCCGCAAGCGGTCGAGGTCGCCGACCTGGCCGACACGACGCACGATCCGCTGCTCGCCTCGCTGCGCCAGCGTCTGCGCCAGCACCACGGCGCGGCACGCACCGGACGCATCGGTGTGAGCTGCGTGTTCTCGCGTGAAGCGGTGCTCCAGCCCGCGCAGTCGTGCCGCGCCGAGGGCAATCTGAATTGCCACGGCTACGGTTCGAGCGTGACCGTCACCGCGACCTTCGGCATGGTCGCGGCCAGCGAGGCGATGCGCGAGGTTCTTGCTCGCTCTCCAGCCCCACAGAGCGTGACCGCAGCGTGAAATCTCGGGCTACAATGTGAGGCTGCTCGGGGGTTGTTAGCTCAGTTGGTAGAGCAGCGGACTTTTAATCCGTAGGTCGTGGGTTCGAGCCCCGCACAACCCACCAGTTGTCGCCTCGAGCGCGCACCCACAAGTCATTTGAATTTCGGGCTCTTAGCTCAGTTGGTAGAGCAGCGGACTCTTAATCCGTAGGTCGAGTGTT
>JARXKP010000063.1 GCA_030271615.1 Pseudomonadota bacterium
AGATGACGATCGCCTCGATCAGGAACTGCAGCATGATGTTTCGCTCGCGCGCGCCGGTGGCCATGCGGATGCCGATCTCGCGGGTGCGCTCCGTCACCGACACCAGCATGATGTTCATCACGCCGATGCCGCCGACCAGCAGCGAGATCGCGGCGATCGAGCCGAGCAGGATCGTCAGCGTGTTCTGCGTTTCCACGGTGGCCTCGATGATCGACGCCATGTTGCGGATCTGGAAGTCGACCACGCCGTGCCGTTCGAGCAGCAGCGACTCCACCGCGGCCTGCGTCTCGCTGATCTGCGAGACGTCGTCGACTGCCACCGTCACGTTGCGCAGGTAGCGCTGACCCGACAGCCGCAGGCTGCTGGTCGCATAAGGCACGAGCACCACGTCGTCCTGGTCGGCCCCGGTCGGCGAGGCGCCGCGCGGCGACATCACGCCGACCACCTGGAACAGCAGGTTGCCGACCAGCACGTACTGGCCGACCGCGCCCTGTCCATCCTGAAACAACGCGTTCGCCACCGTCTGGCCCAGCACCGCCACGGTCGCGTAGCCGGCTTCGTCGTCGGCGCTGAAAAAGCTGCCCTGCCCCACCGGCCACTGGCGCGCCAGCGGGAACTTCGACGAGGTCCCGGTGATGCTGGTGCTGACGTCGAAGTTGCCAAAGCGCACGGTCGCACTGCTGGTCTGTTCGGGCACGGCGGCCTGCACGTTGGGCACCTGGTCGATCGCCTGCACGTCGCCGATCACCAGCGTGGCGGTGGCGTTGAATCCGCGCTGGTTGGGCGCGCCGGGGCGCACCAGCATCAGGTTCGAGCCCATCGCGCCGATGCGCTCGATCACCGCCTGCTTGGCGCCGTCGCCGATGGCCAGCATCGCGATCACCGAACCGACGCCGATCACGATGCCCAGCAGGGTCAGCACCGAGCGGAAGATGTTCGCGCGCAGCGAGCGCAGCGCCATCTTTGCGGCCTCGACGATGTCGGACAGACCCGAGCCGTTGTGGGCCGCGATCGGCGGCGTGTAGGCGCGCTGCGTCGGCGAGACCGGTGCCGAGCCGGGGTCGGACACGATGCGCCCGTCCTTGATCTCGATCAGGCGGTCGGCGTGGTCGGCGACGTCCTTCTCGTGGGTGATCAGCAGCACCGTGTGGCCGCGCTCAGAAAGGTCGACCAGCAGCTTCATCACGTCGGCACCGCTGCGGCTGTCGAGCGCGCCGGTCGGCTCGTCGGCCAGGATGATGCGACCGCAGTTCATCAGCGCGCGCGAGATCGACACGCGCTGCTGCTGGCCGCCCGACAGCTGGTTCGGCCGGTGGTGCAGCCGCTCGGCCAGGCCCAGCTCGCCGAGCAGGACCGACGCGCGCGCATGGCGCTCGGCAGCGGGCATGCCGGAGTACATCGCCGGCACCTCGACGTTCTCGGCCGCAGTGGCGGTGGAGATCAGGTGGTAGCTCTGGAACACGAAGCCGAAGTCGTCGCGCCGCAACAGCGCCAGCTCGTCGCGATCGAGCGACGAGACGTCGCGGCCCATGAAGCGGTAGCTGCCGGTGGTCGGCTTGTCGAGGCAGCCGAGGATGTTCATCAGCGTCGACTTGCCCGAGCCCGACGCGCCCATGATCGCGACGAACTCGCCCTCGTAGATCGTCAAGTCGATGCCGTGCAGCACCCGCGTTTCCAGCTCACCGTTGCGGTAGGTCTTGGTGACGCCGCGCAGCTCGATCAGCGGCGTCTCGCCGGCGCGCCCGGGAGGCGCGGACCGGGCGGCGTCGCGCGCGGGTGCGGAGATATCCGCCGCGGCCGAGTCGAAGGGACTCACGGCCTCACCGACCGCGCTGGCCGCCGCCCATGCCCGGTGGCAGGCCGGCCGGATTCTGCTGCAGCCCGCCGCCACCTGGCTGGCTCGGCGCGCTGCTGTGCGGTGCTGCGGGTGGCAGCTTGACACCTGTCACCACCTGGTCACCCTCGGTCAGGCCCGACAGCACCTGAGCCTGCACCCGGTTGCTGACACCCAGCTCGACCGGTCGCTCGTCGAGCGTGCCGGTGGCGGTCAGGACTTTCACGCTTGCGCGGCGCGGCGCGCGCGACGTGCGGGTGGCAAAACCACTGGTCGATCCGCTCGCTCCCGGTGACGCGGCCGATGCCGCGGGTTCGGATGGCGGCGCCGAGGCGGTGCGATCTTCACGCCCCGGCCCGCTGGCACCACGATCGCGGCGACCCGCCGCGTCGCCGGAGCGCGTGCCGCTGTTCAATGCAACCGCCGGGATCAGCAACGCGTTCTTTGCACTGGCGGCCACGAAGAACACCTGTGCCGTCATGCTGGTCATCAGCGACTGGTTGGCGTTGGGCACGTCGAACAGCGCGTTGTAGAGCACGACGTTGTTGGTGATGGTGGGGGTCGGTTCGACCTTGCGCAGCGTGCCGTACCAGCGGCGACCCTGGCTGCCCAGCGTCGTGAAGTAGACCTCCATGCCCTGGCGCAACTTGCTGACATCGGCTTCGGACACCTGTGTCTGCACCGTCATCGTCGACAGGTCGGCAATGCGCAGGATCGTCGGCGCCGACTGGTTGGCGTTCAGGGTCTGCCCCTGGCGCACAGTGACCGTGACCACGGTGCCGGCCAGCGGCGCGTAGATGCGGGCGTAGTTCAGGTTGGCCTCGTCGGCACGCAGCGTCGACTCGGTCTGCTCGATCGACGCGCGGATGGCGTCGATCTGGGCCTTCGCCGCGCGCGCACTGGCTTCGGCCTGTTGCAGCGACTCGGCGGTCGTGGCGTCGTCCTTCATCAGGTTCTGCTGCCGCGTCAGCAGCAACTGCGCCAGCACGAGTTGCGACTCGCGTTCGGCCAGCGTCGCACGCTGGTTGCGCAGGCCGGCGCGGCGTGCGTCGACGGTGGCCTTCAGCACCGTGGGGTCGATCTCGGCCAGCAGGTCGCCTGCCTGAACCACCGATCCCACCTCCACGTGCAGCTTCTTCAGCTGACCGGAGACCTGCGCACCGACGTCGACATAGTCGAGCGGCTGCACCGTGCCGGTGGCCGTGACCAGGTCCTGGATATCGCCTCGTTGCACCGTCGCGAACTGATATTGCTCGCGCACGTCGATGCCGCCGTAGACGGCGCGCCACGCCCACCATGAGCCGGCGCCGATCGTCAGCAGGGCGAGCGCGACCCAGAGTGCGCGGTTGAACAGGATGCGGCGCCAGAAGGGTCGCGTGGCGTGCGGTGCAGAGGGGGGCAAGGTCATGGGCGCAGTTGGGCGGGTCGGCAGGGCAGGGAATTCATTACACAGGCATCAGACCGAGTGTCGCGTGCAAGTGGTTAAGCAATGGGCCGTCAGTGTTGCCGCTGAGTAAAGCGCAGCCTTTGCGCGTGCTCGCCAGGCTCCGTGTCTACACATCGCCACGCACCTTCTCGCACACGCCGGGCGCCCGCCCCAGTCGCCGCGCCCTTTTCAGGCCCGGTCCTGCTGCGACAGCCACCGGAGCACGGTCGCCACCAGCTTTTCAGGATCGATCGGCTTGGTCAGAAACTCGTTCATCCCCGCCTCGAGGCAATCCCGGCGGTCCTCTTCGAAAGCATCCGCTGTCAGCGCAATGATCGGAACACCAGCGTAGCCCGGAAGCTGCCGGATGCGCCTCATCGCTTCCAGGCCGTCCATGCGTGGCATCTGCAGGTCCATGAGGATCAGGTCGTAGCGGCTGCGTGACGCCAGGTCGACCGCCTCGAGTCCATCCGTGGCCACGTCCACCGCCAGCGCCGACAGCAACTCGACGACGACCTCGCCGCTCAGCGGCTCGTCCTCGGCCAGCAGGATGCGCCGCCCGCCGAAGCGCCGGGCCAGCTCGGCGTCGGTCGTGTTGACCGAACGTGCCACGCCTGGGACCCCTTCGCCGGGGGCCCTGCGCAACTGCGCCGTGAACCAGAAGGTGCTCCCTTTGCCGGGCGTGCTTGTCGCTCCGGCGTCGCCGCCCATCAGCCGCGCGAGCCGCCGCGTGATGGCCAGGCCCAGTCCGGTGCCGCCGTACGGTCGCGTGAGTGAGTTGTCGGCCTGCTCGAAGGCGGTGAACAGCCGCGGCAGCGTCTGCGGATCGATGCCGATGCCGGTGTCCTCCACCTCGAAGCGGACGAGCACCTGGTCCGCCGTCTCGCCTTCGATGCCGGTGCGCACCACGACCGTTCCGGCGTGCGTGAACTTCACCGCATTGGCCGCGAGGTTCAGCAGCGTCTGCTGCAGCAGGGTCGGGACGCCGCGCAGCGGCGTGTCCAGAGGGCGCGAATCGGTCACCAGCTGCAGCCCCTTGGCGCCTGCCTGCTCAGACACCATCGCGACGACGGCGGCGACGATCTGCCCGAGGTTCACGTCGGCATCGGTGAGTTCGAGCTTGCCGGCCTCGAGGCGCGACAGCGTGAGCACCGAGTTGATGATCCCGACGAGGTCCCGGCCCGCCCCGATGATCTTGTCCAGATTTTCGACCTGCATGGGGGTCATTCCGGAGCGCTTGAGCAGGTGCGCGAACCCGGTGATGGCGTTCAGGGGCGTGCGCAGTTCGTTGCTCATGTTGGCGAGGAACGCGCTCTTGGCCTGGTTGGCGGTCTCCGCGGCGTCCTTGGCGATCGAGAGTTCTTCGGTGCGCGAGGCGACCAGCTCTTCCAGGTTCAGCCGATACCGATCGAGCTGCGCCTGCGTCCGCTTGCGTTCGGAGACGTCGCGCGTGACGCCGAGCATGGACGTGGCCTGACCGCCGTTGTCCAGCAGGTAGCGCGTCATGACCTCCGAGTGCACCACGTGGCCGTCGCGGTGCGGTTGGTCCACCTCGAGCGAGTGAATCAGCGTCGAAATGGTCCCGCTGGCGATGTGCGCCAGCCCCAGCCGGATCTTCTCGTCGACGATTTTCGCGGACTCGGGGGTCAGCGAAGCTTCGATCGGCTGCGCCATGACCTCCTCGGCCGTGAAGCCGCGATGCTGCTGGACGGACGGGCTCACGTAGGTCAGCCGCCGGGACTTCAGGTCCAGCACCCAGATGACGTCCGAGACGTTCTCGGCCAGCATGCGGTAGCGCTCCTCGCTGATCCGCAGCCGATCCTCGGCCTGTTTGCGCTCGGTGATGTCATACAGCGAGACCAGGTGCGAACCCCCGAGGGAGGGGCCGATGCTGGAGGCCGCGGCCAGCACGGTGCGCACCGCCCCGTCTTTCGCCCGGACCTGTACCTCCATCGCCTCGAACGGCGTGCCGTCCCGCTTCGACGCCTCCAGACGCTGCGCCCAGATGCTCACGACCCACTGCCGGTAGTCGGGGTCGGGGTAGGCCTTGAGCCACCAGTCCTCCAGCATGGGGATGTCGGACCGCTGGTACCCGAAGGTCCGGCAGAACGCCGAATTCACGTTCGTGATGGCCCACGCGTCGTCGTTCACCGCCATCGGCACGGGGGATGCCTCCAGGACGGCTCGAAGGCATACGTCGAATTCGGACATGGTTGTTCTCGGCTGATGTGTCCTGTAGGGTGACCAATTGTCCTGGAACTTTGTCGCCCGAAAGCCGACCGGACCAGCATCGCACACCCGAAGCGCTTCGGGCCAACTGCCGACGTGTTGCAGGCAATGGGCGCCGCCCTTCAATGCGGCTTGCGCGGCTTTCGAAACGACTTGGGCGTGTAGACGTTGCCCTTCCACTCGCCGTCGTCGGGCTCGCCCATGGCGCGGCCATGACGAGCCCGCTCGATGGCGGCCTGCGCGTCGCGTTCGGCGGCCCGGCGCGACGAGCGCCAGTGCCACACGTGAAGTGCGCTGACGCGGATCTTCCAGGCCATCGCGCGCACCGAACGGTCGAACCGATGCTGGCGTGCAGGACTCAGGCACAGCCGTACCAGCAGCACCACGCACACCATGGCGGTGATTCCGGCGAGCAGCTGTTCAGCGAGGTTCATCAGGCATTCGGGCGGGACAGGGTCAGGACGCGATGATCGCGGAGATCGCTTCGTCGAAGCCTGCGACCAAGCGGTCCACATCGGCCACGCGAGTCTGCGGACAGGTCAACAGCATGTTGTGAAACGGCGTGATGAGCAAGCCCCGGTTCAACAGAAAGAGGTGGATCAGGCGTTCGAGTTCGTCGTCGAATGCCGCCTGCGCCTGTGTGGCGTTGACCGGCGGTTGCGCGCAGAACTGGAATTCGGTGCGCGCGCCCATCTGCGTCACGCACCAGGGCAGTCGGTGCGCCGCGATCACCTGCCTCAGGCCGTCGGCCAGCCGTCCGGCGAGGCCGATCATGTGCGCGTAGGCGGCGTCGGTCATCACCTCCGACAAGGTCGCGCGCATCGCCGCCATCGCCAGCATGCTGGCCGACAGCGTGGTGCCGATGCCCGAATGTCCGGGCGGTGCCGCGCGCTTGGCCTGCTGCGCGCGCTGCGCCAGCTCGGCGCTGAACCCGTAGGCCGCACATGGCACGCCGCCGCCCAGCGGTTTGCCGGTGATCCACAGGTCGGGTGACATCTCCCAGGCGCGGGTGCAGCCTCCGGGACCACTGCTGATCGTGTGGGTCTCGTCGATCGCCAGCAGCGTGCCGGTGCGGCGGCAGATCGCCTGGGCCGCCGCCCAGAAACCCGGGGTGGGAAGCACCATGCCGACGTTCGTCAGCGCCGGCTCGGCCAGCACGCAGGCGACCATGCCGTCGCTCAAGGCCGCATCGAGCGCGTCGAGGTCGTTGAACTCGACGACGCGGGTGTGTGCGGTGACGTCGTGGACCTGCCCCAGCAGGCTGTCGCGAGCAGTCGGAATGCCGTTGACCAGGTCGACGAACACATCGTCGACGGTGCCGTGATAACAGCCGTTGAAGACCAGGATCTTCGATCGTCCGGTGGCCGCGCGGGCCCAGCGCAGGGCAAAGCGATTGGCGTCGCTCGCCGTCATCGCGAATTGCCAGAACGGCAGGCCGAAGCGCCGCGACAGTTCCTCGGCCACCCACACCGCATCTTCGGACGGCAGCATCGTGGTGTAGCCCTTAACGCCTTGCGCGTCGATCGCGCGGGCGACCGGCGCCGGTGCGTGGCCGAACATCGCGCCGGTGTCGCCAAGGCAGAAATCGACGTACCCGTGGCCGTCGAGATCGCGCAGGCGCGCGCCCTGGGCCGATTCGACGTACAGCGCGAACGGCGTCGACCAGTCGCTCATCCAGTGCAGCGGCACGCCGAACAGCAGGTGATCCGCGGCGCGTGCCGACAGCGCCTGCGAGCGCGGGTGGCGCTCGATGAACGCGGCGCGTTCGCTGGCCAGCAGTGCCTGGGCGCGGTTCCAGTCGATTCCGGGGCGGGATTTCGTCGGGTCAGGCATGCTTTGCAGTGGCGGCGCCACAGGGTGCGTTGGTTGCTTGCGTATTCTGGGCATCTGCCGTGCGTCGCCACGTCCCGTTGACCGTAACACCCGCTTGCGAGAGAGCCACCGCATGAAAACTCCCTGGCTTCCCGAGCCGATCCGCATCCCGCAGGGCTTCTCGACCGACCGTCTGCGATTGCGCCCGCTCACCATCCACGACGTGGTCAAGGATTACGACGCCGTGATGAGCAGCCGTCACGAACTTCGGGAACTGTTCGGGCCCGGCAGCGGTTGGCCCGCCGACAGCCTGACGCTGGAGCAGGACCTGATCGACCTCGCCTGGCACCAGAAGGAATTCGATCTGCGCACCTCGTTCACGTACACCGTGGTGTCGCTGGATGGGTCGCAGGTTCTGGGGTGTGTCTACCTGATGCCGCCTGCGCGGCCGGGCATCGACGCCGAGGTCTTCCACTGGGTGCGCAGCAGCGAACTCGCCAGTGGCCTCGATGCGCATCTGGCGCAGCGGCTGCAGCAATGGCTGGCCGATGAATGGCCTTTTGCCCGGGTGGCGTTTCCCGGCCGGGCGGACCCGCACGCAGGCGGTCCGTCCTGAATCGCTGACGGCTCAGGGCCGAGAGATCAACCGCTGATCGTCAACTGGCGGCACAGGCCGTCCAGCCGTTGCGCATCCTCATCGGTCAGCAGGCCTGCGCTGAGGCGCACCGCGCGTTCGATGCGGCGCAGCCGGAAGCGCAGTTCACCGTCGACCGCTTCGACTTCGGCGGCATCGGTGGTGGCCACGGGGTCGGCATTCCAGAGGCCGCTGGTCATCAGGCCGCCGTGTAGGCGGGCCAGCAGGTGTTCGGTCAAGGTCAGCGCGTCTTTCAGCGCGGGTGACATGGCCTGGTTGCGCAGCGCGGCAGCGGCGCTGCCGGCGTCGTGCATCACCTGGCCGAGTTTCGTCAGACGCTGCTGCAATTCCTCGGAGGTGCACTGAGCCGCCGCCGCCGGCTGCTGGCGCACCACCTGCGTGATCAGGCCGACCCAGCGCAGGTCGTATTCACCCGGCACGACGCGCAGTGCCACGCTGGCGCGCGACAGCGGCGCCGAAGCCTCGGCCAGTGTCGCGAGCGTCGATTCGGTCACCGCCAGCAGGCGGCCCTGGGTCGACAGCTGCCCGTCGCGCAGGCAGTGCGGGTAGCCCGAGCCGTCCATGCGCTCGTGGTGTTCGGCGATGGCGCGTGCCACTTCGGCCGGGTAGTCGGTCAGCTGCTTGATCAGCAGGTGGCCGACGTGCGGGTGCACGACCAGCTGCTGGTAGCTGAGGACGTCGAGCGTGCGCTCGGCGTCGGCTTCACCGAATTCGGGGCCGATGTACATCTCGCCCAGGTCGTGCAGCAGTCCGCACAGCATCGCGGTGCGCAATTCGGGCTGACCGCCGGCCTGCGCCAGCATCAGGGCGCCGTTCAGCGCCATTGCCTGGATGGCATGGTCATAGGCTGCCGGACGGCTGGCCCGCGCGGCCGTCAGCAGCAACTGGGCGACCGGGTGCACTGGCAGCTTCGCGGCTTCGCGCACGAGGGTGTCGGCATGGGCCCGCAGCAACGCGGTCAGCGGGGTGGGCTTCGCCAGCAGGGCTTCGAGCGCCTCGACCAGCGTGTGCGCGGTGACACCGTTCTCGGCCTTCAGGCAGCTCTCGAGCGGCTCGCGCAGCTGGCGGTCGAGCAGCTTGCGTTGCAGCGCCTGCGACACCGGCAGGTCTCGCGCCCACAGCTTGGTGCCGGTGATGTCGAAGATGTCACGCGCGGCAATGATGCTTTGCGTCTGGCTCGCATCCAGGATGGTGGCCAGCGCATGGGGATTGGCGCAGGAAAAGTCGACGGCGGCGGCAGTGGTGGGCTTCATGGCATCTCCGGACTCGGACTGAATAAGGGTCTTTCGTCCGAATGCGGAATTTCTTGAGCCCGCATTTTCCCGGGGCCTACAACCCCTTCGTCACCAGCTTGAAGTCCGGATCGTCGGCAAAGGGCTTGATCGTGAAACCCAGGCCCTTCATCAGCTTCAGCATGTCCGCGTTGCGGGCCAGCACCAGACCTTCGATTTCGGTCAGTCCCTGTTCGCGGGCGAAGTGCATGATCGACAGCATCAGCCTGGAGCCCAGGCCCTTGCCCTTGAACTCGTCGGCCACGACCAGCGAGAACTCGCAGGTGCTGCGGTCCGGGTTGGTGATGTAACGCGAAACGCCGACGATGCGCTCGACCGTCCTCGTCTCGCCGTCGGCATCGATCGACGGCGTGCGCAGGGTGGCGACCAGTGCCATTTCGCGGTCGTAGTCGATCAGCGTGAACCGCGACAGCAGGTTGGCAGGCAGTTCCTGCAACGTCGATATGAAGCGGAAATAGCGGCTCTCGGGCGACAGGTTCCGCACGAAATCCTGCAGCATCGTCGCGTCGTCGGGTTGCACCGGCCGCACCGTGTAGTTGCCCCCGCCCGGCAGCGGCCACTGCTGCTCGTGGTTCGACGGGTACGGCAGGATCGCGAGGTGGTGGTAGCGCTGATGGTCGCCGGTTGATGGCGGCGTGGACTCGACCACGATGCGCGCGTCGACGGCCAGCGCGCCGGACTCGTCGACGATGATGGGATTGATGTCCATCTCTCGCAGTTGCGGCAGCTCGCAGACCATTTCCGACACGCGCAGCAGCACCTGTTCCAGCGACTCCATGTCCACCGCCGGCGCGCCGCGCCAGACGCCCAGTGTCTCGGCGACCCGCGATCGCTCGATCAGTCGGCGCGCCAGGAACTGGTTCAGCGGCGGCAGCTCCATCGCGCGGTCGTCGATCAGCTCGACCATCGTGCCGCCCGCACCGAAAGCGATCACCGGGCCGAAGGGGTCGTCGGTGACCAGGCCGATGCAGATCTCGCGGCCGCGGCTCTGCCCCGACATCTTCTGGATGGTCACGCCGTTGATGCGCGCCTCGGGCAGCAGGCTTGTCACCGAACTCAGCAGGTCGTTGTAGGTGTCGCGCACGCCGACCGCGTTGACCACGTTCAGCGCCACGCCCTTCACGTCGGACTTGTGGCTGATGTCGGGCGAGTCGATCTTCAGCGCAACCGGATAACCCAGCTGCGTGGCGATCAGCACCGCCTCGTGCACGCTGCGCGCGAGCAGGGTCTTGGTGACCGGGATGTGGAAGGCGGCCAGCAGCGCCTTCGATTCCATCTCGGTCAGCACATGGCGCCGTTCGGCGAGCACGCTTTCGATCAGCATCCGTGCGCCGTCGACATCCGGCTTGGCCAGATCGGACAACGGCGGCGGCGTCTGTTGCAGCAGTTGCTGGTTGCGGTGGTACGCCGCGATGTTGCCGAAGGCGCCGACGGCCGATTCGGGTGTGCGGAAGGTCGGGATCGCCGCGTCGTTGAGCAGCCGACGGCCCTCGCCGACGGAGGCGTCGCCCATCCAGCAACTCAGCAGCGGTTTTTCGGAATGGCCCTTGACCGTGACCAGCGCGCGGGCGATGGCCGAGGCGTCGGTGCCGGGCTTCGGCGAGTAGATCGCCAGCACGCCGTCGATCTGTGTCGCGCGTGTCGCGGCCGACAGCGCCGCTTCGAAATGCGCGGGCGAGGCGTCCTCCGCCAGGTCGATCAGGTCGGTCAGGGTTGCCAGCGGCGACAGCTGCGGGCGCAATGCATCGGCCTCGGGGGTGTTCAGCCGGCCGAGCTGCAGGCCGATCTCGCTGACCCAGTCCGCCGCCATCACGCCCGGGCCGCCGCCGTTGGTCACGATGGCCAGCCGCGGGCCCACTGCGCGGTAACGCGAGGCGAGGCATTTCGCGGCCGAGAACAGCTGCACGAACGAGCGCACCCGCACCGCGCCGGCGCGGCGCAGCGCCGCATCGAAGGCGTCGTCGTTGCCGACGATCGCGCCCGAATGCGTCAGCGCGGCGGCGTTGCCGGCCGGCTTGCGCCCGGCCTTCAGCACCACCACCGGCTTCGCATTGGCAGCGGCGCGCAGCGCACTCATGAAGCGCCGCGCGTGGCTGATGCCTTCGAGGTACACGACGATGCTGTGCGTCTGGGCATCGGCCGCCAGGAAATCGAGCACCTGTGCCAGGTCGACGGACGGGTTCGGCCCCAGCGAGACCACGGTCGAGAAGCCGACACTGTTCGAATTGGCCCAGTCGAGGATCGACGAGGTCAGCGCGCCGGACTGCGACACCAGGGCCAGCGAGCCGGGCGCGGTCAGCGCACCGGCGATGCTGGCATTGAGCTGCAGGCCCGGCCGCTGGAAGCCGAGGCCGTTGGGCCCGAGCAGGTGCATGCCGTCTCGCCGCGCCAGATCGTGCATCTGGGCTGACAGGGCCGCGTCGATGCCGCCGCAGATCACCAGCGCCGCCCGGCAACGGATGCGCCCGGCGATCTCGAGCGCCGGCAGCACCTCGTCGGGTGCCATCGCGATGACCGCGAGGTCGGCTCGCGCGTGCGCCAGGTCTGACAGCGTGCCGGTGGCATTGACGTCGAGGAAGGTCAGCGTGCCGCTGTAGGTCTGCGCCTTCAGTGCGGCGTGCAGCGTGCGCGCTGCAGCGGTCTGCCGGGCTGCACCGCCGGTCAGCACGACGATCGAGCCGGGGGTGAACAAGGGGGTCAGGAAGTGTTTTTCCACGCGAAAGGTCTTTCCGGGCAGGGTGCGTGCGGTGGCGCGTGGGCAGCGACGCTGCCGTGCGGATACCGCATCCGATGGTAGACCTCGGGTGCTGACATGCAGGTGACAACCCCCGGTGCAACGCAAGAACCACCGGGCCTTCGATAATCGAGCCGGAATCCTTTCTCCAGCCCCCCATGCCCGCCTCCTCCGACCGTTTACCCCCGTCTACGCCGTCGATCACGATCAGCGCCTCATGGCAGCGTCGCAGCGTCGCGAGCGTGTGGCACCCGTGCACGCAGATGCAGCGCATGGACGAGGTGCCGCCGATCGCGATCGCGCGCGCCCACGGGCCCTGGCTCGAAGACTTCGAGGGCGCGCGCTACTTCGACGCCACCAGCTCGTGGTGGGTCAACCTGTTCGGCCACGCCGATGCGCGCATCAACGCAGCGCTGAAAGCCCAGCTCGACACGCTGGAGCACGTGATGCTGGCCGGTTGCACCCACGCACCGGCGGTCGAGCTGGCCGAGCGGTTGTCGGCGCGCACCGGCCACGCACTGGGCCACACCTTCTTCGCGAGCGACGGGGCTTCGGCGGTCGAGATCGCGCTGAAGATGAGCTTTCACAGCTGGAAGAACCTTGGCAGGGGCGACAAGCGCGAGTTCGTCTGCCTGCGCCGTGGTTATCACGGCGAGACGATCGGCGCGCTCGCCGTCACCGACGTGGCGGTGTTCCGCGACGCCTACGACCCGCTGCTGATGCGTTCGCATGTGGTGATGGCGCCCGATGCGCGGCAGGCCGAGCCGGGCGAGTCGGCGGCCGATGTGGCGCGGCGTGCGGCGGCCGAACTGGCCGCGCTGCTGGAATCCCGCGCCGGGCACGTCGCCGCGGTGATCCTCGAACCGCTGGTGCAGTGCGCCGCTGGCATGGCAATGCACGACCCGGTCTACCTGCGCGAGGTGAGGGCGCTGTGCGATCGGTACGAGGTGCACCTGATCGCCGACGAGATCGCGGTCGGCTGCGGACGCACCGGCAGCTTCTTCGCGTTCGAGCAGGCGACGTCAGCCGACGTTGCCGGGCGCGAGGTGCCGATCTGGCCCGATCTGCTGTGCTTGTCGAAGGGCATCAGCGGGGGCTACCTGCCGCTGTCGCTGGTGCTGTCCACCGACGCGATCTACGAGAGCTTCCTCGACGACGACACCGCACGCGGTTTCCTGCATTCGCATTCGTACACCGGCAACCCGCTGGCCTGCCGCGCGGCGCTCGCCGTGCTCGACCGCTTCGACGACGAGCCGGTGCTGCAGCGCAACCGCGAGACCGGCGCGCTGCTGACCGCCGCGCTGGCCGAGCGGCTGCGCGACGATGCGCGCATCGAGCACGTGCGCCAGCGCGGGATGATCTGGGCCTTCGACGTGCGCGAGGCGCATGCCGGCGAGCGCTTCGCCGAACGCTTCCATCTGGCCGCCCGCACGCAGGGGCTGCTGATCCGTCCGATCGGTCGCACCGTCTACCTGATGCCGCCTTACCTGTTGAACGAAGAGCACGTGGCCTACCTGTCCGCGCGCATCGCGGCCACCTTGAACGCGGTGCTGTGACCGGCGCGATGACGCGATGCTGAAGCACCTCGAACAGCAGCTGGTCGAGTGCGAGGCGCAGTCGCTGAGGCGCCGCCGCCGCATCGCCGAGACGGCCTGCGCCCCCCGCCAGACCGTCAGCACGCACGATGGAAAAGCGGGCGACGAAGCCCGCGAGCTGCTGACCTTCTGCAGCAACGACTACCTGGGTCTCGCCAATCACCCGACGCTGATCGAGGCGTTGGCCAAGGGCGCGCGCCTCTACGGCGCCGGCAGCGGTGCGTCGCACCTGATCAGCGGCCACTCGCGAGCGCATGCGCTGCTCGAAGACGATCTGGCCGAGATGCTGTCGCCGCAGCTGCCCGAGGCGCGAGCGCTGTATTTCTGCACCGGCTACATGGCCAACATGGCGCTGCTGACGGCGCTGGGCGACGCGCAGACGACGATCTACGCCGACCTGCTGAACCATGCGTCCCTGATCGATGGCGCGCGTCTCGCCAAGGCGGCCCTGCACACCTACCCGCACAACGACCCGGCCGGGCTCGAACGGCGCCTTGCCGCGTGCAGCACCCCGCGCAAGCTGATCGTCACCGACGGCGTGTTCAGCATGGACGGCGATCTGGCGCGACTGCCCGAACTGCTGGTGCTGGCCGAGCGGCACGATGCCTACATCGTCGTCGACGATGCGCACGGCTTTGGTGTGCTCGGTGAGCAGGGGCGGGGCGTGCTGTCGCATTTCGGGCTGCGCAGCGAGCGGCTGATCTGCATGGGCACGCTGGGCAAGGCGGCCGGCGTGGCCGGGGCTTTTGTCGCGGCGCACCGCGCCGTCATCGAGTGGCTGGTGCAAAGCGCGCGGGCCTACATCTACACCACGGCCGCGCCGCCGGCCGTGGCGCACGCGGTGCGCGCCAGCCTGCGAT
>JARXKP010000374.1 GCA_030271615.1 Pseudomonadota bacterium
TCACGATCGCCGAGATCGCGTTGGTCACCGCCATCAGCGGCGTGTGCAGCGCGGGTGTCACGGTCCACACGACGTGGTACCCCACGTAGATCGCGAGCACGAAGATGATGAGGTTCGTGATGGTCGGCGAGATGAGGTCCATCTGGCGGTCTCCTGGTGAAGGGGTGTCAGAACTTGCGAACTTCCTTGATGCGGTTGCGCTCGTCGAGCAACAGCACCTTCGGCTTGTAGGCGGCAGCCTCGGTCTCGGTCATCGTGGCGTAGGTGCAGATGATCAGCAGGTCACCGACCTGGGCCCGGCGTGCCGCCGCGCCGTTCAGCGAGATCACGCCCGAGCCGGGCGGCGCCTTGATGACGTAAGTCGAGAAGCGTTCGCCGTTGTTGACGTTATAGAGCTCGATGCGCTCGAACTCGCGCATGTCGGCCTGCTCCAGCAAGGCGCTGTCGATGCCGCACGACCCCTCGTAGTGCAGGTCGGCCTCGGTCACGGTCGCGCGGTGCAACTTCGCGCGCAACATCACTCTGTTCATTTGCGTTTTATCTCTCTGTCTTGAGTCATCAGGCAGGCCGCCACGATGTCGTCGTCCATCGGCACGTTGAAGGTGCCTTCCTTGGTGATCACCAGCTTCAGGAAGTCGAGCACGTTGCGCGCGTACAGTGCCGACGCGTCTGCTGCGACCAGCGCCGGCAGATTGGTTTCGCCGACGATCGTCACGCCATGCTTGACCACGGTCTTGTCGGCCTCGGACAGTGGGCAGTTGCCACCGATGCCGTTCGGCCCCTTGCCCGCCGCGATGTCGACGATCACCGAGCCCGGCTTCATCGACTTGACCATGTCTTCGGTGATCAGCGTGGGCGCGGCGCGGCCCGGGATCAATGCGGTGGAAATCACGATGTCGGCCGCGGCCACCCGCTTGGCGACTTCGATCTTCTGCCGGTCCAGCCAGCTCTGCGGCATCGGCTTCGCGTAGCCGCCGACGCCGACCGCGGCTTCTTTCTCTTCAGGCGTGTCGTACGACACCTCGATGAATTTGGCGCCCAGCGATTCGACCTGCTCCTTGACGCTCGGTCGCACGTCGCTGGCCTCGATCACTGCGCCGAGCCGCTTGGCTGTGGCGATCGCCTGCAGGCCGGCCACGCCGACACCAAGGATCACCACCCGCGCGGCTTTCACCGTGCCGGCCGCCGTCATCAGCATCGGGAAAAATCTCTGATACCGATCAGCGGCGATCACCACTGCCTTGTAGCCGGCGATGTTGGCCTGAGAGCTCAGCACGTCCATGCTCTGCGCCCGCGTGGTGCGTGGTGCGGCTTCGAGCGCGAAGCTGGTCAAGCCGGCGCTGGCGAGGCGTTGCAGGCCCTCGGCGTCGAACGGGTTCAGCATGCCGACCAGTGCGGCGCCGCTCTTCAGCATCGGCAACTCGGCCTCGCTGGGCGAGCGCACCTTCAGCACCAGCTCGCAGCCGAAGGCGCCTGCAGCATCGGTGATCTCGGCTCCGACCGCGCTGTAGGCCTCGTCGGTGACGCTGGCGGTGATGCCGGCACCCGACTCGATGCGCACCGTGTGGCCCTGGCCTTTCAGCTTCTTGGCGGTTTCGGGCGTGACGGCCACGCGTGTTTCGCCTGCCGCTGTTTCGAGCGGAACCCCTATCAGCATGACTGCCTCCTCAGGCCCACGGGGCGCACGCGACGATGTGCGAACCCCGTTTGAAAAAAGTGGCTCAGCTTACACAACTCGGACAGGGGGGCGCCTAGGGTTCAGCCGGTCTTGATACACGCGGACCTGTCGCCGAAACCGGCTCGACCGCTACCATGTTGCTCCATGACTGAACGCTGGAAACCCAATGTGACCGTGGCCGCGGTGATCGAGCGCGACGGCCGATTCCTGCTGGTCGAGGAACATACCCCCGAAGGACTGCGCCTGAACAACCCGGCCGGCCACCTCGATCAGGCCGAGTCGCCGCAGGAGGGCATGGTCCGCGAGGTGCTGGAGGAGACGGCCTGCGTCTTCACGCCGCAGTCGATCGTCGGGGTCTACCTGGGGCGCTTCCAGCGGCCCTCGCGGGGCGAGGACGTCACCTATTTCCGCATCGCCTATGCCGGCACCGTCGGCGAGCCGTTGCCGGGCCGAGCGCTCGACGACGGCATCGTGCGCACCGTGTGGATGACGCTGGACGAATTGCGCGCGTGCGCCCCGCGCCACCGCAGCAGCATGGTGCTGCAGAGCATCGAGGACCACGTGGCCGGGTGCCGTCACCCGCTGGACCTGATCACCACCGAGGCCAGCGTCTACAGCCCGGTTCTGAAGACATGATCGTGCGCCGGCGGATCGTCGTGGGTCTGAGCGGCGGCGTCGATTCGGCGGTCAGCGCGCACCTGCTGAAGCAGCAGGGGCACGAGGTGATCGGCATCTTCATGAAGAACTGGGAGGATGACGACGACAGCGAGCACTGCTCGTCGCGCCAGGACTTCCTCGACGCCGCGTCGGTGGCCGACGTGCTGGGCATCGAGATCGAGCACGTCAATTTCGCGGCCGACTACCGGGATCGGGTGTTCGCCGATTTCCTGCGCGAATACCAGGCCGGCCGCACGCCGAACCCCGACGTGCTGTGCAACGCCGAGATCAAGTTCAAGGCCTTCCTCGACCACG
>JARXKP010000375.1 GCA_030271615.1 Pseudomonadota bacterium
CCTCACCGTCGATGGCCTGAAGATGTCGAAATCGCGCGGCACCTTCATCACCGCCGAGAGCGATCTGCAGCAAGGCCTGAACCCGGAATGGTTGCGCTACTACTATGCCGCCAAGCTGAACGGTTCGATGGAGGACATCGACCTGAATCTCAGCGACTTCATGGCGCGGGTCAACAGCGATCTGGTCGGCAAGTACATCAACATCGCCAGCCGTGCGGCAGGTTTTCTCACCAAGCGATTTGCCGGCAAGTTGTCGGCCGATGTGGGCGTCGAAGGCCGCGTCCTGCTGGACCACCTGCGCAGCGGTCACGCCGACATCGAACGCCTTTACGAAGAGCGCGAGTACGGCAAGGCGCTGCGCGAGATCATGCTGCTGGCCGACCGCGTCAACGAGTATGTCGATCAGAACAAGCCCTGGGAGCTGGCCAAGAAGGAAGGGCAGGACGCGGTGCTGCAAGACGTGTGCACCGTGTGCATCGAGGCCTTCCGGCTGCTGACGATCTACCTGAAGCCGGTGCTGCCGGCGCTCACCGCACAGGTCGAAACCTTCCTGCGCATCGAGCCCCTGATCTCGACAGACGCCCACCGAGCGCTGGGTTCCCACGTCATCGGCGACTACCAGCACCTGATGCAGCGCGTGGACCCGAAGCTTCTCGACGCCCTGTTCGAACCGCCGGCCGATTCAGTGATCGAACGACCGGCGCCCGGTGGCGAAGAGATCGCGCCGGTGATCGGCATCGACGACTTCACGAAGATCGACCTGCGTGTCGCGAAGATCGTCCATTGCGAAACAGTCGACGGCTCTGACCGGCTCCTGCGCCTCACGCTCGACGTGGGCGAGTTCGATGCCGCCGGCCAGCCGCGCACCCGCAACGTCTTCAGCGGCATCAAGAGCGCCTACCCGCCGGCCGACCTGATCGGCAAGCTGACGGTGGTGGTGGCGAACCTCGCTCCACGCAAGATGAAGTTCGGCGTCAGCGAAGGCATGGTGCTCGCCGCAAGCCATGCGAACGAGAAGGAACATCCGGGCCTGTACGTGCTGGAGCCGTGGCCCGGTGCAACACCGGGTCTGCGTATCCGATGAGCGATCCGCAGCCGGACGCGCCGCTGCCGGGCAGCGCCCCGGGCAGCCCGCCCTCGCGGCCGGCGCCCCTGGGCATCGAGCTGGCTCGCTTCCGCCCGCGGCTGCTCGACACGCTGAAAGACTACGACCGCCAGCGCCTGATCACCGACGTGACCGCCGGCCTGACGGTCGGCGTGATTGCACTTCCGCTCGCGATGGCCTTCGGGATCGCCTCGGGGGTCAAGCCCGAGCAGGGCATCTTCACCGCGATCGTCGGCGGCTTCCTGGTCTCGGCGCTCGGCGGATCGAACGTGCAGATCGGTGGGCCGGCCGGTGCGTTCATCGTCATCGTGTACGGCATCGTCCAGCGATACGGGCTCACCAACCTGCTGATCTCGACCGCGCTGGCGGGCGTGCTGCTGCTGGCGATGGGCGCACTGAAGCTGGGCGGGCTGGTGCGCTATGTGCCGGTGGGCATCGTCATCGGCTTCACCAACGGCATCGCGGTGCTGATCGCGCTGTCGCAGGTGAAAGACCTGCTCGGGCTGCAGATCGACAAGATGCCGTCCAACTTCTTCGCGCAGTTGCAGGCAATCGCACAGCACCTGAACAGCTTCAACCCGACGGCGTTGGCGCTCGGCGCGGTCTGCCTCGGCGGGCTCTTCCTGTGGCCGCGCCTGTTCAGCTCAGGCTGCGTGCTGCCCAGCCG
The DNA here is from genome assembly GCA_030271615.1 of Pseudomonadota bacterium. Classification (GTDB taxonomy): domain Bacteria; phylum Pseudomonadota; class Gammaproteobacteria; order Burkholderiales; family Burkholderiaceae_C; genus PBB1. The sequence goes on from JARXKP010000375.1 coordinate 1,773, forward strand.
CATCCTCGAGGGCCGCACCCTGCGCAGTGCCGCGCGCATGCCAGGGTCGATCGTGGCGCTGGTGTCGCTGAGCGTCGTCACCGCCGTGTTCAACCTGCCGGTCGAAACCATCGGCTCGCGCTTCGGCGGCATCCCGCAAGGTCTGCCCAGCCTGTCGCTGCCCGACTTCAGCTGGCAGAGTGCACAGCAGCTGTTCATCCCGACGATCACCATCGCGATGCTCGGTGCGGTCGAGTCGCTGCTGTGTGCACGGGTGGCCGACAACCTGACCACCTTGCCGCGTCACGATCCCAACCAGGAGCTGATGGCCCAGGGCATCGCCAACATGGTGGTGCCGCTGTTCGGCGGCATCCCGACCACCGGCACCATCGCGCGCACCGTGACCAACGTGCGCTCGGGCGCCACGAGCCCGGTGGCCGGCATCGTCCACGCCATCACCCTGCTCGCGGTGGTGCTGGTCGCCGCGCCGCTGGCGGTTCACGTACCGCTGGCGGCGCTGGCCGGCATCCTGCTGTTCGTCGCGTTCAACATGGGCGAGTGGCATGAATTCGCACGTCTGCGGCAGTTCAGCGCGGGATACCGCACCATCCTGCTCGGCACTTTTTTCCTGACGGTTGTCTTCGACCTCACGGTGGCGATCGAGATCGGTCTGGTGCTGTCGTGTGTCTTCTTCATCTACCGGATGAGCACCTTGTTCCAGGTGCAGGCCGCAGCCGCAGAGGCTCAGCCGGTGCCTTCCGGAGTGCTGCTGTTCAACCTGTACGGGGCGCTTTTCTTCGGTGCGGTGACCAAGGTCGAAAGCCTCGCCGAGAGCCTGCCCGAAGGAACCCGCGCGATGGTCCTCGACCTGCATCGGCTGGTGCTGATGGACAGCTC
>JARXKP010000376.1 GCA_030271615.1 Pseudomonadota bacterium
TAGTCGGGGAAGCTGCCGCCCTCGACATAGCCGACCGAGCGGAACGCCAGGTGCGCTGGGTTGTCGTTCTTTTCGCTGCACGCCGCTTCGCAGGCGTGGCAGCCGATGCAGTTGTCGGCGGTGAAATAGAAGCCGTGCTGCTTGTTGCGGTTCGGGTTGGTCCCCACCGCCGGGTTCTCGTTGATGAACATCGAGCGACCGACCGGTGCCTTGCTCTCGGTCAGGTCGATCAGGTCGATCTTCTGGCCATAACGGTTGTTCTCGGGGATGTCCAGGTCGGAGAGCCGCGCGTAGAGCTGCTCTTCGGTGCGGATCTCCCAGATCTCGCGGGCCGCAGGTGGCGGCATGAAGTCCATCGTCGTCGTCGCCGAGGCAATCAGGTCGTCCAGGGGCAGTGTGCGGGTGTTCATTTCAAAGACTCCATGGGGTGGCGACCGGCATGCCACCGTTCGTTTGCGCATCGCAGCAGGCGGTGCCCGGCAGGGGCTCACACCGTGGCGGTCGGCCTGGGAGGCCGACTGCACTGCGATGCTCGGCCTGCGGTCGCGTCGCCGAACTCACTCTGTTCGCTGCGCTCACGGCGTTCAAACAACCGCGACGAGTCAGACGACGAAGCGCGCTGCTCGCGCCGACCCCAGGCCTGCGCTTCTCGTCGCCACGGAGTTCGCCCCCACCGGACACCGCCTGCCGAGAGTCGAGAGGTGATTGCTTCTTGTCGAAGACCAACACCCGGCCAGCAAAGGCGCGCCAACTTGCGCACTTCAAGTGATCGCAAGCCTGTTTCATATCAAAACGCCCGGCGTTCAAGGTTGAAACGGGCCGCTTCCTTCTGGTCGATCTTCTCGACGCGCACCGCGTTCTGCTTGAACGCCGGCTGGCGCGAATGCGGGTCGAGCAGGCCGAGCGTCAGGCGGTTGACACAGTCGTGAAAGTGAAACGGCACGAACAGCATGTCGCGGCCGACGCGTTGCGTCAGTTGCACCATCACCACCGCATCGCCGCGCCGGCTCACCAGGCGCACGTAGCTGGCGTGCTCGATGCCCAGTTCGTCGGCGGCATCCGGGTTCATTTCCATGTACGGCGTCGGGCTGAACTTGTTGCAGTTGCCGATCTTTCCGGTGCGCGTGCGGGTGTGGAAATGCTCGACCACGCGGCCCGAGTTCAACCAGAACGGGTACTCGGCATCCGGGCACTCGTTGTTGTTGACGAAGCGCACCGGGATCAGCTTGGCATGACCGTCGGGCGTCTGGAACCTGCCGTCGGTGTACAGGCGCGGGTTGCCGAGGTAGTCCTGGCGTTGCTTCATGTCGAAGCCGCCATCGGCGATCCCGGCGCTGTTGATCTTGGCCGCGTCGGCGTCGGCCTGCGCCTCGCTGTACGGCCACTGGATGCCGCGCGCGGCCTCGATGCGGTCGTAGCTCATGCCGGAGATGTCGAGCGTGCGCCCGGCCCCCTTGGACAGCACCTTCATCTCGTCGAATGCGCCTTCGGGCGTTTCGGGAAAGTGGATCTTGTTGCGGTCCTCGAACCGCTTGGCCATCTCGTTGAAGATCCAGAAATCCGGCTTGCTGTCGGCGTAGGGCTTCAGCACATTGCGCGTCAGGTTGACGCGGCGCTCGGTGTTGGTGTGGCAGCCTTCTTTTTCGGCCCACACCGCGGCGGGCAGGAAGACGTGCGAGTACTTGTTGGTCTCCACGTCTTCATACACGTCCTGCACGACCAGGAACTCGAGGTTCTCCATCGCCTTGACGATGCGCGGCTGGTTCGCCATCGAGGTCATCGGGTTGGTCGCGACCAGCCACAGCCCCTTGATCTCGCCGGTCTCGATGGCCGGGAAGATATCGGTCTGCGCGAGGCCGCGCGCCGCCGGGAAGAAGCTCTCGTCGATGCCCCAGAAATCGGCGACGACCTTGCGGTCCTTTTCCTTTTCGAGCACGCGGTAGCCGGGCAGGCCCGAGCACGACGACCATTCGCGCGTGCCCATCGCGTTGCACTGGCCGGTGATCGACAGGCTGGTGCCACCGGGAATGCCGATGTTGCCGGTGACGAGGTTCAGGTTGTTGATGTTGACGACGCCGTCGGAGCCGTGCGTGGACTGGTTGATGCCCATCGTCCAGATGCTCATTGCGGCGGGCGCCTTCGCGTAGATACGCGCCACCGTGCGGATGCGGTCCTCGTCGATGCCGCACACGTGCTGCGCGATCTTCGGGTCGTAGTCGGCCAGCAGTTCGCGCAGGCCGGAGATGCCCTGCGTGTGCTTCGCGATGTAGTCGTCGTCCTGCAGACCTTCCTTGAAGATCACATGCATCATCGCGTTGATCAGCACGGTGTCGGTGCCCGGCGTGATCGGCAGGTGGATGTCGGCGAACTGCGCCAGCATCGTGACGCGCGGGTCGACGACGATCAGCGGGAACTTGCGCTTCTCCAGCGCTTCCTTCAGCCGCCAGTAGATGATCGGGTGCTGCTCAGGCAGGTTGGAGCCGAAGGCCATCAGGCAGTGCGTGTGCTCGAAGTCGCCGTAGCAGCCGGGCGGGCCGTCAGAGCCGAACGAGCGCTTGTAGCCCGACACGGCCGACGCCATGCACAGCGTGGTGTTGCCGTCGTAGTTGTTGGTGCCGATCTGGCCGCGCACCAGCTTGCCCAG
>JARXKP010000064.1 GCA_030271615.1 Pseudomonadota bacterium
AACCAGAGCGGCAACATGATGGAGGTCGGCTTCCAGCTCTACAACGAGATGCTGGCCGAGGCTGTGCGTTCGCTGAAGGCTGGCAAGGAGCCCGACCTGCTGTCGCCGTTGAGCGTGACGACCGAGATCAACCTGCACGCCCCCGCGCTGCTGACCACCGACTACTGTGGCGACGTGCACACCCGCCTGAGCCTGTACAAGCGACTCGCGACTGCCAGCAAGACCGAGCAGATCGACGCGATGCTCGAAGAGATCACCGATCGCTTCGGCAAGCTGCCGCCGCAGGGACAGACGCTGTTCGACGTACACCGCCTGCGCGTGCTGGCCAAACCGTACGGCGTATCCAAGATCGACGCCGCGCCCAATCTGATGGTGATCAGCTTCCGCCCGAACCCGCCGATCGACGCCATGAAGATCATCGAGCTGGTGCAGAAGAACCGCCACATCAAGCTCGCGGGGAACGACAAGCTGCGCATCGAACGCGCCACTCCCGACCCCAAGGAGCGGGCTCAGTTGATTCGCGATGTGTTGCGGGCGCTGGGGACGCCGAAGGCGGACGAGGGTCGGCCCGTTCCGCTGGTTCGGTAGCCAAGCGCCGCCCCTTCAGTTGCCGCTAAGGCAGCTGCTGTACTTTCCGGCCGAGCGCCGCGCTCGCTCTCCATGAGCCAACGCGGCGGAGAAGATGACGCGGACCCACCCAGGCCTCGACCTGCTCTTGATCCGCGCAGGAGCGTTCTCGCATGCAAGCTCGGATCAGGCATTTCGACGCGCTGACGGTCAGTCACCTCACCCTGTTTGTCTGGGTCGCGGGGTCTCTGGGATTGACATGCCTGGCCCAGTATCTTGCGAAAGGGACTGCTTCAGAAGCCTGCTCTCCCGTCCAGTTCGCTACCGATGCCGCGGTGGTTTTCGGCTTCGGATGGTCGTGGTTCCAAATCACGATCCAGTGCCCACAGAACCACGCAAGAGGGCGATGGGTTGCTGCCATCGGGGCGATGCTGCTGTTCGGCGCGATCCAGTTCAGCGACCAGTTCTTCAGCAACGGAATCATTGACGACGACTGGCTGATTGACATGCCCATGTGGGCAGCCGTCAGTTCGCTGGTCGGAGCAGCGATCAGCAGCCGGCATCGACGGCCGTGGGCCTGGCGTCTGTGGCTGGCCGGTTCGATGGCGCAATGCGCTTTCGTGATCCTCCACTTGTGCTGGAGTCGCACGACGTTCGCCGGGATGCCCTCGACAACCGACATCGCTTCGCTTGGCGAGTGGAGCGAGTTGCTGAGCATTGAATGCTATGTGGCCGCGCTGGTCCTGTTGGGGACCGTTGACATGCCAACGTCCGCTCGCAGGCTCGCTTGGCCCTTGCCCTTGGGCGCTGAGGCCCGACGCATCTACGAGCGGGCACATCTGTTCCGCAAGCCACGATACCCGCCCCTACGGCTGGCCTTCGTTCCAGGCGTGCTGCCCGTGCTCTTGGTCGGCGCCTGCCTCTGGCTGGTGCTCAGGGTCGGGCCCGGCGTTCGCAAGTCCTCGAAAAGGCCCTTGCTCGGCCAGCTCGGTGACTTGCTGATCCTGACCTTTCGCGACGGCTTCGATCCGCTCACCTACTACTTGCAGGACCTCTATCGCCCCGGAGGGCGCGAGGAGGCGGCTTTCTATCTCACCCGATACGAAACAAAGAACGGGTTGCTCTCCGTTCTGAATCACATGAGGCCGCAGCCGGCTGTTGCCACTGAGATGAAGGACAAAGGGGTGTTCGCCGCCCGCTGCCGACAAGAAGGCCTGGCGGCGGTACCCACGCTGCTGACTTGCGAGAACGCGCAACTGAGCATGTTGGCTTCTCGCGATGCACTGGACTGCGACCTGTTCTGCAAGCCGATCAGGGGCCGCGGTGCTCGCGGTGCCCTGATGTTCCTGCGCACGGCGCACGAGCGCTATCGGGCGCCCGATGGCACGGAAGTCGATCTGGACACCTTGCTCGAACTACTGCGAGTCATCGGTGGCACGGTGCCCATGCTCGTGCAGCCGAGATTGGTCAACCACGCCGAGATCGCCGACCTGGCCGAGCAATCTCTGGTGACGATCAGGGTCCTGACCTGTCTTGACGCCGCGGATCGGCCGGTGGCGACCCATGGAATGCTGCGCATCCTGTCCAAGCTGGAACCCCGCTGGGGGCGCAAGGACGAATATGCCTCCCCGATCGAACTGGACAGCGGCCGGTTGGGTCTGCTGGTGAGCGATCAATTGGCTGGATGCAGTCTCCGCCACACCCATCACCCGATCACCGGGCGAAAGGTGAGTGGTCGCGTCTTGAGTACCTGGCCCGCCATCAAGGCCCTTGCCGTCTCGGCGCACCAGGCCTTTCCCCATCGGATCCTCGTGGGGTGGGACATCGCCTCCACGGTCGATGGGCCGGTCCTCCTGGAGGGAAACACCAACCTGGACGTGATGTTCCCTCAGCGGGCCTACGGAGAGGGATTCGGCCGCGGCCCGCTGGGTCCGCTGCTGGAACGGCATCTGGCCTTGTTGGCACGCCAGCATGGCGTCTGACACCGACGCTGCGTCGGCGACGACAAGCTGCTCGTCGAGCGTGCCACGCCCGAGGCGAAAGACCGGACGCAGCTGATCCGCGATGTGTTGTGTGCCCTGGGCCAGCCGACTGGATCGAACGTCTGGCTGAATCAGGCCGGAGGTCGGCAAACGCTGCCTGGATGAGGGCCCTGCGGTGCCGAAACTTCAGTTTCGGCGGATTCGAGCCGATACCGAATCCAGGGCTGGTCCATCTGCCGGCGCTTGAGACATGGTCATCATGAAACCCGAACCCCAATTCCTGCTGCAGCCCTTGCGCGACGTGGACGCGTGGGTACGTCACTTTAGAGACGCCGAAATCCCGGTGTTGTCGTACACCGCCCAGCAAATCGACGAACTGGCCCTCGACGAAGACTCGGCCGACGTCAACGTGCTGGCAGACACCATCAACGACGATCCGCTGATGACACTGCGCCTGCTGCGCCACGTCGGGAGCCAGCGCCGCGGCAACCAGGTGTCGGCGCCCGAAACGGTGCTCGAAGCCCTGGTGCTGATTGGTGTGTGCCCGCTGTTTCGCAATTTCGGACAGATGCCGACCGTGCAGGACTGGTTGTCAGACTCGCCCGAAGCGCTGGAGGGACTCAGCCACGTGATCGTCCAGGGTCACCGCGCCGCGAGCTTCGCCCAGGGATTCGCCGCACACCGCAGCGATCCCGATGCGTCGGTGATCCATGAAGTCGCCTTGCTGCACCACTTCGTCGAGATGCTGTTCTGGCTGCACGCGCCAAAGCTGGCACTCGAGATCATTCAGCGACAGGCCGCGCAGCCGGGCTTGCGGACCCTGCAGGCGCAAAAGGAGATCCTCGGCATCGACTTTCGCGAATTGCGGCTGGCGCTGATGAAGGAGTGGAGGCTGCCCGAGCTGCTGGTGCAACTGGTCGACGACAAGCAGGCTCGCAGCCCGCAGGTTCGAAGCGTGCTGCTGGCCGTCAGGCTGGCCCGTCACACAACCCATGGCTGGGAACATCCAGCGCTGGACGACGACATTCGAGACATCTCGGAGTTGCTCCACCTGGGCATCGAACCGACCCGTCGCCTGCTTCCGCAACTGGCCTGAAGCGACCGGGCAGCCCCCTGGCTCGACGGCTTTCCTTGAAGCCCGCTCGCCTGACACGGAGGTTCGGGACAATACAGAGGTGACCCGAACCGTGGCCTTCTCGCGCCTTGCGCGCCCTTGCTCATGAATGACCTGTCTGTTGCCCCCGGCCTCAACTGCCGTGGTTTCGTGCCGCCGCTGCGCCTGGGCGACTTCAAACTGATCGCCTTCGACATGGACTCGACGCTGATCAACATCGAATGCGTCGACGAGATCGCCGGCGCGGCCGGGCGCAAGGCCGAGGTGTCGGCGATCACCGAAGCGGCCATGCGTGGCGAGATCGCCGACTACAAGGACAGCCTGCGTCGGCGGGTCGCGCTGCTGAAAGGCGTGCCGATGGGCGCTTTGCAGGAGGTCTACGACCAGCGCCTGCAGCTGAATCCGGGAGCCGAAGCGCTGGTGCGAGCGTGCCGCGAAGCCGGCCTGAAAACGCTGCTGGTGTCGGGTGGCTTCACCTGGTTCACCGATCGCATCCGTGACCGTCTGCATATCGACACCGCACGCTCGAACGTGCTGGAAGTCGAGGCCGGCTTGCTGACCGGACGCATGGTCGATCAGCCCTGGGGCGACATCTGCGACGGCGAGGAAAAGCGCCGCACGCTGCTCGCGACCTGCGCCGTGCATGGCATCGCACCGGCGCAGGCGATCGTGATGGGCGACGGCGCCAACGATCTGCCGATGATGGGTGCCGCCGGACTGTCAGTCGCGTACCACGCCAAGCCGCGCGTGCGCGAACAGGCGATGGTCGCGATCGACAGCGGCGGGCTCGATCGCCTGCTGGAGGTCGTGCGCCCCTGAACCCTCCGCATCAGGGCTCAGCGCCACCCCCGGCAGTGACCACCGGCCTGAGCCTGCTCTCGGTTCAACCTGGTGCGGCCATCACGACGATGCCGTCTTCATCGGCCACCAGCCACTCACCGGGGCGCACGGTGACGCCCTGGATCAACAGCACACCGTCGCGCAGACCTTGATTCTTGCGGTCGGTGGGCAACGGCATCAGGGCGAGCGCACGAATGCCCACATCGGCGGCGGCCAGCTCGGCGCTGTCACGCACGCAGCCATCGACGACGATGCCGGCCCAGCCGTTTTTCGCCGCCGAGGCGGCGATGTTGCCGCCGACCAGCGCGCGACGCAGCGAGCCGCCGCCGTCGACGACCAGCACACGGCCCAGGCCCGGCTCTTCGAGCGCCGCCTTCACGGCCGTGTTGTCCTCGAAGCACTTGACCGTGCTGATCGGTCCGGCAAAACGGATGCGTTTGCCATAGTCCTTGAACACGGGTGGCAACACCCGGAACGAGCCGGAGCTGTCGTGTTTGTGCGTATCGCACAGATCGCAGGTGCTGGCGCTGGAAGTGACTGGCGTGGCGGCTGAACTCATGGGCGTCGATCGGATTGGATGAAGCCACCACTGTGCCATGACCGCGCAACCCTCGCGGATCGCAGGTCCTGCCGCGCGCTGGGCGGATCTGTCAGGCGACCCGGGTCACCGCTGGCGCGCTCGGCGCGACACGCTGGCGATGGATGCCCAGCCCCACCGCCGCCGCCGAAACGACACCGAACACCAGGGTCAGCGCCGAGCCGTAGAACACCCCTGACGCCATGCCATGGTCGAGCAGCGAGCCGAACACCGGCGCCGCCAGTGCAAAGCCGAGATCCAGACCCGAATACACCGTTCCGTAGACGCGGCCAGTGGCTCCCGGCGGCGCGGCGCGCTTGATCAGCATGTCGCGTGACGGCCCGGCCAAGCCGGTGCCGAAGCCGGCCACGGCGGTCAGGACTGCCGCCATCACACCGGGCACCACCCCCGTGCCGACCAGTGCCAGCATCGCTGCCGACGCCAGCAGACAGGTGCCGATGATCTTTTCAAGCCGCTCGCTTTGCGCCGCAAAGAACCCGCCGATGACGATACCGACCGCGCCGAACAGCATGTAGCCCGTGACGACCAGCGAGGTCACCGACAGCGGCAAGCCGACCATCTGCTGCAGCGCCGGGCTGGCGAAACTCTGGATCGCACTGAGCGCGCAGGTGGACCAGAAGAAGAACGAGAAACACAGCCACACCGACGGCAGCCGCAGGAAGGCCAGCGGGTGCTCGGCCGCAACGACGGGGCCGACACCCCCCGTGGCGACAGCCGATGCACCACGACCTGGCCGGTCATCGATCGCATCGCGGTGCCACCACAGGATCGCCAGCACGGCCACCGCCCACAGCGACGCACAGGCCGCCGCCGGTCGCCACGACCCGAACAACGCGCTGAGTCCGGTCAGGAAAAGCGGCGCAGCAGCCCAACCCAGGTTGCCGGTCAGGCCGTGGACGCTGAACGCGTGCCCGAGCCGCGGGGCCGAGATGCGTCGGTTCAGGATGGTGAAGTCGGCCGGGTGAAACGGGCAATTGCCCAGCCCGGCCAGCGCCGCCGCCAGCATCAGCCCGCCGTACCCGGTGGACAGCGACACCACGACGCCCGACAGCGCGAAGCACGCCAGCGCGGTGAACAGCACCGGTCGCGCGCCGATGCGGTCAACCACGAAACCCGCCAGCGCCTGGCCGATGCCCGAAATCACGAAAAACGTGGTGACCAGCAGACCCAGCTCGGCGTAGCTGAAGCCGAAGTCGCGGATGAACAGCGGAAACAGCGGTGGCAGCAGCAGGTGGAAGAAGTGCGACGTGCCATGCGCCAGACCGACCAGCGCAATGGTGCGGGCGTCTTCACGCAGGGAAACGGTGGGGGCGGCGGACACGATCATCGGTGGAGGTTCCGGTTTGGCTGCCGGTCGCAGCCCTGACGCAGCCAATGTAGTGTTGGTGGATGCGTCGCAGTGACGATAGTCAGACAATAATTGTCGCGAACAGGCCAAGAACATCCGCCCTGTCGAAAGGAACTGAACATGGAGCGACCCGCCTCGTCGGCTGTCGGCCGCCCATCGAATTCGCCACAGAGGCGCCGCACCAGCGTGCCGCCCATCGATCCGCAGGTGTATGCGCCGACCGCCGAGCGACCTTTGCGTGCGAAGCAGCGTCACCTGGCCGCCGACACCCGCGTCGACCCGCACAGCCACCCGTGGGCACAGGTCTCGATGTCGAGCAAAGGGCGTGATCCGGATGACCGCCGGGCTCAGCACCTATCTGGTTCCGCCGCAGCGTGCGCTGTGGATTCCGCCGAACCTGGAGCACATCGTGACCGTCGTCGAGGACGCCAACCTCCAGACGCTGTACGTCCATCAGGACGCCGCCCACACCGGACCGCTGCGCATCCCCGACGACGCACACGCCTGGCGCCATTGCCGGGTCCTCGAGGTGTCGAGCCTGCTGCGGGAACTGGTGCTCCACCTGCCCATCGACCCCGGAAACGGCACGCCCACCGAGCGCGAGCGCTGCATCGGGCAACTGGTGATGGAAGAACTCGCCCACGCGCAGCCCGTGCGCCTGGGCGTCGATCTGCCGCAGGAAAAACGCCTGCGGGCGCTGTGCGAAACCGTGCTCGAAGACCCGGCACGCTGGACCACCCTGGATGACGCCGCGCATCTCGCCGGTGCCAGCGTGCGCACCATCACGCGCCTGTTCCGATCCGAACTCGACACCACCTTCATGCAGTGGCGCCAGCAGGTGCTGCTTGCGAAAGCGCTGTCGATGGCCGCACGAAAGCTGCCGATGAGCACCATCGCGGCCGAACTGGGCTACGCCAGCGCCAGCGCCTTCAGCGCGATGGTCAGACGCTCGGTCGGTATGCCGCCGAGTCGGTTCCTGGGCTGATCTATCGGCGGACCAGGCCCTCTTGCTGACCCCGAACCATAATGTCGCCCGCGGCGCGATCCGCCAGTCCCTATTCAGCAAGGAATCCCATGCAACCCCTCACCCCATTCGAGCAGCAGGTTCTCGAAGCCGCCCTGCAGGGCCCGCAACCGGTTCTGGCTGCCCTGCGTTCACAGATCGCCCACGCCAAGGCGTCGGCCCGCACGCACACCGGCGTCGGCTCGTACATCGATTTTTCGATGCCGCAATCGGTCCCCCGTGTCAGCCCGACCGAAATGGTGTTCGGAGACGTCGACGTCCAGGTCGAAGGCGTGTCGGCCGAGGTCTCGACGATCCTGTACATCGTCGGCGGGCACCTGCATTTCCTGGAGTTCGCAGCGCTGTCGGGTGAATGGCCCAAGGAACCGGTGATCACCAAGCTCGGCTACCTGCGCTCTGAAAAGGTGGGACCGGACGATTACAAGGCGGTGCCCGTCGACGAACGCGACGCAGCCACGCTTGAACGGTCGCTCGCCGGTCCGCAGGCCAAGAAGAAGGTCTGACGATCCGTCGCATCGACATCCACAACGAAGTGCCCATGACCCAGGTGTTGTTCGATTACACGCGTCAGGACGCCCGTGGCACGAGTTGCACTGCGCAGGCCTGGGCCAAGGTGCCGGCGCCTCTGACCCCCGCAGAACGCATCGCATTGAAGTCGCGTGCCGCAGCCCTGCTGAAGCAGCACAACGCGGTGCTGGTCGCGCACTACTACGCCGACGGCGACCTGCAAGACCTGGCACTCGAAACCGGCGGCTGCGTCGCCGATTCGCTGGAGATGGCGCGTTTCGGCCGCGACCATGCCAGCCGCACGCTGGTCGTGGCCGGCGTGCGATTCATGGGCGAGAGCGCGAAGATCCTGAGTCCAGACAAACGGGTGTTGATGCCCGACCTCGACGCCACCTGCTCGCTCGACCTCGGCTGCCCGGCGGATGCGTTTTCGCAGTTCTGCGATTCACACCCCGACCGCACCGTGGTGGTCTACGCCAACACCAGCGCGGCGGTGAAGGCACGGGCCGACTGGATGGTGACCAGCTCGTGCGCACTGGCGATCGTCCAGCACCTGAAAGACCAGGGCAGGAAAGTGCTGTGGGCGCCCGACCGGCATCTGGGCCGCTACATCCAGCAGCAGACCGGCGCCGACATGCTGATGTGGAACGGCGAGTGCATCGTGCACGACGAATTCAAGGGCGTGGAACTGGCCCTGCTGAAGGCGCAGCACCCCGACGCGAAGGTGCTGGTGCACCCCGAATCACCCGAGGCGGTGGTGAAGCTCGCCGATGTGGTCGGATCGACCACGCAGCTGTTGAATGCGGTCACCACACTCGACGCACAGACCTTCATCGTGGCGACCGACAACGGGCTGATGCACCGCATGCGCCAGCTCGCGCCGACCAAGACCCTGCTCGAAGCGCCCACGGCTGGCGACAGCGCCACGTGCAAGAGCTGCGCGCATTGCCCCTGGATGGCGATGAACGCGCTGCAGGGCGTGATCGATTGCCTCGAATCGGGCCGCGGTGAAATCCACGTCGCCGAGCCGATTCGCAGCCAGGCGCTGGGCTGCATCGACCGCATGCTGGACTTCGTCGCGCGCCATCCTGCTGCCACGCAGAAGTCCGGGCTGGTGCCTCATATCGGCGCAGCCTGATGTTCAGCATCAACGAAGACCTGGCCACGGCACGTGCACGCAATGTGCGCGACGCGCTGATGGAAGACATCGGCCAGCACGACTGGACCGCCGAGCTGATTCCGGCCGGACAGCGCGTCGCAGCCCGGGTGATCGTGCGCGAGCCAGCGGTGCTGTGCGGGCGCGAGTGGTTCGACGCTTGCATCGCCGCACTTGACCCCGGCGCTCGCGTCGACTGGCTGGTGGCCGAAGGCGCGACCATGGCCTCCGACACCCGGGTCTGCGAGATCACCTCCGACGCGCGCGCCCTGTTGTCAGCCGAGCGGCCCGCCCTCAATTTCCTGCAGCTGCTGTCCGCCACCGCGACCCTGACCCGACGCTACGTCGACGCGATCGCCGGTGCCTCGCCCAACCCGCGTGGCTGCGTGATTCTCGACACCCGCAAGACGATGCCCGGCCTGCGCCAGGCGCAGAAGTACGCGGTGCGAACCGGCGGCGGCCGCAACCAGCGGCTCGCGCTGTGGCACGGCATCCTGATCAAGGAAAACCACATCGCGGCGGCCGGCGGCATCACCGCGGTGCTGCGCCAGGCCGCGGCGCTCCAGGCCGGGGTCGACATCCAGATCGAGGTCGAGTCGCTGGAACAACTGACCGAGGCGCTGGCCGCCGGCGCGCCCAGCGTGCTGCTCGACAACTTCGATGTGCCACGCATGCGCGAGGCCGTCGCTCTGATAGGCGGTCGCGCGCTGCTCGAGGTGTCGGGCGGCGTGCAACTCGACCAGGTACGCGAGATCGCTTCGACCGGCGTCGACCGCATCTCGATCGGACGGCTCACCAAGGACGTCAAGGCAACCGACTACTCGATGCGGGTGCTGTCGATCCTCTGAACGCCGTTTGGCCGCAGGGCGCGGCCAGGGCTGGGGCGACCGATCCGCGGCTGACCATCTGGGCGGCAGTTCCGGTGCTATTTCGAGGCTTGCCCTCATCTCGACGGCTCGACACTGCGGGTTCACAGCTCCACGAAGGAGCGGAGACCGCCATGAGCACAGTGTTTGATTCGATCCACAACCACCACGAGCGTTCGGTCATGGACGCCGTACTCGCCGCGGCGCCGCGCTTTGCGCACCTGAACGACCCGCACATCCTGGCCGATGTCGCCTGCGTCGCCTTGAACCGGCTGCCACCGCGCTACATCCGCCACGACGTCGACTTCTCGTTCTACCTGACCGAGCGCGAGCGCACCGATACCGAGCGTGCCATCACCGAATCGGTCGATTTCGCGTTCGAGTTCGTGCAGGCCAAGGTCGTCCTGCGCGCCAGGCGCTGAGAAATGCCTCGTTGCAGAGCGAGTCGCCCGGCCACGGCCGGACTTCCTGCTTCCGGAGGACCGTCAAACACTCAGTCCGTGCGTCTTGGGCTTCTTGCCGGTGCGCGTGCGTCGAACCAGCACGGTCGGGAAACTGACCGGCAGCGACTGCGGATAGTCACGGCTGTAGTGCAGACCCCGGCTCTCGTGGCGCATCAGTGCCGAACGCACGATCAACTCGGCGCAATCGACCAGGTTGCGCAACTCCAGCAGGTCGCGGTTGACACGGAAGCTGCCGTAGTAGTCGTCGATCTCGCTGCGCAGCAGCTTGATGCGGTGCAGCGCCCGCTCGAGCCGCTTCGTCGTGCGCACGATGCCGACGTAGTTCCACATCAGCAGGCGCAACTCGTCCCAGTTGTGGGCGATGACCACCTGCTCGTCGGCGTTCTCGACCTGGCTTTCGTCCCAGGCCGGCAGCTGCGGTTCGGCACGCTCGCCCAGCGCCTCGATGTCCAGTGCGCACGTGCGCCCAAGCACCACGCATTCGAGCAGCGAGTTGCTGGCCAGCCGGTTGGCGCCGTGCAGCCCGGTATAGGTGGTCTCGCCGACCGCATACAGACCCGGCAGGTCGGTGCGGCCGTGCAGGTCGGTGACGACGCCACCGCAGGTGTAGTGCGCGGCCGGCACCACCGGAATCGGCTGCCGTGCGATGTCGATGCCCAGCGCCAGACAACGCGCATGGATCGTCGGGAAATGCTCCTTCAGGAAGGCCTCGCCCAGGTGCGTGGCATCGAGCCACACGTGGTCGAGCCCGTGCTTCTTCATCTCGAAGTCGATCGCGCGCGCGACGATGTCGCGCGGCGCCAGCTCCATGCGCTCGTCGTGGGCGGCCATGAAACGGGTGCCGTCCGGCAGCTTGAGGTGACCGCCTTCGCCGCGCAGCGCCTCGGTGATCAGGAAGCTGCGCTCCTGCGGGTGGTACAGGCAGGTCGGGTGGAACTGGATGAATTCCATGTTGCCGATGCGGCAGCCGGCGCGCCACGCCATCGCGATGCCGTCGCCGGTGGCGGTGTCGGGGTTGCTGGTGTAGCGATACACCTTGCCGACGCCGCCGGTGGCCAGCACCACCGCGCGCGCCGGCAGCGTCTCGACGCGCTGGCGGTCGATGTCGAGCGCATAGACGCCATAGCAGCGGGCAGGCTCGTCGCGCTTGAGCTGTCGCGACGTGATGACGTCGACCGCCATCCAGCGTTCGCGCATGTCGATGTTCGGGTGGCGCTTGACTTCGTCGAGCAGCACGTCATGGATGGCCTTGCCGGTCGCATCGGCCGCATGGGCGATGCGGCGTACCGCATGTCCACCTTCGCGCGTCAGGTGCAGGCCCAGCGGGCCGTTGGGGTCGGCCGAGAACGGCACCCCGCGCGCCACCAGCCAGCCGATCGCTTCGGCGCTGTGCTGAGCGATGAAGCGCGCCGTGTGCTCATCGACCAGTCCGGCACCGGCGTCCTGCGTGTCACGGACGTGCGAATCGATGCTGTCGTCGTCGCCCAGCACACCGACGATGCCGCCCTGTGCCCAGGCGGTCGCCGCTTCATCGAGTCGGCGTTTGGCAAGGACAATCACCCGGTGTTCGCTGGCCAGGTGCAACGCCACCGTCAAGCCGGCGAGTCCGGCACCGATGATCACCACCGGCAGCCGTGTGCGCGCCGGATCAATCAGCGGCATGGCGGGCGAAGGCACAGCATCGGTGTGTCGAGTGGAAGGCTTGTTCGGGCATCCGGTCATTCTATCGGCGCCCCTTCGAACGGCCCGTTGCAGGGGACCGCGCAAACCGGGGCTTGCGAGCTCGCTTTCGCGGGATGGCCGACGCCTGGCAGTCGTGCCAGCATGCGCCATCAGCGTCACTGAACACCCTCCGCGCACCCCGACATCCGGCCCTGCGAACCGCCTTGAAATTCGACTCATCAAAGAGGGCACCATGAGCAACTACACCAGCCGCGACGGAAGCCCCTACGCGGACCAGCCCCCGTCGACATCCAGCGAGAACGACGGATGGGAATCGACGCGAGCGCAGACCGCACTGGCCACCCAGATCATGAGTCGCGAAGACGAGGGGCGCTCCGCTCAGCGTCAGGACATCGGGCGCCCCGTCGGCAACAACGTTCGCGAGCTGTTCGTGTCGTGCGCGCCGGGCGAGGCACTGCAGCAGCAGTTCGAGCACCTGCACCCGGAATTCATCGCGGTGCACGACTTGGCTACGCGGTCTTCGCGCCAGCTGCTGCGCGGTATCGCGGCGGCGAGCAACCGGCCTGTCCAGAAGCTGGTGCTGCGCCGGCAGGGCTACGGCACGCCGCTTGCCACGCTCGACTTCGTCGAGGTGCCCGTTTCCCCGCAGGATCTGCTGCGCATCTATTCGACCGACGTCGACGACACCACCGACGCCACGGCACGCCACGCGGTGGCCCGCACGCTGCTCGCCTACAGCCAGCTCGGCGTGATGATGATCGGCGCGCTGCCGGCCGAGACGGTCAACAACACGCTGCGCCCCTGGCACGAGGAAATGATCCGCAGCCCGTGGCAGAACCGCCACCTGCTGCTGCTGCCACTGACCAACACCACCACGCTGATGACCGGCGGCCAGGACATGGTGCGCGGCACCTCGATCACCGTGCGCACCACACCGGTGGTGACGCGACCCGCCGACGCCTGGAACTTCATCAATGGCACCTGGGGCCGATTGCACGGTCCGATGGCTCCGCGGACCCCGGCACCGGCCAGTTTTCCGGGCGCACCCGTTCGCAGCGGTGCGCCGGGCGCCAGCACCGCCGCGAGACCGGTGGCCGCCACGAGTCAGGCTGCAGCGAAGGTGAGCGCACGAATCGATGCCGACTACGCCGCTTCAGAGACGCCCGCCGATCGCCCCGGTTTCGCGGCGACCAACCTGCTGCCGTTGCGCCCGATGCCCGATGTGATGACGCGACCGACGCCGCTGCACGACGACGTGCTCGACGTCTATGTGCACCAGGTGTGCGAGCTCGCCGGCGTCGTCGGCTGCTGCGTGTTCGACGTCAGCTCGGGACTGCCGGTGGCGCATTCGGGCGCGGGCGCACCTGCCGTGGAGCTCGCGCGACACGGCCGCGCACTGCTGTCGTCGATGGGTACCAGCAGCCGCGCGCTCGGCCTCGGTCACACCCTGCCCGACGCTGCCATCACGCTGGGCTCACACCATCTGCTGCTGCGCTCGGTGCCCAAGCACGCCGGCATGGCGCTGCTGACCGTGCTGGACCGGACGAACGCCAACCTGACGCTCGCCCGGCTGCAGATCGAGCGGCTCGATCCCTTGCTGGATCGTTGATCGCCGCTCGGGTTCTTCAGTGAACCACGCGGTCGAAGACGAATTCCCCGTCTTCGACACCCACCGGAATCACGTCCTTCGGGCCGAACTTGCCCTCGAGGATCAGCTTCGCGACCGGGTTCTCGATACGCTGCTGGATCGCACGCTTCAACGGCCGTGCGCCGAACACCGGATCGAAACCAGCCTTGGCCAGCTCGGCCAGTGCCTGCTCCGACACCTCGAGCTTCATGTCCATCTTCTCGAGCCGTGATTCGAGCGCCTTGAGTTGAATCTTCGCGATGGCCGCGATGTTGCCGTGATCGAGCGCGTGGAACACCACGACCTCGTCTATGCGGTTCAGGAACTCGGGCCGGAAATGCTGCTTCACCTCGACCCACACCGCCTCGCGGATCAGCTCGCTGTCCTGCCCGGCCATCTGCATGATCTGGTGCGAACCGAGGTTGCTGGTCATCACGATCACGCAGTTCTTGAAGTCGACGGTGCGGCCCTGCCCGTCGGTCAGGCGGCCGTCGTCGAGCACCTGCAACAGCACATTGAACACATCGGGGTGCGCCTTCTCGACCTCGTCGAGCAGCAGCACGCTGTAGG
>JARXKP010000377.1 GCA_030271615.1 Pseudomonadota bacterium
CGCGCAATATGCGCCATCACGAGCCCGGCGATACGGGATCGCTCGTCATCACGGCGACAGTGCCCGGTGGCCGCTCACTGGGGAGGCTCGCGCAACTCCACGTAAGCGCGCGCGCGCAGGTCACGGCTCCAGTCGGCGTAGGCTGCTTCATATTTCTTTTCGCGCAGCTGGTTCCGGGCCTGGTCGCGCTCCTGCTTGGAGTCGAGCGCCGCCTGCCGGCGTTCGTTGACCTGGATCAGGTGCACCCCGAATCGCGATACCACCGGGTCCGACAGACCACCGATAGGCAGCGCGTTCATCGCCTCGTGGAATTCCGGAACGAACGTGCCAAAGGGCGCCCAGCCCAGATCACCTCCCTGGGCCGCGCTGCCGTCCTCGGAGTTCTCTTTCGCGAGCTGCTCGAAACTATGGCTGCCGTCGAGAATCTGCCGCTTGAGCTCCGCCAGACGCCGCATCGCCGAGGCCTGATCAAGCTGAGCAGTGACGCGCAGCAGAATGTGGTGTGCATGGGTCTCGGTGACCGAGAAGGCCTGACCGTCGCGTCGATCGACCAGTTTGAGCAGGTGGAAACCGGCCCCGGTGCGCAGTGGCGCGTCAGCTACCTGTCCGATCTTGAACGACCGCACGCGCTCGACGAACAAGTCGGGTAACCGATCTGCCGCACGCAGGCCGATGGCGCCACCCTGCTCCTTGTTGCTGTCTTCGGACACCGCTCGGGCAACGGCTTCGAATGGCTCGCCCGCCTTCACACGAGCCAGCGCGGCATCGGCAATGGCTTTTCGCTCGGCGACCACCGCGTCACTGGCGTTGTCCGGCACGGAAACCAGGATTTGCGCAATGTTGTACTCCCCACGCGTGGCCGCCTCGGCGCGCTGCCTTTCGATCACCGCGTCGATTTCCGCGTCAGAAATTCGGATGCGCGCCTGCACCTCGCGCTCACGCACGCGCTCGACCAGCATCTGTTCGCGTATGTTCTTGCGGAAACGGCTGTACTCGATGCCGTCCTCTGCCAGTCGCTGACGCAGCTGCGCCACCGTCACCTGGTTCTGTGCGGCCACATTGGCCACGGCCCGATCCACCTCGCCTTCGTCGATGCGCGGTCCGTTTTCGCGGGCGTACGTGACCTGGGCGCGCTCGTCGATCAGCAGATCGAGCAGCTGTTGACGCAGTTCTGCGTCCGGTGGTAAAGCGGTCCCGGAGCGCTTGGCGCTTTCGCGCACGCGCAGCAGGCGCTGCTCGACCTCGGCAGCGGTCACCAGCTCCTGGTTCACCACAGCAAGGATGAAGTCGGCGCTGCGCACGCTCGAGGTTGCGCTTGAAGCGGCCTGACCAAATGCCGCTGACAGCGGGCTGGCGAGTGCGCCGACGGCGACGAAAGCAACAACAATCGATCTCAAGGGTTCACTCATAAAAAGGGGTGACGCTCTGGGGAGCCAAGGGTCCGTCACGCAACAACCGGTATCCGGGCACATTGTCCTTCAGCACCTGCAACGGGTTCGACCCGAGCCTCGACAGTCCGACCAATTCGAGCTGGATCAACAGGCGCGTCGTCGCTTCGGTCTGTCCGGTGGACAAACGTTCCGCGACGACCCGTCCGATCCAGCAGCCGGCGTCGTACTCCAGCCCCAGGATCGCATCGACGATGCGGCTGTCGCGCGTGCTGTAGTTGACACGTCCGACGGTGTAGAGCGCACCGTTGCAACTGGCGGGGTCGCCATGCGACACGCCGGCAAGATCGACGCTGTCGGGCGTGCGGCCGTAGACCGGCCACTGCCAGCCGATCTCCAGCTGTTCGGTCAAATTGCGGGTCTGGCGGTAGATGGCACTGACCGTGTGGAACGGACTGGGCGAATAGGTCGCGCCAACGATCGAACGCACTGCCGCACCCAGTTGCGGGTTGTACTGCACCGAGGCCGACAGCGACCATTGCGGAATCACGCTCGTCGAGCCGAGCAACAGCAGATCCGAAATGCGCTGGGTGAGCGTGGTGCCCTCGGGCGTGATGCGCTGGTCGCTGAACAGATAGCGCTGCACCACGCCGAGACGCATCGATTCGGCGCCGGTCACGGGATCGAGCAATCGGGTGGTGACGCCGGCGGTCAGCGCGTGCGAGTCGGAAACACGATCGACGCCGGAGAACGAGTTCTCGGTGAAGATCGTTTCAAAGTTGAAGTCACGCCCTGCGGAATCGAAATTGGGCAGGTTGTCCTGCCTGTGATAAGGCGTATTCACATAGAGCAGTCGGGGCTCGAGGGTCTGCCGCAACGCTTTGCCGAACCAGGACGAGTCGCGTTCGAGCAACCAGGCGCTGTCGAGGCTGACAGATGGGATCACACGAGAAGTCTGCTTGCTGCCGTCGGCCACAGCGTGATCAAGCGAGTACGAAGCGGCATTCAGCGACACCTTCGGCGTCAGACTCCAGCCCGGCGTCAACCACGGTCGACTGATGCTCGCCAAGGCATGCAGCCGAACGCCGGCCGGCCGCTTTGGGTCGAGGGTTCCGTCCGGGTTGGCGAAGCGGTTGAACTCGCCCTCGAAATCGACTTCGAAACCCTCGCCCACCGGTTGCTGCAAAGTGCGCGCTCCGATCTGCGGCAACCGCTCATAGGGGGTTTCGATCA
>JARXKP010000065.1:0-9896 GCA_030271615.1 Pseudomonadota bacterium
GGCGTGGCGTTGCTGCGCGCCAAGCAGACGGCGGGTGTCATCAAGGGTGACAACCCGGACCAGGATGCCGGCATCAAGCTGATCCTGCGTGCCATCGAAGAGCCCATGCGCATCATCGTGTCCAACGCTGGCGAAGAGCCAAGCGTGGTCGTGAATGCGGTGCTGGCCGGCAAGGGCACGTACGGCTACAACGCCGCCAACGGCACCTACGGCGACATGATCGAAATGGGCATCCTCGATCCGACCAAGGTGACCCGCACGGCGCTGCAGAACGCAGCATCGGTCGCATCGCTGATGCTGACGACCGAGTGCATGGTCTCCGAAGCACCGAAGGACGAATCCGGTGCAGGCGGCGGCATGGGCGGCGGCATGGGTGGTATGGGCGGCATGGGCGGCATGGACATGTAAACGTGCATGGCTGGCTCCAGGCCCGACGGGCCTGGACGTCTTGCTGGTGAAAAGGGCTGCTTCGGCAGCCCTTTTTCATGGATGCAAAACGCTGTGTCAGACTCGGACAGGGACGGATCAATCGGATAATTCAACCGATTGCAACCGGTCTCCAACGGCCCATCACCATGCCGATTTCTCCCTTGATGCTGCGCTTCGTCGAGGACGAGTTGTCTCGATCGGCTGCTCTCGTCGAACGCACGGCAGCGACGACCTTGTCCCAGTTGCAGCGATCGGAGAGACCGGGTTCAACGGTTTCTGGCAGCGATCGAAAGATGCAGTACGAGACGGCCGACTCGCTGCAGCGCGAAGCACGCTTGTTTGGACAAACCTTCGTCGACAGCTTGCAGCGCCTCGTCATGGCCGATCTGCACGGGCTCGACAGCCCCCCGTCCACCGGAGCCGCATCGGCGATGGATGGCTTGCAGTTGATGGACGAAACCCGGGTCGAAGCGGACATCGAAATCTCGCGCGCCGCCCAGTTGATCGACAGCGCCACCGAATGGGAACTGCGTGAATTGCAGACCTTCACCTCGACGCTGGTTGGCCAGTCGCACGTCAGCGCCGAATCCAACCCACTGCGGCCCTCGGCCTACGCGCAGGCGCTATGGGACGCCGTCTGCGCCATCAATCAGGTGCCCGTGCAACGCAGCCTGCTGCTGCGAACGGCCGCCGCTGGTATCGCCACTCAGCTGAAGATGGCTTGGGCCGGCGCGTGCACGCGTCTCGAATCCCAGGGCGTGGAACCGAGCATCTACCGGACGATGATCTTGCCCAGCGGCATTCCCGCCGCGCCGACGGCAGCGGGCGATGCTGCGTCGAAAAGCTTCGATCACCTGTTGAACAAGATGCCGGGGTCGAAAGGCGCCGGGGGTGCGTCGGGAGGGGCCACTGCCCTCGATCTTCGACACGTCGCCCCCGCCACGCCGCCGCCGTCCGCCGCGCGGAGCGCGCCGATCGGCACGGGGATCACTGCTGCGTTCGAACAGGCGCTTCAACAGATCGAGACCTTGCTCCAAAGTCGCTCCACAGCCGACAGCCTGGCGGCCACCACGACGGCGACGCAGACACCCGCCCCGTTGCGCGCTCACAGCGCCGCCCTGCTCAGCCATGCCCACGAGGTCATCGATCGCCAGATCGTCGAACTGCTGTCCCGGATCTTCGAAGCCGTGCTGTCCGACGCTCAGCTCTCGCCGGCACTGCGCGCCGTGATGGCACGCCTGCAGGTGTCGGCGCTGCGCGTAGCGCTGGTCGATCGCAGCATGCTCGAAGGCCACAACCATCCGGTGTGGCTGCTGATGAACCGCATTGCCTCGGCGAGTCAGGTGTGGCCTCAGGCAGGCGACGCCCGCACCGGGCGGCTGGTGGCGTTTTGCGAATCGTTGGCTCACGAGATCGCCTCGGCACCCGAGCAGACCGCGTCGATCTACGCCGATGGCTTGGCCCGCCTCGAAGCGCATCTGAACGAGGAGTTGCACCAGCAGCAGACTCAGGCCCAACCCACGATCGACGCACTGACGGCAACAGAGCGCCGCGAAGGACTCGAGCGAGAGCTGTCACACCAGCTGGCCGAGCAGATCCGCACCGTGCGCACGACGCCACGCATCTTCAATTTCCTGACCCAGGTGTGGGCGCGAGTGGTGACCGAGTCGATGCTGCGCTTCGGCGACAACGACGAACGCACCTCCGGGTACCTGAAGGCGATCGACGACCTGCTGTGGAGCCTGCGCCTGCCGGACCATCCGCAAAGTCGGCAGCGACTGCTGGGATTGCTGCCCGACCTGCTGAAGCGATTGAGATCCGGCATGGCACTGGTAGCGGTCCCCGACGCCGAACAGCAGGCAGTGCTCGACGAGTTGATGGCGGTACACACCGAGGCCTTGCGCCCCGGCGCACGAGCAGACGCCCGGGAGCCGACGCCTCAAGAAATCATGCAGCGTCTGCGAGATGAAGTCCCGGCAGAACCTCTTTCAGAGTCCCGCAAGGGATTTGCCGATTCGCTGATCGATGTGTTCTCGATGGACACCGTTCCGGCCGATCTGATGTCCGACACCGGAGCGACAGAGCCGAGATCGGCGAACCTGATCGAAGCGATGGCTCCCGGATCGAGTTGTCGCTGGTTTCTCAGCGGTCGATGGAGACGGGTTCAGTTGCTGTGGCGCAGCAACTCGCTGAGATTCTTTGTCTTCGCCGGCGAGACCGCTGGGCGCACGCACTCCATCACGCGTCAGGCCCTGGAACGCCTGGCCAGCGAAGGTTTGGTGCAGCCCCTGTCGGAGACCCAGCTGATCCAGCGTGCGGTCGACAGGGTAATGAGCCAGCTCACCGATGCCGGTTGACGCGCGTCGGTATTGCGGGCTCGTGCGTGCCGGTGGACAAGTCAGCCGAGGCTGATGCCTCACGCACAGTTTCGGCATGAGCCGCCTTGCTGTCGGGCGGCGGCGCGCGCGGTCTGGCGCATGTGGGCGTGCTCACGATGCTCGAGCGCGAACGCATTCCGATCGACGTGACCGCCGGCACCTCGATGGGCGCGATCGTCGGCGGGTTGTACGCCAGCGGCATGGATGCCAGTCGCCTCGAATCCGAACTGCTCGCGATCAACTGGGAGGAGGTGTTCGCCAGCCGGGTCGATCGCCCGCTGTTGACGCAACGTCCCAAGGATGCCGACTTCGAAGTGTCGCCGCTGCTCGAGAGTTCGGCATGCGCGACGGTGAACTGCGCGCGCCGCTGGGTGCCTTGTCCGGCCGGGGTATCGAAACCCTGCTGCGACGCTACACGTTGCCAGTCCGCGACTTTGCGCGACTGCTTATTCCGTTTCGCGCGGTGGCCACCAACGTGGGGAGACCGGCGAGCCGGTGATTCTCAGCAGCGGCGACCTCGCGCTGGCGTTGCGATCAAGCATGAGCGTGCCCGGTGTTTTCGCTCCCACCGAAACCGACGGCCGCATCCTGGGCGACGGTGGTCTGGTGTTCGACCTGAAGGACAAACCCTGGGGCGAACTTGGCGAACTGCGGCTGGGCATCAGCCACGTCGTTTTCCGCAATCACCCCGAACTGATCTCGGCCGATTCACAGGCCCGGGCAACGACTTGACAGTGCACCAGACCGGCCTGCGCCAGGGCGCCGTCGTGGATCAGCTGGACTATGTCAACTTCCCGCTGCGCAGCTATCGAGTCGAGGCTGAAACCGTCATCGGCAAGCGGGCCGCTTCAGGCCGACAGGGGTGCGACAGCTTCACCCGTTTCGAGATCGAAGGAACCAGCGCGGCGACCTGGGGACGCAGCACATTCAACGCGCAGGTGCGCGCGAAGAGCGCTGGTGGCGAAGACCTGTCCGGTCTCGGGCGCTACAGCTACAACCTCGGCGGGTTTCACCGGCTGTCGGGCTACCGCTACAACCATCTGGCAGGCAGCCATGTGCTGTTCGGCCGCTTGACGATGTACCAGCGCCTCGAGGAAGCGCCATTCTTCGCACGCGACTCGTTCGTCGGCGCAGACACCGGCATGGGACCGCTGTACCTGGGCGTCACTTACGCCCCTCGGGGCGAATCAGGGCTGTATCTGTTTCTCGGTCGCCCCTGACGCGGCGGCCGATCGCGACTGCGGGTGGACCCAGCCATGAAGCAGCACGGCTGCATCCCCCACTCCACTTTTCTTCAGCGCCGAGAACAAGGCGACGTTCACGTCCGCCTCTTCGGTGGTCATCTCGCCCAGTGCCAACTGCGCAGCCACCAGCGCGGCAGCCGCTTCGCTGCGATTGAGTTTGTCTGATTTGGTCAGCAGCACCAGCAGCTTCACCGCACCGTTGCCGATGCGCGGCGCGACGAAGCCCAGCAGTTGGCGATCGAGGTCGGTGAATCCGAGGCGTGAATCGATCATCAGCACCAGACCGGTGAGACTGCGTCGCACTTCAAGGTAGTCGGCCATCACCTGCTGCCAGCGCAGCTTGGCTCCTCGGGCGACCGCGGCGTAACCGTATCCGGGCAGGTCGGCGAACAAGGTATCGGCCTTGGTTTTCGGGCCCAGCTCGAAGAGGTTGATGTGCTGCGTACGCCCCGGCGTCTTGGATGCGAAAGCCAGCCGCTTTTGCTGTGTCAGCGTGTTGATGGCAGTTGATTTGCCGGCATTCGAACGTCCGACAAAAGCGATCTCGGGCAACTCGGTCTGCGGCAGTTCGCTGAGCCGGCTGGCGGTGGTGAGGAATCGCGCCGTGTGCGTCCAGGCGAGTGCTCTTTTTTCGGCAGTCGTGCCGTCGGTGACTGCTTCGCCGACCGACGGGAGAAATTTCGTTTGCTCGGACATGCCACCTGCCAAATTCTGCAATTGTAGAATCGCCGGCTAATTCCTCTCCACCCGGCATCCGTCATGAAGTTTGCGTCCGCTCTGCTGTCTTGTTGGTTGTTCGCTGCCGTCACCGCTTCGGCGAACGAGGCCCACGCTCCGGCCAAGGCCGATCTGGCCAAAGGTGAATCCATCGCTGTCATTTGTTCGGCCTGTCACAGTGCCGATGGCTCCCGTGGCAGCCCCGCGCAGCCCATCTTGCAGGGCCAGCATCCGGAATACCTGGTCAAGCAGTTGACCGAGTTCAAGAGCAAGCAACGTGTCAACGTCATCATGAATGGCTTTGCGGCCACGCTGAGCGAAGACGACATGAAGAATGTCGCTGCGTTCTACGCCTCGAAGCACGCCAAACCGGGCTTCGCCAAGAATGCCGACCTCGTCGCATTGGGCGAAAAGATCTACCGCGGCGGCATCGCCGAACGCAACGTTCCGGCCTGCGCGGGCTGCCACAGCCCGAACGGGGCCGGTATTCCGTCGCAATACCCGCGGATGTCCGGTCAGCACGCCGACTACACCGAGGCGCAGCTGATCGCGTTTCGGGGTGGCGTGCGCAAGAACAGCACCCAGATGACCGGCGTCGCTTCGAAGATGAACGACCGCGAGATCAAGGCGGTGGCGGATTACATCGCCGGCCTGCACTGAACGCCGGTCGATGCGCCTCAAGAGCCGGTCCGCGACCGGCTTTTCTTTGCCCGTCGTAATCCAGACGGAGATGCGTGTACCCGGGAATAGTCATGCAGTTCCGAGCTTCATGGCGCCGCGCGCGACGTAGAGTGACTCCTGTTCGGAGAACCGCGCCATGCCCTACGTCCGCCGCAATCCCTCGGGAAGCATCGAAAGCCTGCATCGGAACGCCGACGCCTGGGCCCAGGAATTCCTTCCTGACGAGCACGCCGACGTCCAATCGTTTGTCGGTCGCCCTGCCGACGGCGATGGTTTCTCGCGGCTCGATGCCGATTTCGTGCGTGTGATCGAAGACGTGATCGACACCCTCATCGTCAAGAACATCCTGAACATCACCGACCTGCCGGCCGAGGCTCAAGCCAAGCTGTTCGCCCGGAAAAGCTTCCGGGAGCGCGTGTCCAGGAACTCCTTGCGCTTGTTTTCGCCGACGGGATTCGACGACGTGATCTGAGATCGGTGATCGGACGAGCTTCCTCGTCGGGGTCCCCGTAAGGATTGCGTGACGTGCACGACAGAAGGTCATTGCAGCGTCGGATCGATATCGCTCTGGCGAGTCGATCACACTGACGCCCGACAGATCACCTTTTCTCACGAATGCCGCCCTGGAGCACCGCATGCACTTCCACAGAGACCAAGGATTCGTTCATCGCGTTGCCAGCGAAGTCACCCCTCGCGAGGTGTACGGTCAACGCAGAGCGCTGCTGAAGGCGATGGCGACGGGCGGCAGTGGTTTGGCACTGGCCGCGTGGGCTGGGCGTGATGCGCTGGCGCAAACCGCTCGTCCGGGCAAGCTGGCCGCGCTGCCCTCTATCCGCAGTTCCGCGCCCGCAGCGCAGACTCTCGAGAAGCTGACGCCCTATGTGGATGTGACTTCGTACAACAATTTCTACGAATTCGGCACCGACAAATCAGACCCTGCTCGCAACGCCAGCACGCTCAAAACGCGGCCGTGGACCGTGACGGTCGAGGGCGAGATCAAGAAACCCAAGACCTACGACATCGAGGAGTTGCTGAAACTCAGCGCCATGGAAGAGCGCATCTACCGCATGCGGTGCGTCGAGGGCTGGTCGATGGTGATCCCGTGGATCGGTTATTCGCTGTCCGAGCTGATCAAGCGTGTCGAACCGACCGGCAACGCGAAGTATGTGGAGTTCGTGACGCTGGCCGACCCGAAGACCATGCCAGGCGTCGGCTCGCGCGTGCTGCAGTGGCCTTATGTCGAAGGCCTGCGCCTCGACGAAGCCATGAACCCGCTCACCCTGCTGACCTTCGGCCTGTACGGCGAGGTGCTGCCCAACCAAAGCGGCGCGCCGGTGCGCGCGGTGGTGCCCTGGAAATACGGCTTCAAGAGCGGCAAGTCGATCGTGGCGATCCGCTTCGTCGAAAAAGAACCCCGTACGAGCTGGAACAAGGCTGCGAGCAGCGAGTACGGCTTCTATTCGAACGTCAACCCGAGCGTGGACCACCCGCGCTGGAGTCAGGCCACCGAACGTCGCATCGGCGAGGACGGGCTGTTCCAGAAGAAGCGGGCCACCATGATGTTCAACGGCTACGAAGCCCAGGTCGGGCAGCTGTACTCCGGCATGGATCTGAAGAAATTCTTTTGACCCGCACGCAAGTTCAGCCACCATGAACGTGATGTCCAGCGCCGGCCCGAATCCCTCATTCCGTCCAAAGGCCGAAGCCCCCTCGGCACCGCTGCGCACGGGTGCGGTCAAGCGCAAGTCGGCGCTGCTGCATCCCGCGGCCAAGCCGCTGCTATTCGCCATGTGCCTGCTGCCCTTCGCATGGCTCTTCCATGGCGCCTGGGCCAACACCCTGGGGGCCAATCCGGCCGAGACGCTGATCCGCGCCACAGGCGACTGGACCCTGCGCTTTCTCTGCATCACCCTGGCCGTCACGCCCATTCGTCAATGGATCAACTCACCCGCGCTGGCGCGATTCAGACGCATGCTGGGCTTGTTCACTTTCTTCTACGTCGTCACACACTTCCTGAGCTACAGCTGGCTGGATCAGGCGTTTGACCTCGACGCCATCGTCAAGGACATCGTCAAGCGGCCCTTCATCCTGGTGGGAACCACGGGTCTGCTGCTGATGGTGCCGCTGGCGGCGACGTCATTCAACCGCGCCATCAAGGCGATGGGGGCCGCGCGCTGGCAACTGCTGCATCGCGCGATCTACGCGATCGTGCTCCTGGGCCTGCTGCATTTCTTCTGGATGCGCGCTGCGAAGAACAACTTCGCCGAAGTGGCGGTTTATGCCATCGTCATTGCCGTGCTGCTGGGCTGGCGCCTGAAGCGCAGGTTGACGCCGAAAATCCGGGGGGTTCGTTCCTGAAAACGAAGCCGGTGGGTGGTAGGCCGTGAAGGACTTGAACCTTCGACCAAAGGATTATGAGTCCTCTGCTCTAACCAACTGAGCTAACGGCCCGAGCCGCAGATTGTAGGCAGCGCATGGGCACTGCTGTGCGGCATCACTTCGTGCTCAGCGCATTGCCGACCAGCCGCGACGTGATGTCGACGATCTGAACCATCCGGTCGTAGGCCATGCGTGTGGGTCCGATGACGCCCAGCGTCCCGACGACAACGCCATCGACTTCGTATGGCGCCGACACGACCGACAGTTCCTCGAACGGCACAACGTGGCTCTCGCCGCCGATGTAGATGCGCACGCCCTCGGCGCGGCTGCTCACATCGAGCAAACGCATCAACTGCGTCTTCTGCTCGAACAAGTCGAACAGCTTGCGCAGAGACCCCATGTCGCTGGAGAAATCCTGCACGGTGAGCAGGTTGCGTTCGCCGGAAATGACCACCTGCTCCTGGCTGTCAGCCACCGCCTCGCTGCCCGCCTGCACCGCAGCCTGCATCAAGGTCGAGATCTCGCCGCGCAGCGCGTCGACTTCAGTCTTCAGGCGTTCGCGCACTTCTTCGAGGGCAAGACCCGCGTAATTCGAGGTGAGGAAGTTGCTGGCCTCGAGCAGTTGCGCCTGCGTGTAGTCCTTGGCCGTGAAGATGACGCGGTTCTGAACGTCGCCATCCGGCGCGACCAGGATCACCAGCACACGACGTTCGCTCAGGCGCATGAACTCGATGTGGTGAAACACGCTGGTCTTGCGAGGCGCGGTGATCACGCCGACGAAATTGGACAGGCTGGACAACATCTGCGCCGCGTTGGCGATCACGCGCTGCGGCTGATCGGCCTGCAACTGCGTCTCGAACGTGGGCGGATCGATGCGCCACGGTTGCGCCGTCATCATCGTGTCGACGAAGACCCGATAGCCGCGCGCGGTGGGGATGCGGCCAGCGCTCGTGTGCGGGCTGGCGATCAGGCCCAGTTCTTCCAGATCGGCCATCACGTTTCGGATGGTGGCCGGCGAAAGTTCCAGTCCGGAAGCCTTCGACAAGGTACGCGAACCCACTGGCTGACCATCGGCGATATAGCGCTCGACCAGTGTCTTGAGTAAGGTTCTCGCGCGTTCGTCCATGCCGGTTTTCATTGTAGGGCGCGGCTGGTTTTGACCCAGTTCAATGAAAAACGCTGTGGTGTAATTCCGCATGAAAAGCCGGTTCCGTCACGCTGCACTGGTAGGCAAGTACAACGCGCTGGGCAGCCGCAACGTGCTCGACGAAGTCGCCCGGTTTCTCATCGGCCAGGGGCTCGAGGTGTCGATGGAATACGAGACCGCGCTCAACACCGGGCTCACCGATTACGGCGCCCTGACGCCCACCGAACTCGGCCAGTGCTGCGACATCGCGGTGGTGGTCGGCGGCGACGGCACGATGCTCGGCATCGCGCGCCAGATGGCCCGCTTCGGCATCCCGCTGGTCGGCATCAACCAGGGACGACTCGGCTTCATCACCGACGTGCCGATCGGCGAATTCGCCGCCGCCCTGGCGCCGATGATCGCCGGCAGCTACGAAGAAGAGCACCGCACGATGCTCGAAGGTGGCGTCTGTCGCGATGGCGAGGTCATCTTCGAAGCCTTTGCGTTGAACGACGTGGTGGTCAGCCGCGGCGCCACATCCAGCATGGTCGAGCTGAAGATCGACATCGGCGACGAGTTCGTCGCCAACCTGCGTGCGGACGGACTGATCATCGCGTCGCCCACGGGATCCACCGCCTATGCGTTGTCAGCCGGGGGGCCGATCCTGCACCACAGCATCCCGGGCCTGGTGCTGGTGCCCATCGCACCACACGACCTCTCGAACCGACCGATCGTGCTGCCGGACTCGGGTGAAATCAGCGTCGAGATCGTTGCGGGCCGCGACGCCAGCGTCAATTTCGACATGCAAAGCCTGGCCAGCCTGCTGCACGGCGACCGCATCACGGTGCGACGCGCGGCCTATCAGGCGCGCTTTCTGCACCCGCCGGGCTGGAGCTACTACGCCACCCTGCGCCGCAAGCTGCACTGGAATTCAGGAGCAGC
>JARXKP010000065.1:9996-14247 GCA_030271615.1 Pseudomonadota bacterium
GGTGAAACCGGCGCCGGCAAGTCGATCCTGATCGACGCCTTGCAGCTCGCGCTCGGCAGCCGGGGCGATGCCGGTGTGGTGCGCGAAGATGCGCAGCGCTGCGAGATCAGCGCTGAATTCGATACCCCGGCCAGCCTGCACGCCTGGCTGGCCGATGCTGGCTTCGACAACACCGAGACCCTGCTGCTGCGCCGCACGATCGACATCCACGGCAAGAGCAGGGCCTGGGTCAACGGCAGCGCAGCCACGATTGCGCAACTGCGCGAGGTCGCCGACCACCTGGTCGACATTCACGGGCAGCACGCTTGGCAAAGCCTGACGCGCGCGCCCTCGGTGCGCGACATGCTCGATGCGTATGCGAGCGTGGACACGCAGGCGCTGGGCAGCGCCTGGACCGATTGGCGGGCCGCGAGCGACGCGCTGGAGCGCGTGCAGACGCAGCAGGTCGAGGTCGAACGCGAACGCGAGCGGCTGGCCTGGCAAATCGGCGAGGTCGACAAGCTCGCCCCCGGCGCCGATGAATGGCATGAGCTGAACGCCGAACACATGAAACTGGCCAACGTGCAGACGCTGCTCGAATCAGCCCAACAAGCGCTGAATGCGATCGACCAGATCGACGACAGTGCTGCCGCGCTGACCGGCCGTGCCATCGACTGCCTGCGAGATGCGGCCGAGATCGATGGCGAACTGGCCGCGGTGGTCGAGGTGCTGCAAGGCGCGCAGGTTCAACTTCAAGACGCGGCGCACACGCTGTCGGGTTTTCTCAACGACACCGACACCGACCCCGAACGGCTCGGTGCGCTGGATGAACGCCTGTCGGCCTGGATGGGGCTGGCACGCCGCTACCGACGTCCACCCGCTGATCTGGCAGCGCTGCTCGCGCAGTGGAAAGACGAATTGCGCGCGATTGACGCCGCCGCCGATCTGGACGCGCAGCGAGAACGTGTGGCCCGAGCACGCTCGACCTACGAGGCCGAGGCAACCCGGGTGTCCGCAGCCCGCCGCAGTGCGGCACCCCGACTGGCCGATGCCGTCACGCAGGCGATGCAGCAGCTCGGCATGGTGGGCGGTCGGTTCGAGGTGATGTTGACAGCGCAACAGGCACCGCAATCTTTCGGCATGGAGTCGACCGAGTTTCTGGTGGCCGGGCATGCAGGCATCACCCCACGGCCGCTGGCCAAGGTCGCGTCGGGCGGCGAGCTGTCGCGCATCGCGCTGGCCATCGCAGTGACCACCAGCCAATCGAGCTGCGGTGACGCAACCGCCGACACCTTGATCTTCGACGAGATCGATGCCGGGGTTGGCGGCGCGGTGGCCGAAACCGTCGGTCGTCTGATGAAACAACTGGGTGCCGATCGGCAGGTGCTGGCGGTCACGCACCTGCCGCAGGTGGCGGCCTGCGCCGACCATCACCACGTGGTGTCGAAAAGCTCCGACGACGGTCGGGTGTGCAGCGATGTGAGCGTGGTCGCGGGCGAGGTCAGGGTGGCAGAGATCGCGCGCATGCTGGCTGGCGAGCGCCTGTCGAGCACCAGCCTCGCGCACGCACAGGAAATGCTGGCAGTCGGTTCGGAGATGCCGACTGCGCGAGGATGGAAACCATCATGAAACCGACTGGCGCCGCTTCAAGTTCACCGCAAAGCTCCGACGAAACCCCGGCGCCACGGGAGATCGTGCTGGTCACCGGCATTTCGGGATCGGGCAAATCGGTGGCACTGCACGCCCTGGAGGACGCGGGGTTCTTCTGCATCGACAACCTGCCCCCGGAACTGCTGCGCGACTTCCTGCGCTTGAGGCATGAACATCTGGATCACCGCGTGGCCATCGCGGTCGATGTGCGCAGCGCGGGATCGCTGCCTCATCTGCTGCCGTTGATGGAGCAGTTGACCCATGAGGGCGTGCGGGTCCGTTCGATCTTCCTCGATGCCAGCACCGATGCGCTGGTGCGCAGGTTCTCGGAGACGCGCCGTCCGCACCCGCTGTCGCAAGGGCCGGAGCATCGCAACGCAGAAGACACCGGCTACACGATCCCCGCCGACCTGGACCACGGCATCGCGCCCGACGGCCATCGTGCGCTGATCGATGCGATCGAGCTGGAGCGCGAACTGTTGTCCGAATTGCGCGAAGTCTCGACCGTGGTCGACACCAGCCAGTTGCGGCCGGCGCAGTTGCGCATCTGGATGCGCGACCTGATGAGCGCCAATGGAAACCGCCTGACGCTGGTCTTCGAGTCGTTCGCGTTCAAGCATGGCGTGCCGCTCGATGCCGACTATGTGTTCGACGTGCGGGTGCTGCCGAACCCGCATTACATCCGCGAGTTGCGACACCAGGACGGTCGTGATGCCGCCGTCGTCGCGTACCTCGAAGCACAGCCCGAAGTGCGCGAGATGCTGGAGCAGATCGATACCTTCCTGACGCGCTGGCTGCCGGCGTTCGACAAGGACCAGCGCAGCTACCTGACGGTTGCCATCGGGTGCACCGGAGGGCAGCACCGATCGGTTTATCTGGTCGAGGCGCTGGCGCGGCGGTTCGCCAGCCGCACCGTCACGCTGGTGCGCCACCGCGAACTGGACGCGCGCGATTGATCATCGGCCAGCGCCACCAGCCGCTCATGCCCGCAGCAGCTTGCGCAATGGGGCCGGAAGGCCAGCGGCAAGCGCCTCGTCAACGCTGAACCAGCGCCCCTCGGGGAATGCGACCGCGCACGCATCCACCTGCGCGTCACCGGCCGATGCCGGCAAAGTCCAGCGCACCGGGTGCAAGGTCCAGTCGAGGTGCGTCAGCGTGTGAACGAAGCTCGGCAGCCACTCGGCGCTGCCCGGCCAATCGCGCGTCGCTGCCTGCAGCGCGGCAGGTGACGGCAATTCAGGCAGGCTCCACAGGCCGGCCCAGACGCCTCGATCGGGGCGCTTGATCAACCAGACCGCGTCGCGCCAGACGAGCCACAGCCAGACGTGTTCACGCAGGCTGCGCTTGAGCTTGGAGGTCTTCACCGGATACGCCTGCTGGGTGCCGCTGCGCGCTGCACTGCACAGCGCTTGGGCAGGGCACAGCAGGCATTGCGGCGAGCGCACGCTGCACAGCGTCGCGCCGAGATCCATCAGTCCTTGCGTGTAGGCCTCGACGCCGTTCTCGGGCAACAGCGCGGTGGCCTCGACCCACAACGCACGCTCCTGCGTCGTCTGAGCCAGATCACCGTCGAAGCCGAGCACCCGGGTCAGCACCCGCTTGACGTTGCCATCGAGGATCGCCACCCGTTCGCCGAAGCAGAAGGCCGCCACCGCCGCCGCCGTCGAGCGGCCGATGCCGGGCAGCGTTTGCAGTTCGGTGCTGGTTTGCGGAAACCGCCCACCGTGCTCCGCCATCACCGTCTGCGCGCACCGATGCATGTTGCGCGCCCGGCTGTAGTAGCCGAGGCCACTCCACAGCCCGAGCACGTCGTCCTGCGATGCAGCAGCCAGCGCAGCGACATCGGGAAAGCGTTGCAGAAAGCGCTCGTAGTAGCCGAGCACGGTCGCCACCTGCGTTTGCTGCAGCATGATTTCCGAGAGCCAGACGCGGTACGGGTCCCGCGTGTGCTGCCAGGGCAGACCGTGGCGCCCGTGGCTGCGTTGCCAGTCGATGACGAGGGTCGAGAAAACAGATCGCGGGTCGCGGCTGGCGAGGACGTCCTGGTCTTCGCTCACCTTGTTTCAGTCCGCGGTGTGTGGAACACCAACGGTGCGAAGGGGTCGATCGTCACGCCCGAGCGCGTCGGACGGAGGCGAATTCGTCGAGCGAGAGGTCGACATCGACGGCGGCGCCGCGCGACATCGCGGCGCGGTCCAGCACACGTCGAGTGTTGAGCACCAGCTGCTCCAGTCGAAGCTGCGCCTGTGCGTCCTGCTGCTCGATTTCACCCAGCCGCAGCTCGAGATCACCGGAAGCGCTGCGAATCCGCGACAGCGACTCGGCTCGCTTCTGGAATCCGCGGCGGCGTTCGTGCAGCTGCGCTTCGATATGCGTCGTCGTGTCACCGTTCCAGCGCTCGATGTCGCCACGAGCGCTGCCCCAGAGCACGCTCAACCTCGACATCAGCATGCGGCGGAACTGCGCCATGAACTGCGGTTGCGACAAGCGCAGCGACTGGCCGAGACCGAGGTACTGCACGTAGCTGCGTTCGATCAACCCCAGTTCGTCGATGAAGCGCGAGAGCTCGGGCCCCGGCAACAGCACGAGACCGAAACCGAACTCGGCATTCAGGCGCGTGAA
>JARXKP010000378.1 GCA_030271615.1 Pseudomonadota bacterium
GTCACCACACCGACCGGCAGCTCCTGCGGCGCGATCAGGCTGCGCGCCAGCACATCGGCGGCCAGCAGCAACGTGCCGCCGGCCGCCGCACTGGCGACCAGCGTGTAGCCGTTCGGCGCCGGTGCGCAGCGGCGCACCAAGTGCGGCGCCGCCAGGCCGACGAACGCCACCAGTCCCGCCTGCGACACCGCCAGCCCGGTCGCCAGCGCCAGCACCGCGACCAGCACCAAGCGCCAGCGCGCCAGCGCCAGGCCGAGGCTGCGCGCGCTGTCCTCGCCGAGGGTCAACGCATCGAGCACGCGGGCCAGTCGCCAGGCGATCGGCACCGTCACCAGCAGACCCGCCCCCAGCACGGCCACGCTGCTCCAGCCGAGAAAACCGGTCGTACCGAGCATGAACACCTGCTTGCCGCGCAGCGCCTCGGGCGCCGCCGTCGACACCAGATCGCCGAGCGCCGACAGCACCACCCCGACGACCACGCCGGCCAGCAACAACCGAGGCGTCTGCTGCGCGCCGCGCGCCAGCGTCAAGGTCAGCCCGACACCGGAGAAGGCCCCGACAAACGCCGCGCCGACCAGTCCCAGGCGCGCCAGCCCGCCAGCCGCCGACCCGCCGATCACGACACCGCCGAGCGAGCCTGCCGCCAGCACCAGCACCACGGCCAGCGATGCGCCCGCCGCCGAGCCGAGCAGATACGGGTCGGCCAGCGGGTTGCGGAACAGGCCCTGTGCGATGGCGCCGGCGAGGCCCAGCAGCGCGCCGGTCAGCCACGCGCCGAGGGTGCGCGGCGCACGGATCTGGCCGAGGATCAGGTCGCTGTCGACGGCGCCGATCGACGGCAGCGACCAGCCGTCGCTGCCCGCCGCCAACCCTGCGAATGCCAGCACGACAGTGGCGAGCAGCAGGCCCGCCGCCAGGCTGCGACGTCGGGACGCACCGACGTCGACGGGCCTGCGGCTGCCCGCGCGATTGACCGATCGATCGACGCTCATCGGGCGACCTCGGCTCGATGCGCCGCCGTCGGGTGCCTGCGGCCGTCCAGTGCGCTCATCAGGCAACGTCCCCGCGGCGCGCTGCGGCATTCGCCTTGGGGGCAACACAGGCTCATGGCTGTCGACGCCGCAGCGTCACGAGGCAGTCGGCCAGTTGCAGCGCCGCCTCGCCAAGGCGCGGACCGGGGCGCACCAGCAGCTCGTAGCGATCGTTGCTGAAACCGCAGCTGCGGTCGTTGCGCAGCGCGTCGAGCCGGGCCCAGCCGGGTCGGCGCGGCATCTCGTCGAGGGTGCGTTTGTCTGCCATGACGAGGTCGGGGCGGGCCCGCACGACAAACTCCGGGTTGAGCTTGGGAAACGGACCCAGTGCCGCCGGAACGACATTGGCGAGGCCGAGGCGAGCCAGGGTTTCGCCGATGAACGAGCCCTCGCCTGCCGCATACGGCGTCGCGTCGACCTCGAAATAGACGCGCTGTCCGCGCAGCGCGGCGGGCACCCGGGCCACCGCCCGTTCGACATCGCGCTGAATCGCATCCCACACCGGCGCGGCAGAGGCCGGCGTGCCGAGCAGCGCCGACAGCAGCAACAGCGAGCGTTGCACATCGGCATGCGTTTTCGATTCGAGCACCAGCACCTTGAGCCCGAGCGATTCGAGCCGCTCGACCATGCGCGCCGACGGCGCAGCCAGCACCACGTCGGGCTTCAGCGCCACGATGCGTTCGAGGTTCGCGTCTTCGATGCCGCCG
Source organism: Pseudomonadota bacterium (assembly GCA_030271615.1). Lineage (GTDB taxonomy): Bacteria > Pseudomonadota > Gammaproteobacteria > Burkholderiales > Burkholderiaceae_C > PBB1. The sequence continues at coordinate 1,739 of JARXKP010000378.1, forward strand.
AGTTTCGGCAGCGCTTTCACCCGTTCGGGCCAGTTGGAATAGCGATCGGTGCCGACCAGCCGGTCGCAACCCCCGAGCGCACACAGGCTCTCGGTCAGCGATGGCAGCAGGCTGACGATGCGCTGCGGCGGCGCGGCCAGCGTCAGCTCGCTGCCGCGGTCATCGCGCAGCGTGATCGCGTTCGAGGGCTGCGCCTGAGCCCATACAGCGGGCGACGCGATCCCGAGCAGGACACCGAGCAGAACTGCACCCACGCAGCGCGCCAGAGCCGGCGTCAGGCGACAGTTCCCGACGACGGTCTGGCAGCGCTTCATCCAGCGCGTGGTCACGGGCGCTCCCGCTTCACCGGCACTTCGATGCCGGCGACCATCCACGTCACGCAGGTGCAGCGCGCGGCGACCGCCTGATGCAAGCGCCCGAGGTGATCGACGAAGCGGCGCGCCTCGCGTGGCAGCGGCGACAGCCCCAGACCGATCTCGTTGGACACCAGCAGCAGCGGACCGCGTGCGGCACCGATCGCATCGCACAGCGATTCGCGCGTGAGGTCCCACGCCGCGTCGCCGAGCGGCTCGCCATCCAGCGGCATCAGCAGGTTGGTCAGCCACAGCGTCAGGCAATCGACGATCACCAGACGGCCCGGCGCGCTGTGGCGAAACACCGCTTGCGCCAGGTCGACCGGTACCTCCTCGGTTTCGAGTCGAGGTACCCGCTGGGCTCGATCCAGGCGGTGGTGCGCAATGCGCAATCGCATTTCTTCATCGCCCGCCCGGGCGGTGGCCAGCAGCACCGCCGAGCGGGCGGGCTCCGTCGGCACCACCGACTGGCCCGCCCCGGCGAGCC
>JARXKP010000379.1 GCA_030271615.1 Pseudomonadota bacterium
AATGCCGCTGAGCTCGGTGTCGAACTGTGTGGAAAGGTGTTTGTCAGTCATGATTAATTTCCTCAAGAGGCTTAGCGCCTGCAATGCAGTGCGTTTGCGCCGGAGCGATCTACCAGAGAGCGCCGGTCAGCCGAATCGGCCGGTGATGTAGTCCTCTGTGTCCTTCTTCTTCGGCTTCATGAAAATGTCCGAAGTCGGGCCGAATTCAACCAGATCCCCCAGGTACATGTAGGCCGTGTAGTCCGAGCAGCGCGCCGCCTGTTGCATGTTGTGCGTCACGATCAACACCGTGTAGTCGGACTTCAGCTCGTGAATCAATTCCTCGATCTTGCCGGTGGAGATCGGATCGAGCGCCGAACAGGGTTCATCGAGCAGCAGCACCTCAGGCTTGATCGCGATCCCGCGCGCGATGCACAGACGCTGCTGCTGGCCGCCGGACAGGCCGGACCCGCTCTGGCTGAGCTTGTCCTTGACCTCGTTCCACAGTGCGGCCTTTTTCAGCGCCCACTCAACCCGCTCGTCCATTTCGGCTCGAGGCAAGGTCTCGAACAAACGAACACCAAAGGCAATGTTGTCGTAGATCGACATCGGAAACGGCGTCGGCTTCTGAAAGACCATGCCTACGTTGGCCCGCATCAACGACACGTCCATCTTGGAAGCCAGGATGTTTTCGCCATCAAGCAGGATTTCGCCTTCGGCGCGTTGCTCCGGGTACAGCTCGAACATCCGGTTGAAGGAACGCAACAGCGTCGATTTTCCGCAGCCCGAAGGGCCGATGAAGGCAGTGACTTTCTTCTCGGGAAGATCGAGGTTGATGTTCTTCAGCGCATGGAACTTACCGTAATAGAAATTCAGGTTGCGCACCGAAATCTTGATCTTTTCGTTCAGCGGGACGTCGACTTTCTTGTCCATGGTGCAGGCCTCCGGCCGTCAGTTCTTGTTGCGGAAAAGGACCCGCGCGAGGATGTTCAATATCAGAACTCCGAGCGTGATCAGGAACACGCCGGCCCAGGCCAGCTTCTGCCAGTTCTCGTAAGGGCTGAGCGCGAACTTGAAGATCGTGACCGGCAGACTGGCCATCGGATCACCCAGGCTGGACGACCAGAACTGGTTGGACAGCGCGGTGAACAGCAAGGGAGCGGTTTCACCTGAGATGCGAGCCACGGCCAGCAGCACGCCGGTAACAACACCCGCTCGCGCCGACTTCAGCGTGATGCTGAGAACCACCTTCCACTTGGGCGTTCCCAATGCGTAGGCTGCCTCGCGCAACGCGGCAGGGATCAGCGACAGCATGTTCTCCGTGGTGCGGATGACCACCGGGATCACGATCAACGCCAGTGCCAGCACACCGGCGAAGCCCGAGAACGACTTCATAGGCGCCACCACCACGGTATAGATGAACAGGCCGATGACGATCGAAGGGGCCGACAGCAGGATGTCGTTGATGAACCGGGTGAGGCTTCCGAGCCAGGTCTTCTGGCCAAACTCGGCAAGGTAGACGCCGGCCATCACACCGATCGGTGTGCCGAGCAGCGTGGCCAGACCGACCATCACCAGCGACCCGAAAATCGCATTCAGCAGACCACCGGTCTCGGCCTGAGGCGGAGGCGTCATCTCGGTGAAGATGGACAGCGTCAACCCGCCGATGCCCAGCCGCATCGTTTCAATCAGGATCCAGGCCAACCAGAAGAGGCCGAATGCCATCGCGCCCATGCACAAAACCATCGCCACAACGTTCACTCGCTTGCGGCTGTTGTGCTTGGCAAGCCGCGATGCCTGCAATGCTTCGGAGGCACTCATGAACGGCTCCCTTCGTTCTTCTTCAGGCGACTCAGCAATAGCTTGGACAAGGACAGGACGACGAAGGTGATGAAGAACAGCACCAAGCCCAGGTAGATCAGCGAAGCCTGATGCAGTCCCGCACCCGCTTCGGCGAATTCGTTGGCCAGCGCCGAGGTGATGCTGTTGGCAGGCTCGAACAGCGACAGGCTGTTCAACTGGTTGAAGTTTCCGATGACGAAGGTCACCGCCATGGTTTCACCGATCGCGCGACCCAGGCCCAACATGATCCCGCCGATCACCCCGGTCTTGGTGTACGGCAGCACGATCTTGAACACGACCTCCCAGGTCGTTGATCCGAGCGCATAGGCCGACTCCTTGAGCATCGCCGGGGTCACCTCAAAGACATCGCGCATGACCGACGCGATGAACGGGATGATCATGATTGCCAGGATGATGCCGGCCGAAAGGATGCCGATGCCGACCGGCGCGCCAGACACCAGATCGCGCAGCACCGGAACGTTGATCAGCAGCTTTTGCAACGGCTGCTGCACGTACTCCGACAACACTGGACTGAAAACCAGCAAACCCCACATCCCGTAGACGATCGACGGCACCGCGGCCAGCAATTCCACGGCAACACCCAAGGGGCGGCGCAGCCAGTTCGGCGACAACTCGGTGAGAAACAGCGCGATGCCGAAGCTCACCGGCACCGCGATCAACAGCGCGATGAACGACGTCATCAGCGTGCCGTAGATCATCACCAG
>JARXKP010000066.1 GCA_030271615.1 Pseudomonadota bacterium
TCTCGCAGGTGGGTCTGGCGACGCAGGCGATGCTGTGGCACGCCGGCGTGCAGACGGTGCTGCCGCCGGGCTACCTGTGCTGCGGCTACCCGCAGCGCGGCAGCGGCCAGTACGACAAGGCCGACAAGATCATCACCGACAACCGGGTGCTGTTCCACCGCGTGGCCAACACGCTGAACTACCTCGACATCAAGACGGTCGTGGTGAGCTGCGGCACCTGCTACGACCAGTTGCAGGGCTACCAGTTCGACAAGATCTTCCCCGGCTGCCGGATCATCGACATCCACGAATACCTGCTCGAGAAGAACATCACCTTGCCGGGGCAGGGCGGCTACCTGTACCACGATCCCTGCCACAGCCCGATGAAGCTGCAGGAGCCGATGAAGACCGTCAAGGGACTGCTCGGATCGAACGTGATCGACGCGAAACGCTGCTGTGGCGAGAGCGGCACATTGGGTGTGACGCGGCCCGACATCAGCACGCAGATCCGCTTTCGCAAGGAAGAGGAGTTGCGCAAGGACGAGGCGGCGTTGCGCAAGACGGGAGCGGTGGCTGAAACCGGCGCGGTGAAGATCCTCACCTCCTGCCCGAGCTGCCTGCAAGGCCTGAGCCGCTACACCGGCGACCTGCAGAACGGCCTGCTCGAAGCCGACTACATCGTCGTCGAGATGGCGAACCAGTTGCTGGGTCCCGACTGGATGCCGCAGTACGTGGAGCGCGCGAATCACGGGGGCATCGAGCGGGTGCTGGTCTGATGCATCTCGCATGCGCTTTGTGCGAGACGGTCGGTGGCGTGCTGGTGGCCGAGGGCCCGCGCTGGCGGGTCATCCGTGCCGAGGACGCCGCGTTTCCGGCGTTCTATCGGGTGGTGTGGACAGCGCACGTCGCCGAGTTCAGTGCGCTGTCCGCGGCGCATCGGGTCGAGTGCATGGAAGTCGTGTGCACCGTCGAGCAGGTGCTGATCACCGCATTGCAGCCGACCAAGATCAACCTCGCCGCGCTGGGCAACCTGGTGCCGCATCTGCATTGGCACGTGATCGCCCGGTTCGACTGGGACAGCCACTTTCCGCAGCCGATCTGGGGTGTTGCGCAACGTGATCAAGCGTCGCCGGAGCGCCTGCTGCGGGTGGGTTTGCTCGATCTGGATGCCCGGGTCGCTGCGGCGCTGGCGCAGACATGTCAGCGCTTGTGACGGCAGCGGTGCGCAACCGACCGTTCGCTACACTGCCCCGACCGACTCAACAGGCATATTCACCATGGCTGGACTCAGCGCCGACACCCCCCAACCGACCGCTGTGACCGTGCATCAGCAATCGCGCGTGCTCGAGATCAGCTTTGCGAACGGCAGCGAATTCCGCATCCCGTTCGAACTGATGCGGGTGTATTCACCTTCCGCTGAAGTGCAGGGCCACGGGCCCGGCCAGGAGGTGCTTCAGACCGGCAAGCGGGGCGTCGAGGTCGTCGGGCTGGAGCCGGTCGGCAACTACGCGGTGCAGCCGATGTTTTCGGACGGGCACAACACCGGCATCTTTTCCTGGGACTACCTGTATTTCCTGGGGTCACAGCAAACGCAGCTGTGGCAGCAGTACGAGCAGCGTCTGGCCTCCGCCGGCATGAATCGCGACGCGCCGATGGTGGTCGCAACCGGCTCTGCCTGCAGCAGCCATTGACCCCCCGGGACCCGTCCATGAGCAACACCCATTTCGGTTTCAAATCCGTCGACGAATCGCAGAAGGCTGGCCGGGTTCGCGGCGTTTTCGACTCTGTGGCGTCGCGCTACGACATCATGAACGACCTGATGTCGATGGGCCTGCATCGCGTCTGGAAGGCCTACACCATCGCCGTGGCCAACGCGCGTCCCGGCGATCGGGTACTCGACATCGCGGGCGGCACCGGAGACCTGGCGGCGGCCTTCAACAAGAAGGTCGGTCCGCGCGGCACCGTTGTCCATACCGACATCAACGAAGCGATGCTGCGACAGGGGCGCGACCGCCTCACCGATGCGGGCGTGCTGTTGCCGACCGCGCTGTGCGATGCAGAGGCATTGCCGTTTGCCGCTTCCACCTTCGATCTCGTGTCGGTGGCCTTCGGGCTGCGCAACATGACCCACAAGGACAAGGCCTTGTCGGAAATGAACCGGGTTCTGCGTCCGGGCGGGCGTTTGCTGGTGCTCGAATTCTCGAAGGTGGCGAAGCCGCTGGAGAAGGCTTACGACTGGTATTCGTTCAACATGCTGCCGAAGATCGGCCAGTGGGTTGCCGGTGACGCAGACAGCTACCGCTATCTCGCCGAGTCGATCCGCATGCATCCCGACCAGGACACGCTGAAGGCGATGATGAAGACCGCCGGATTTGCGCACGTCGACGTGCACAACCTCAGCGCCGGTGTCGTCGCCCTCCATGTCGGCATCAAGTGCTGATGGCGCGGATGACCGGCGATCAATTTTTTGAACTGTTGGAGAGACTTCCCATGATTTCGAGCCCTGACTCGCGTGATACGACCCGCCTTGGTTGGCGCCTCGGCCCAGTTGCTTTGATCGCACTGGTGTCCGCCATGGCTGTGCTGGTCGGTTGCACCGGCAAGCAGACAGACGCGAGCGCTTCGCAGACAGCGGCCACGGTAAACAAGGCAGACATCACCGTCCAACAGATCAATTTCGTGATGCAGCAGCAACGCGGCCTCAAGCCCGAGCAGGCCGACGCTGCCGCCAAGCAGATCCTGGAGCGCTTGATCGACCAGGAAGTGGCGCTGCAGAAGGCCCAGGAACTCCAGCTCGATCGGGATCCGCGCGTGGTTCAGCAACTGGAAGCTGCGCGGCGCGATATCGTTGCTCGCGCCTACATCGAGAAATCAGGTGAGGCGGCCGCCAAGCCTTCGCCCGAAGACATCAAGAAGTATTACGACGCGCATCCCGCGCTGTTCAGCGCCCGCCGCATCTACAACCTGCAAGAGCTTGCCATCGAGGCCAAACCCGAGCAGACCGCAGTACTGCGCGAACAGCTCGCCACGGCCACGTCCGTCAACGAGTTCATCGATTACCTGAAGGCCAACAACATCCGCTTCTCGGGCAACCAGGCGGTGCGCACGGCCGAGCAGCTGCCGATGAACATGATCGACACCATTGCGAAGTTGAACGACGGGCAAGCCGTTCTGTTCCCCTCGGCCATCGGTGCGCAAGTGGTCGTTTTGGCGGGGTCACGTTCCGAGCCGGTTGACGAAGCCCGTGCCAAGCCGGTGATCGAGCAGTTCCTGCTCAACGATGCCAAGCGCAAGGTCGCCGAGGCTGACATGAAGGCTCTCAGAGCTGCCGCCAAGGTCGAATACGTGGGGAAATTTGCGACCGGTACGGCGAGTGCTCCGACCTCTCCCGAGGTGGGGGCCTCGGCCGCGTTTGATTCGTCGCCGTCTGCGAATGGCCTGAAATGAGCGTGTGGACATCGGGGCGAGTCCTGCTGGCCTCGGTCACGGTGTTCGCGGTGATGACGCACAGCCCGCTGGTGCGGGCGCAGGCTGCTGCAGCCGGCACGGCTTCAGCGGCAGCGGCCGCTGAATACCGTCTCGGTGCCGGCGATGTGGTGCGCATCAGCATCTACCAGAATCCCGATCTTTCCCTCGAAGCGCGCATCGGTGAGGCGGGATTCACCAGTTTCCCGTTGCTGGGCAGCGTGAAGATCGGCGGCCTGGTCGTCTCAGCCGCAGAAAAGGTGATCGCCGACGGATTGCGCAACGGCAGCTTCGTCAAGCAGCCCCAGGTCAGCATCCTGGTGATGCAGGTCCGCGGCAATCAGGCATCGGTTCTCGGGCAGGTCAACAGGCCGGGCCGATTCCCGATCGAGGTGGCCGACATGCGGCTCTCGGATCTGCTGGCCACCGCGGGAGGCATCTCGGTCACCGGCGCCGACACGGTCATTCTGGTGGGCACGCGCGATGGCAAACCCGTACGGCGCGAACTCGACCTGCCGTCGATCTTTCGCAACGCCAGCCGCGATGACGATGTTCTGGTCCAGAACGGCGACGTCCTCTATGTGGAGCGTGCGCCCATGGCGTACATCTACGGCGAAGTGCAGCGTCCGGGCCCGATGCGGCTGGAGCGCGGCATGACGGTGATGCAGGCACTGGCCACCGGCGGCGGGCTCACCCAGCGAGGAACCGAAAAAGGGCTGCGCATTCACCGCAAGGCCGCCGATGGCAAGGTTCAGGTGGTGCAACCTGCGATGGACGACGCGTTGCGAGATGGCGACGTCGTCTATGTGAGGGAAAGCCTGTTTTGAACCCCGGTTGATTTTTCCGCTGCTGCGCAGAATCCTTCTGCGCCCGCGTCTCAGTTGCGGCCAATCCCCGAGTACTCAATGCCGAGCGCACGCATGAGCGGCGGCTCGTAGAGGTTGCGGCCATCGATCACCACGGGTTGCTTCAGCATCGTCTTGATGGCATCGAAGTCCGGGCTCTTGAACTCCTTCCACTCGGTGATGATCACGAGGGCGTCCGAGCCTTCCAGCGCTTGCGTCTGGTTGTCGACGAAGCTGACGCCCTTCACCCCTTCCAGCACGCGTCTGGACTCGGGCATCGCGACGGGGTCGTAGGCCTTGATCGTTGCGCCGCGCTTCGCCAACTCGGTGATCACCACGCGACTCGGTGCATCGCGCATGTCGTCGGTGTTGGGCTTGAAGGCCAGACCCCAGATGGCGAACTGCCGGCCGCTCAGGTCTTCACCGAAGCGCTTCACGACCTTGTCGACCAGGATGTGCTTCTGCTTGTCGTTGGCCGCCTCGACCGCGGTCAGCACTTGCAGCGTGACCCCGTTGTCGCGTGCGGTATGAACCAGCGCCTTCACATCCTTCGGAAAGCACGAGCCGCCGTAGCCCGCGCCGGCGTACAGGAAGTGCGTGCCGATGCGCGGATCGCTGCCGATGCCCTTGCGCACCAGTTCGATGTCCGCGCCCACCTTTTCGGCCAGCAGCGCCAGCTCGTTCATGAAGCTGATGCGGGTGGCGAGCATCGCGTTCGCAGCGTACTTGGTGAACTCGGCGCTCTTGATGTCCATCACCAGCAGCCGGTCGTGGTTGCGCATGAACGGCGAGTAGATGGAGCGCATCAGCAGGATCGCGCGTTCGTCGTCGGCGCCGACGACGATGCGGTCGGGGCGCATGAAGTCTTCGACGGCTGCGCCTTCCTTCAGGAATTCGGGGTTCGAGACCACCGAGAAATCGAGTTCGACGCCGCGCTTCGCCAGTTCTTCGGCAACGGCTGCGCGCACCCGGTCGCCGGTGCCGACCGGCACCGTGCTCTTGTCGACGATGACCTTGTAGTCCGTCATGTGTCGACCCACGTTGCGAGCGGCGGCAACGACGTACTGCAGATCGGCCGAGCCGTCTTCATCGGGCGGCGTGCCGACGCCGATGAACTGCAGGGTGCCGTGGTTGACGGCAGCGATCACGTCGGTGGTGAACTGCAGGCGGCCGGCAGCACGGTTGCGCTTGACGATTTCCAGCAGCCCGGGCTCGTGGATCGGAATGCCGCCGTCCTCGAGGATCTTGATCTTGGCTGCATCGATGTCGAGGCAGACCACATGGTTGCCCATTTCTGCCAGGCAGGCCCCGGTGACGAGGCCGACGTAGCCGGTGCCGATGATGGTGATTTTCATGGGGTGGTAGTTCTGTGGAGATGAATGGAGGGGCGCCTACTTCACACGCCCGTAGGTGTCTTCGAAACGCACGATGTCGTCTTCGCCCAGGTAGCTGCCGGACTGCACCTCGATGATTTCGAGCGGCACCTTGCCGGGGTTGGCGAGACGGTGAACCTGGCCCAGCGGGATGTAGGTGCTCTGGTTTTCGGTCAACAGGATCACCTGGTCGCCGTTGGTGACCTCGGCGGTGCCGCGGACGACGATCCAGTGTTCGGCGCGGTGGTGGTGTTTTTGCAGGCTCAAGGTGGCGCCTGGCTTGACCATGATCCGCTTGACCTGGAAGCGCGAACCGGAATCGATGCTGTCGTACCAGCCCCAGGGGCGGTGGACCTGCCGGTGCAGGGAGTGTTCGCTGCGACCATCGCGTTGCAACTGGCCGACGATCTGCTTCACCTCCTGGCTGCAACTGCGCTTGGTGACCAGCACCGCGTCGGGGGTCTCGACCACGACCACGTCGTCGAGGCCGATCACGCCCACCAGGCGGCTCGTGGCGTGCACCAGCGTGTTGCGGCTGTCGCGCAGCAGCGCGTCACCGTGGCTGGCATTGCCGGCCGCGTCCTTCGCGCTGACCTCCCACACGGCATCCCAGGCCCCCAGATCGGACCAGCCGGCGGCCATCGGCACCATGCGGATGTCGAACTCGGGCGATGCGGGGCAGCGTTCCATCACGGCGTAGTCGACCGAATCGCTGGGGATCATGGCAAACGCGGCCCGGTCGGGACGGATGAAGGGGGCGTCGGTGGTGCGTCCGTCCCATGCCGTCTGGGTGGTGCTGGCGATGTCGGGTCGAAACTGCCGCAGCGCCCTCAGCCATACCGAGGCGCGCACCACGAAGATGCCGCTGTTCCAGTAGTAGCGGCCGTCGGCCACGTAGCGTTGTGCCGTTGGCAGGTCGGGCTTTTCCACAAATTCGGCGACGACCTGTGCGTCGCTCGAATCGACATCGGCGGCGCTGGCGCAGCGCAGGTAGCCGAAGCCGGTTTCCGGCCCGGTGGGCGCAATGCCGAGCGTGACGATGGCGCCGCCCGCCGCTGCGCGTACGGCGCGTTGCAGGGCGCGGGTGAAGGCCTCTTCATCCACGTAGGCGTGGTCGGCCGCCGTCACGACCAGCACCGGGTCGGTGCCGTCGGCCGTCGCGTGCAGTGCGGCCAGTGTCATCGCCGGCGCGGTGTTGCGGCCCATCGGCTCCAGCAGAACGGTGGCTGGTGGCAGCTTCAGCTCGCGCAGTTGGTCGAGCACCAGAAAGCGGTGCTCTTCATTTCCGACCACCAGCGGCGGCGCGACCGTGATGTCGTCGGCGGCCAAGGTGGCCAGCCGCTGGGCGGCCTGCTGGAACAGGCTTTGATTGCCTTGCAGCACCAGGAACTGCTTGGGGTGCTGCGCACGCGACAACGGCCACAGCCGCGTGCCGCTGCCGCCGGCCATGATGACGGGGAGGACAGTGATAGGAGTCATGGGCTGCATGGTCAATGGATGTTGGCGACGCCGTCAGCGTCTGCGCTGTGCTGGCAGGATGGTTGATGCGACCTCACTCGGCGTAACCGTTCGGATTCAGACTTTGCCAGCGCCATGTGTCAGCACACATCGTTTCGACGCTGCGGCTCGCCTGCCAGGCCAGCAACTCCCTCGCACGCGTGACGTCCGCGTAGCACGCGGCCACGTCTCCGGGCCGACGAGCGACGATGTCATAGGGTATCGGCCGTCCGCTGGCTTTCTCAAATGCGCGCACCAGTTCCAGCACGCTGCAGCCCATGCCGGTACCCAGGTTGGCCGTGAACGATCGCCCGCGGCCGTCCAGCAGGCAACGCAGTGCCGCCACGTGTCCTTCGGCCAGATCGGTGACGTGGACGTAGTCGCGCACGCCCGTGCCGTCGGTCGTGTCGTAGTCATCGCCGAACACCTGCAGCCGCGCGCGTTTGCCGACGGCGACCTGGCTGATGTACGGCATCAGGTTGTTCGGTGTGCCGCGTGGGTCTTCGCCGATCAACCCGCTGTCGTGCGCGCCCACCGGGTTGAAGTAGCGCAGCAGCGCGATGCGCCACGCGGGGTCGGCACGCTCGACGTCTCGCAGGATGTTCTCGCCCATCAGCTTGGTGGCGCCGTAAGGGCTGGTCGTGGCGAGTGCCGCGTCTTCGGTGATCGGCAGCCGCTCGGGGGTGCCGTACACCGTGGCGCTGGAGCTGAACACCAGCGCCTTGCCTCCGAGGCGAGCCATCGCGCCCACCACGCTGATCAGGCCACCGAGGTTGTTGCGGTAGTAGTCGAGCGGTTTGGCAGCGCTTTCCCCGACCGCCTTGAACGCTGCGAAATGAACCACGGCCGCGATCGAATGGCGCTGGAACAACGCGGCCATGGCGGAGGCGTCGCACACATCGGCCTGCTCGAATGCGACCGTGCGTCCGCCGAGGCGCTGCAGACGATTCAGCACTTCAGGCGAACTGTTGGAAAAATCATCGACGCCCACGACATCGAACCCGGCGGCCCACAGCGCCAACCACGTGTGTGAAGCGATGTAGCCGGTGGCCCCGGTCAGCAAGATGGCTCCGCTCATTGCAATTTGATCTCCGCTGAACAAGTGGCCGAACTGGCTCCGTAGCCGAACGACAGCGGGCCCGAGGCCCCCCGCGTTTCCCGACCGACATTGCATGACAAAGCCAGGTTGCGCAGAGCCGCGTAGCTGACGCTCAGCGTGGCGCTGCGCACCGAATCGCTGCCTTCGACAGCACCGCTGACCAGCGAACGGTGATTCGCACGAAGACCGGCGCCGACGCGGATTTTCGAGCTCAGGACGTACGCGGCATTCAGCGTGATGGCGTTGGTGATTTTGCTGGAATCCCCCACGCTGCCGGCCTGCGGCGCGTTGAAGTCGATGAAGCCGCTTTCGGCGCCGCTGTCACGGCTGAACGAGGTCTTGAACTGCAATTTCCCGGTGGGCTGATAGGTCCAGCTCAGCTGACCGGTCGCGCCCGAAAAATCGAGTTCCGACCTGCCACCCCGGGTCTCGCGGCGCCCCAGGCTGAATCGGCCATCGAAGGTACTGAGCCCCGTGGCCACCCAGGTTGCGGTCAGATCGACGTCGCGTCGGTCGAAATCCTGGCCCGAGCCTTCGTACTGACCGCGGGTGATTCGCAGACCGGCCCCGAGCTTCAATGCGGCGCTTGGCCGGTAGACCAGTCCTGCACCGACGGCGTCTTGTGTCAGTCCATTGGCCTGGTACCGGGGGTCGGAGTACCTCAGACTGCGGCGGGTGTATGAGCCCTCCACCGCCAGCAGCGACGAGGCGCCGTACTTGACGCGGGCCAGAGCCTCGTTGCTTCTTTCGATGTTGCGTGCAGTCGATTGAGTGATGTTGGTGCCACCGAAGTTGAAGAGGCTTTCGTTCGCCGAGTAGCTCAGCGTGCCCGACAGTTTTTCGACGGTTTCCCATTCGAGACCGGCGTTGACGCTGTAGCCGGTATTGTCGAGCTGCTTCAAGTCCTGATAGCGGGTGTCGCGCAACCGGCCGCTGGCATACATGCGCTGACGACCGATCGGCTGGTCGATGCCGCCCAACAACCCAGCGCTGTACGACGTGTCCGCCACGGCGTCCGGGCGGCGAAAGACGTTCGAGTCGTGTGCGAGCGACAAATTGGCGCCGACATAGAACGGATTCGATTCGGCGCGGGCGGCACCCACCGAGGTCAGAACCAGCGTGGTCGAGAGCGCATGCAGCACCGAGATGATTTGTCGACGTGAGTGTTGGGGTGGCATCGATGAACTCTGGCGAAAGGCGGGGCAGACGGAATCAGGCGAGCGATTCAAGTTCCGGGCCCAGCTCACGCGCCTATTAAACCTGCATTGCGTGTCGGTAAAAAAGAAACGAGCACCGTCAGGTGATTCTGAATGTGAGCGCAGGCTATCCGTCGACGCCGTCTCAAGCGGCACGAATGACCCCGCGGCCGACGGCCGTCATGACCTCCGGACGCACGACGCGGGCTGCCGTCGTGCCTACAATCATCACGATGCTTGACGCCCTGAATGAGGTCTTTTCGACTGCGGTCACGGCACGCGCGACCCTGATCCTCAATCACATGCTGGATTCGGAGCCCGTCGCCACGGGTCGCCTGCGGCCACACGCCGGCCGTCGTCTGCGTGTCCAGCTGATCGACTGGCCCGACCTGCTGCCCGCACCGCCGACGCTGTGCTTCACGATCACGCCGGCCGGTCTGGTCGAGTGGCATCCTCAGGTCGTTGGCGAGGGCGCGGCAGCGGTCGACCTGGACATCACCGTCAACGTCAGCAATCCGGCGGGTCTGCTGGTGCAGGGACTGATGGGGAAGCGACCGACCGTCTCGGTGTCGGGCGATGCCGCGCTCGCCGCCGACGTGAGCTGGGTGATCGACAACCTGCGGTGGGACGTGCGCGACGACTTGGCCCGCGTTTTTGGCGATCTGCCGGCTCGTGAGCTGTCGCGCAGCGCGTCAACACTCGCGCAGGGGCTGCGCAGCACGGTGCAAGGTCTGGTGCAGCGTGCGAGGGCGTCGCGGGACAGCGATTCCCCGGGCGGCGGATTCGACACCGGTGCGCGGACTTCCTCACCGGCACAGCGGCCGGCGCGATGAGGCACCTGGCCCGCCTCGTTTTCATCGTCTTCACGGTTTATCGCTACGGGCTCGATGAGCTCGCGCTGTCGAATTTTCGCCAGCGCTGGGTGCGCGTTATGGTTCGTGTGGGCACGGCGGGACGACGTCTCGATGCCCCGCGCGGAGTGCGCTTGCGGCTGGCCCTGGAGCGACTGGGCCCGATCTTCGTCAAGTTCGGGCAGGTGCTGTCCACGCGCCGCGATCTGATTCCCCCTGATATTGCCGACGAGCTGGCCCAGCTGCAGGACAACGTGCCGCCGTTTTCTGCCGCGCTGGCGCGGCAGATGATCGAGAAGGCCTACGGACGGACCATCGAGGACGTGTTTGCCACGTTCGAGACCGAGCCCGTCGCCAGCGCCTCGATCGCGCAGGTCCATTTCGCGACGCTGAAGGACGGCCGCGAGGTCGCCGTCAAGGTGCTGCGGCCGAACATGCTGGCCGTGATCGACGACGATCTGTCGCTGATGCGCACGATCGCGCGCTGGGTCGAGCGGCTGTCGGCCGACGGCAAGCGTCTGCGGCCGCGCGAGGTGGTGGCCGAGTTCGACAACTACTTGCACGACGAACTCGACCTGATTCGCGAAGCCGCCAACGCAGCGCAACTGCGCCGCAACATGGACGGGCTCGATCTGGTGATGCTGCCGGAGATGCACTGGGCGCTTTGCACGCAGACGGTGCTCGTGATGGAGCGCATGCACGGCGTGCCGATCAGCCAGACGCAGCGGTTGCGCGATGCGGGCGTCGACATTCCGAAGCTCGCGCGCGACGGCGTCACCATCTTCTTCACACAGGTGTTTCGCGACGGTTTCTTCCATGCCGACATGCACCCCGGAAACATCCAGGTCAGCCTGGCGCCGGCCACCTTCGGCCGCTACATCGCGCTCGATTTCGGGATCGTCGGCACGCTCACCGAGTTCGACAAGGAATACCTGGCGCAGAACTTCATCGCGTTCTTCCGTCGCGACTACAAGCGGGTCGCTGAACTGCATGTCGAATCGGGCTGGGTGCCGGCGAACACCCGCGTCGACGAACTCGAAGGCGCGATCCGCGCCGTTTGCGAGCCGCACTTCGACCGGCCCCTGAAGGACATTTCGCTGGGCCAGGTGCTGCTGCGGCTGTTCCAGACCTCGCGCCGCTTCAACGTCGAGATCCAGCCGCAGCTGGTGCTGCTGCAGAAGACGCTGCTCAATGTCGAGGGACTGGGCCGCCAGCTCGATCCGGACCTCGATCTCTGGAACACCGCCAAGCCCTTTTTGGAACGCTGGATGAACGACCAGATCGGCTGGCGCGGATTGATCTCCCGCCTGAAGAACGAGGCGCCGAGATACGTTCAACTGTTGCCCGAGTTGCCGCGTTTGCTGCACCGGTCACTGCAGCCCAAGCCGGCCTCCGAGCAGCGGGCGCTGGAAGCGCTGCTGGCGGAGCAGCGGCGCACCAATCGCCTGTTGCAGATCATCATCTGCACCGCGCTGGGCTTCCTGATCGGCGTGTTGTCGGTGCAGTGGTTGATGCATGTCGGCTACCGCTGAGGCGCCACCGTATAATTCGAGGTTTTCCTTTTCTAATCAAAGGCTTAGCCATGCCGATCTACGCCTACCGGTGCGACGCCTGTGGTCACGCGAAAGACGTGCTCCAGAAAATTTCCGATCCGCTGCTCACCACATGCCCGGCCTGCGGCGCCGAAAGCTTCAAGAAGCAGGTGACAGCCGCCGGATTCCAGTTGAAGGGCTCGGGCTGGTACGTCACCGATTTCCGCAACGGATCGAACAGCGGTGCGCCGGCTGACAAAGCGGCAGGCGACGCGAAGCCTCCGACTGAAGGCGCGGGCAAGGCCGATGCATCTGCGTCGAAGGACAAGGCCGCGGGCTCCGATGCGGTGCCGGGCGCGAAGCCGGCCACTGCGCCCGCTGCGGCACCGGCGTCCGCGCCGAGCCCTGCGGTCACCGGTCCGGCCAGCGCGCCGCCTTCTTCCTCGACCTGAGCAAAGGCGCGCGCCGTCATCACCCGGTCTGTCCAAGGAATCCCTTGAAGAAATACCTCCTCACGGGCCTGCTGGTGTGGCTGCCTCTGGCCATCACCATCTGGGTCCTGACCTCGGTGCTCGGCATGCTCGACGGGCTGTTCGCCTGGATGATCAGTGCGTCGCAGGCGGTGCTGCCTTCGGCCGCGCATTCGCCGCTGGAAATGCTCAAGCAGATTCCGGGGCTCGGCGTGATCGTGATGGTGGTGGGCCTGCTGCTCACCGGCGTGTTCGCCACCAACATCATCGGCCAGTGGTGGTTGCAACAGGGCAGCCGCCTGCTCAACCAGATTCCGATCGTCAAGTCGATCTACAGCTCGGTCAAGCAGGTGTCGGACACGCTGTTCTCGAGCAGCGGCAACGCGTTTCGCGAAGCGGTGCTGGTGCAGTACCCGCGCCAGGGCTCGTGGACGATCGCGTTCGTGACCGGTCGGCCCGGTGGCGAGGCGGGCGTTCATCTGCCGGGCGACTACCTGAGCCTGTATGTGCCGACCACGCCGAATCCGACGTCGGGCTTTTTCCTGATGGTGCCGCGGGCCGACGTGATCGTGCTGGCGATGAGCGTCGACGAGGCGTTGAAGTACGTGATCTCGATGGGCGTCGTTGCACCGCCGACCACGCCCGTCGCCCTGGCTCCGGAGCGAAATCAGCCCGGTTGAGCGCTGCACCGGCGTTCAACCTTCGATCTCACGGCGGCGACCTGTAGGGTCCCGCCCACTGAACCCACGAACCTGCCGCCGAGGCCACCGAGGCGGCAACACATCGAACCCGTTTCTGGAGTGACACCATGAGAACAACGTACTGCGGCCTGGTCAGCGAGGCCCTGATGGGCCAGACCGTGACCTTGATGGGCTGGGCGCATCGGCGCCGCGACCACGGCGGCGTCATCTTCATCGACCTTCGCGATCGCGAAGGCCTGGTGCAGGTAGTGTGCGACCCGGATCGTGCCGAGATGTTCAAGACGGCCGAGGGCGTGCGCAACGAGTTCTGCCTGAAGATCGTCGGCAAGGTGCGCGCGCGGCCGGCCGGGACCGAGAACGTCAACCTGACCAGCGGCAAGATCGAGGTGCTGTGTCTCGAACTCGAGGTGCTGAACCCGAGCGTCACGCCGCCGTTCCAGATCGACGACGAGAACCTGTCCGAGACCACGCGCCTCACGCACCGCGTGCTCGACCTGCGCCGCCCGACCATGCAGCGCAACATGATGCTGCGTTACCGCGTGGCGATGGAGGTGCGCAAGTTCCTCGACGTGAACGGCTTCATCGACATCGAAACGCCGATGCTCACGAAGAGCACGCCCGAAGGCGCGCGCGACTACCTGGTGCCGAGCCGCGTGCACGACGGCACGTTCTTCGCGC
>JARXKP010000380.1 GCA_030271615.1 Pseudomonadota bacterium
TGCGCGTGCTGGTGGTGTCGATGTACCCGGAAGACCAGTACGCGATCCGCGCGCTGCGCGCCGGGGCCTACGGCTATGTCAACAAGGGCGGCGACCCGGCGCTGATCGTGGCCGCGGTGCGCACCGTGGCGCAGGGCCGCAAGTACGTGACGCCGGAAATCGCGCAGATGCTGGTCGAGAGCCTGACCACGCCGACCCACGAAGCGGCTCACCAGAAGCTGTCCGATCGCGAACTGCAGACTCTGGTGATGATCGCCTCGGGCAAGCGGCTGTCCGACATTGCCGAAGAGCTGATGCTGAGCCCGAAGACGGTCAGCGTGTATCGCGCCCGCGTGCTGGAGAAGCTCGGGCTGGCCAACAACTCGGAGATGACGGTCTATGCGATTCGCAACGGGCTTGTCGGCGGCGAAGTCGGCTGACGAAACTGGTTGACTGGCGGCGCACCACGCCGAGTCCGAAACCCGCAGGTCTGCGTTGCAAGCGAGTCCTGGAACCGTGACTTGTCCCGCCTGCCGCGAACGCGGCAGGAATCAGAACCCCAGGCTGGCCAGCAGGTCGTCGACCTCGCCCTGATTCGCCACGACGTCGGTGCGGCCCTCGGCGTCGACGACCGGACCTTGCAGGTGCTGTTCGAGTTTCTGCACCTGTTCGGCCGGCGCTGCCTGCACCAGCAGTCGGACCAGGCTGTCTTCGAGTTCGCTGGCCAGAGCCACCACCTTGGCGACCACCTGGCCCGTCAGGTCATGGAAGTCCTGCGCCATCATGATGTC
The DNA here is from genome assembly GCA_030271615.1 of Pseudomonadota bacterium. Classification (GTDB taxonomy): domain Bacteria; phylum Pseudomonadota; class Gammaproteobacteria; order Burkholderiales; family Burkholderiaceae_C; genus PBB1. The sequence goes on from JARXKP010000380.1 coordinate 771, forward strand.
GGTCAGGTGGCCGTCGATGCGCGCTGTGGCCGCTTCGACATCACCGACGAAATTCATCAACATGCCCGAGGCCACTGCCTTCACCGGGTCGGCGACGATGGCTGCTGCGACACGGCGGGTTTCCTCGGTGATGCGAAGGTGGTCGATCTTGGCGCTGTCGACCGAATTCAGCACCTTGTTGGCGGCGGCACCGGTCTTCTCGGCGATGTAGTTGAGGCGGCTGCGCGCGTCCGGCAGACCTTCGGCCGCCAGCGCCAAGTTCGGCAGCACGCCCAGATGGTTCAGCGTGTCGTGCAATTGGCGGGTGATGGTGCCCAACTGCTGGAACACTTCAGGCGACGCCGCTGCGGAGCCGGAATGCATCGCATGCGGGACTGGCTCTGCGCGCAGGTCGGCTGTGGAGAGTTCGTTCATTTGCATGATGGGTCCCTGTTAAGCCGTGGCGGCGGTGAGCTTCTGCATGATCTTCATCACCTTCTCTTCCAGCGTTGCCTTCGTGAAGGGTTTGACGATGTAGCCGGCGGCACCCTCCTGGGCGGCGCGCACGATGTCTTCCTTGCGCGCTTCGGCGGTCACCATCAGGATGGGCAGGTGCTTCAGCGAGTCGTCCTTCTTGACCGCCGTCAGCAGATCGAACCCGTTCATGTTGGGCATGTTGATGTCGCTGACGACGAAGTCGTACTTCGAGTTCTTCAACATCCCGAGGGCGACTGCGCCGTCCTCCGCCTCTTCGGCGTTGTTGTAGCCAATCTCCTTCAGCAGACCGCGCACGATGCGGCGCATCGTGGAGAAGTCGTCCACGATCAGGAATTTCATATCGGCTTGTTGGGTCATGGCGGTCCTCGCAGAAGGCAAATGGGGCGCAGTGGTGGCTAGCCCGATCTATCGGGCAATTGGCGCCGAAGTTGAGGGGGTTTCGACATCAACCGCGGGTTCATCGGCGGATGTCGTGCCGTTTTCCGGTTCCGAGAGGTTGCTGAAGAAGCTGTCTTCGGCATCCCGGTTCATCACGATGATGCTGATGCGGCGGTTGGTCGGGTGGAGCGGGTCGGTGTCGGGGAGCGGTCGGCTCGATGCCAGCCCCTGCACGCGCAGCACGCGCATGTCCGGCAATCCGCCGGCGAGCAGTTCGCGTCGCGACGAATTGGCGCGATCGGCTGACAGTTCCCAGTTGCTGTAGCCGCGCTCGCCGTTGCCGAATGACTGGGCATCGGTGTGGCCTTCCAGGGTCAGGCGGTTGGGCACGTCGCTGAGGACCCCACCGATGATCTGCAGCAGTTCGCGCATGTATGGTTTGACGATCGAGCTGCCGCTGTCGAACATCGGCCGGTTGTCGGCGTCGACGATCTGGATGCGCAGGCCTTCGCTGGTCATGTCGAGGCGGATCTGCGATTGCATCGACGCCAGCCGGGGGTTGGCCGCGAGCACGTCCTCCACCTTCTGCTTCAGCTCCTCGAGCCGGGCCTTTTCGGCGGACCGTTGTTCGGCTTTCAGCGCCAGCAGGTTGATCGTGCTGCGCTTGGCTTCAATGTCACCCTTCTTGGTCTGACCGTGGGTGCGCGAGAGGTCCTCGCCGCCACCCTTGATGACGTGCGACGCGTCACCGGAGCCCGAGCCTCCGCCGAGGGCCACCTTCAACGGCGTGCCGAAGAAGTCGGCAATGCCCTTCTTGTCGCCTTCGGTGGTCGAGCCCAGCAACCACATCAGCAGGAAGAACGCCATCATCGCCGTCACGAAGTCGGCATAGGCGATC
>JARXKP010000381.1 GCA_030271615.1 Pseudomonadota bacterium
GAAGACAACCGGGCGCTCGCGGCCGAAGCGATCATGACCACCGACACGCTGCCCAAGGCGGTATCGAAGCAGATCCAGATCGGCGGCAAGACAGTCACCGTCACCGGCATCAGCAAGGGCGCCGGGATGATCCGGCCCAACATGGCGACGATGCTCGGTTTCGTCGCCACCGACGCGGTGCTGGCGCCGGGGCTGCTGGACATGCTGGTGCGCGACGCTGCCGATCGCTCGTTCAACCGCATCACGATCGATGGCGACACCTCGACCAACGATTCCTTCGTGCTGATCGCGACGCAACAGGCGGGCCACGCGCCGATCACGCAGCTCGACAGCGGTGATGGCGTAATCCTGCGCGACGCGGTGATCGCGGTGTCGACGACGCTGGCCCAGGCCATCGTGCGCGACGGCGAAGGCGCCACGAAGTTCATCACCGTGCGGATCGACGGCGGCGCCACTGAAGCCGAATGCCGGCTGGCGGCCTATGCGATCGCGCACTCGCCACTGGTCAAGACGGCCTTCTTCGCGAGCGATCCGAACCTCGGCCGCATCCTGGCGGCCGTCGGCTATGCCGGCATCACCGACCTCGATCAGACGCTGATCGACCTGCACCTCGATGACGTGCACGTGGTCCAGCGTGGCGGACGCCACCCGGCCTACCGCGAGGAAGACGGCCAGCGCGTGATGAAGCAAAGTGAGATCACGGTGCGGGTGAACCTGCATCGCGGCGCGGCCAGCACCACGGTGTGGACCTGCGACCTCAGCTACGACTACGTGAAGATCAACGCCGACTATCGGAGTTGAAGCGGGAATCGACCGCCTGGCACGCAGGCAGGCGATCCACGGCGTCGGTGATCAGGGCATCGACACCCCAGCCGAACAGGCGGTCGGCCACGGCCGCGTCGTTGACCGTGTAGCTCATCGCCAGCAGGCAGGCCGCGTGCAGCCGTTCGACCATCGCCGCATCGAACAACGGGTGATGTGCCACGACGGCGGCGCAACCCAGCACCTGTGCCTGCTCGAACCAGCCGGGCGCCAGGGCCTCGAGCAGCAACGCGCGCGGCAGCTCAGGTGCCGCCTCCCTGGCCGCCGCGAGTGCAGCCGGCGAGAACGAACTCAGCAGCGGCGCACTGGGCTGCCCGCGCCACAGCCGGGCGGCCTCGGCGGCAACTCGCTCACCGGTATCGACTTCCCGACCAGGCGTCGGCTTGATCTCGATGTTCAGCAGCGACCCGGTGTCGATACAGAACCGCGCGATGGTCGCCAGCGTCGGAATCGGCTCGCCGGTGAATACCGCGCTGTGCCAGCGTCCGGCGTCCAGCCTCGAGAGTTCGGCCCACGGTCTGTCGCCGGCGATACCGGTTTCGCCGGTGGTGCGTTCCAGCGTTGCGTCATGCATCAGGAAGGCGACGCCGTCGGCGCTGAGCTTCACGTCGCATTCGAATGCCGTGCAGCCCAGCCGTGCGCCGGTGCGAAAGGCCGCCAGCGTGTTCTCGGGTGCCAGGCGGCCGGCACCGCGATGTGCCAGCCATCGGCGGGATCGCCAGATGCGCTGCAGTGTCGAGGGTGCGTGAAGCGGTGGGACAGTGCTCATGGCCGGTGATGTCGCAAGCGCAAGGAGGGTGGGTGAAGCGTGGCTCATCAACGATAGACCCCTGGCGCGTCGGGTTGAGCTGGAGTCCCGCTGGTTTTCCCTCGGCTACCAACGACAATCGTCCACTGTGCAACGCGCCCGCGTCGACTCCGTGCCCTGAGGCTCGGGCCGCGTGCAACGCCTATTTCATGAACGCACCCACGACCCTCACTCAATTGGCGTCCGCGAGCCACGTCGAGCCCGGCACACCTCGCCTGCGCGAGATTCCGTACAACTACACCTCGTTCTCCGACCGCGAGATCGTGCTGCGCCTGCTCGGCTCGCGTGCCTGGGAACTGCTGGGCCGCCTGCGCGGCGAACGCCAGACCGGGCGTTCGGCGCGCATGCTGTACGAGGTGCTGGGCGACATCTGGGTCGTGCAACGCAATCCCTACCTTCAAGACGACCTGCTCGACAACCCGCGCCGCCGCAAGCTGCTGATCGAGGCGCTGCAGCATCGCCTCAAGGAGGTCGAGCATCGTGCGACGCCAGCCGATGGCGCCCACCACGGTGATGTCAGCGAACTCCTGGCGTGCGCCAAGTCGGCGGTCCAGCGATTTGCCGACCAGTTCGACGAAGTGGCCGCGCTGCGCCGCCGAGCCACCCGGTCGCTGCGCCGCTGCACCGCCGCCGACAACGTCAAGTTCGATGCCTTGTCGCGCGTGTCGCATGTCACCGACGCCACCGACTGGCGCGTGGAGTACCCGTTCGTGGTGCTGACCCCCGACACCGAAAACGAAATGACCGCGTTGGTGAAGGGCTGCGTCGAACTCGGTCTGACCATCATCCCGCGCGGCGGCGGCACCGGCTACACCGGCGGAGCCATTCCGTTGACGTGGAACAGCGCGGTCATCAACACCGAGAAGCTCGAGGCGATGACCGAGGTCGAGA
>JARXKP010000067.1 GCA_030271615.1 Pseudomonadota bacterium
GTGATCCGCGACGGCGAGTTGTTCCTGATCGGCTGCCGCATCAACGCGCTGCGCAGCGCCTCGACCCACATCAACCCCGAAGCGGACCGCACGAAGAAGCTGTTGCTGCACAAGGAAGAGATCAAGCGACTGGTCGGCAAGGTGGAGCAGAAAGGCTACACGCTGGTGCCACTCGACCTTCACTTCAAGGAGGGTCTCGTCAAGGTCTCGATCGCGCTCGCGAAAGGCAAAGCCGAGCACGACAAGCGCGACACCGAAAAGAAACGGGATTGGGATCGGGAAAAAGGAAGATTGATGAGACACAAGGTCTCATCCAAGGCGTGAGCCTCGCGGCGCTCAGCGTCGACGGCCCTGTTGAGGAACGCAAGACGAAGGTCGACAGACGCCCCGTCTCACCTCCTCCCTGACGCTCACGGGCGCTGGCCCAACCCGGTCATGGACGGCCGCTCCAGTCGCCACCCGGCAGCACGACAACGCGAGATCCAGCGCACCACCGGCGCCTCGGCAACGTGGTGAAACACGGCACCAGCCGCAACACTGCCTCCCCAGGCCAGCAACAAGCCGACGGCCTGGGGCCACGGATCGGCTGGCACGAACGCGGTGAACGCCGCGTTGACCACGAGGCACACCGGAAAATGCAGCAGGAAAACCGCATAGCTGATCCGGCCCAGGTGATGCAACGGGTCGAGCACCCTCGCACCAAGGGAACCGGGCAGCGCGGCTCGGCCGCTGCGCGTCGACTGCGCTTGCCACAAGACCAGCGCCAGCACCGTTGCCAGCGCCAGTCGATCGCGCCATTCGAGCCACAGGCCGAGCAGCACGCTGGCCACCGCAACGCCGAACGCCAAGCGCGCCGCACGGCTGCTCCGGGCCCAGGCAACCAGCACCCCAAGGCCGTTCGCCGCGAAAAAATACGGCGCGCTGATGTCCCAATGCGTGTCGCGGTTGACGTACAGCGCCGACCACGCCACCGCGCCGACCACGCCCCAGGGAAGCGCCCGACGCGCAGCATCCCGCCCCTTCGCTGACGCCGACACCAGCGCCAGCCACAGCAGCAGCGCGGCATACAACTGCAAGTCGATCGAGACGTACCAGATACCCGCGGAAAGCGCCTCTTCACCGACCAGATCCTGCGCCAGCAGCAGGTGCCAGACCACCTGCATGACGCGCGGCGGCTCCGGCACCGACGGGTGATCCATCCAGCCGCGTGCGACCGATGCCGCAGCAATCGCCAGCAGCAGCGCCAGCACCAGCGGCAGCGCGAGACGCAGGTACCGCTCGACCAGGCGCGAACCGACCCGGGTCGGTTCGCGCAATTGCCCATTGGGGGCCAGACCGAGGGCGGCCAGATAACCACCGACGACCAGGAACACCTGCACGACCATGCGCGCGGGATCGGCCAGCCAGCCCATCAATGCAGGCATCAACGGGGCCACGTGATCGGCCATGGGTCCGTACAGGGCGAGGTGGTGCAGCACGATCAACTGCGAGGCCACCACCTTCAGGAAGTCGATCAGCGGGAGCCGTTGAGGCTTTCGGGCCCTCATCCCAGCGCTGCCAGCGCCTGTTCGCAATCGCCGATCAGATCGTCGACCGATTCAAGGCCGACCGAGAACCGTACCAGCGTTCCCCGCCACGCGGGCCGACTGCGCAGCGTGCTCAGGTCGTAAGGCACCACCAGACTGACCGGTCCGGCCCATGAAAAGCCGATCTTGAACAGCCGCAGCGCATCGACGAAGGCATGCACCTGCATGGCGCTGTACCGCTCGTCGAAGACCACCGAAAACAAGCCCGCCGACGCGGTGCACAGACGTTGCCACGCCTCGTGTCCGGGCGAGGCCGGAAGCGCCGGATGCAACACCTGCTGGGCCTCGATCCGCACGCTCCACCATGTGGCCAGGCGACGAGCCGCCTGGTCGTGAGCGTGATAGCGCAGCGCCAGCGTCGGCAGCGAGCGCAACAGCAACTCGGCGTCGTTGGCACCGACGCCCCAACCCATGCGCATGTGTACCGCCTTGAGTCGCAGGTGCAGGCTGTCGTCGCGCGTGGTCACCGAGCCCATCAGCACATCGGCCCCGCCCGAGGGGTACTTGGTCAGCGCATGCACCGAGATGTCGACGCCCAGGCCGGGCTCGATATCGAAGGCGTCGAACGCGATGCCCGCGCCCCAGGTGTTGTCGAGCGCCGTCAGCGCGCCGTGCGCGCGTGCGATGCGAACCAGCGCCGACAGGTCCGGAAACTCCATCGTCACCGAACCCGCCGCTTCGAGCCACACGAGCTTGGTGGCCGGACTGAGCATCGCAGCCAACGCGGACGGATCCATCGGGTCATAGCAGCGATGCGTGATACCCCATCGCGCCAGTTCGGTACGGGCCAGTTCCTTGCCTGGCCCATAGGCGTTGTCGGGAATCAGCACCTCGTCGCCGGTGCGCAGCAGCGCCAAGTCGACCAGCGCGATCGCCGCCAGTCCGCTCGGCAGCAGCAAGGTCTGCACGCCGCCTTCGAGTGTCGCGATGCGCTCTTCCAGCGTGTACGTGGTCGGCGTACCGAGCAGTCCGTAGCTGTAGCCGGCCTTGTCTTTCCAGCCGCGGGCCTGCAAAGCCTTCGTGTCGGGGAAAATGACGGTCGAAGCCTTGTGCACCGGCGGCTGCACCGACGCGAAACCCGCCGGCGGCGTGTAGCTGTGATGGATCAGCGCGGTCGCATGCGCCGTCTCGCGGTCGTTGCGGTCGCCATCGCGTTCAAGGTTGGAGCCGATCATGTTCAGAACGGCTGCGCAACCAGGTCGTGGCCCTGCGTGCCGACGATGCGGGCGCGCGTGAACTCGCCGACTTTCAAGGTCTTCGATGCTTTCTCCGGCGGCAGCAGCTTGACGACGCCGTCGATTTCCGGCGCATCCGCATAGCTGCGCCCGGTGCCCCCACGGCGGCCGAGCGCAGGCGCGGCATCGATCAGCACCTGCATCGTCGCGCCGACGCGGCGGGCGAGCTTGGCCGCGGACACCGCTTCGGCGACCGCCATGAATCGCGCGCGGCGCTCTTCGCGCAGGGCGGCCGGCAACGCGCCCGGCAAGTCGTTGGCCGTTGCACCCGATACCGGCGAGTACGCGAAGCAGCCGGCCCGATCGATCTCAGCGGCGCGCATGAAGTCGAGCAGGTGCTCGAACTCGTCTTCACTCTCGCCCGGAAAGCCCGCGATGAAGGTGCTGCGGATGACGATCTCGGGACAGACCTCGCGCCAGCGCTGGATGCGATCGAGGTTGCGCTCACCGCTCGCCGGTCGCTTCATGCGCTTGAGCACGTCGGGGTGCGAATGCTGCAGCGGCACGTCGAGGTATGGCAGCACCAGACCCTGCGCCATCAGCGGAAGTACCTCGTCGACATGCGGATACGGATACACGTAATGCAGCCGCACCCAGGCGCCGTGCGGTGCCGCAAGCTCGCCCAGCTTCTCGCACAGGTCGAGCATGCGGGTCTTGACCGGCTTGCCATCCCAGAAACCGGTGCGGTACTTCACGTCGACACCGTAGGCGCTGGTGTCCTGGCTGATCACCAGCAACTCCTTCACGCCGGCCTCGAACAGGCGCCGGGCTTCGCCGAGCACGTCGCCGATCGGCCGCGAGACCAGGTCGCCTCGCATGCTCGGAATGATGCAGAAGGTGCACCGATGATTGCAGCCCTCGCTGATCTTCAGGTACGCGTAGTGACGGGGCGTGAGCTTGACGCCGATGTCGCTGGATGCCGCCGTGGCAGGGGCCGGAACCAGATCGGTAAAGGGGTCATGACGTTTCGGCGCATGCAGATGCACCGCATCCATCACTTCGTGTGTCGCGTGCGGCCCGGTCACCGCGAGAACACTCGGATGCATCTGGCGCACCAGATTGCCGCCGCCCTCGCCGGTGTCCTTTCCACCTTTGGCGCCGAGGCAGCCGGTGACGATGACCTTGCCATTTTCGGCCAGCGCTTCGCCGATCGTGTCGAGGCTTTCCTTAACTGCGTCGTCGATGAAACCGCAGGTGTTGACGATCACCAGATCGGCACCGGCATAGGTCTTCGAGGTCTCGTAGCCCTCGGCGCGCAGTTGCGTGAGGATCAGTTCCGAGTCGGTCAGCGCTTTCGGGCACCCGAGCGACACGAAACCGATCTTGGGTGCGCGGGGGGTTGCAGAGTCGCTCAAGGCGACCGCACGGGGAGCTTCAATGGTCATCCCCGCATTTTCGCCTCAAACGGCCCTGACGGCCGCCTCGATCAGCGCTTGGGTGGCGTGAAACCGGGCATGCCGGGGAACAGCGTTTCGGCCTGCTTCGCCATCTGGTCCTGCATCTGGGCGAACATCGATTTCGACTGTTCGAGGTAGGTGCTCATCAAGCCCTGAACCGCTGGCGCCTGACCGTTCAGGAACTGGCCCCAGATCTCCGGCGTGAGTGCGGCCGGGTCGTACAGGCCGAGGGATGGTTCGGCGAGCCGTCCCTGGATCTCCGTGAAGGTCTGCAGGTTCTTCTCGAGGTAGGAACCCATCATGCCCTGCATGGAGTGCCCGTAGAACCGGATGATCTGTGCAAGCATCTGGCTCGAGAACATCGGAACGCCACCGCTTTCCTCCTCGAGGATGATCTGCAGCAGGATGGCACGCGTCAGGTCTTCGGATGTCTTGGCGTCGCGCACCACGAACGCCTGTCCGGACAACACCATCTTCTTGACATCGGCCAGCGTGATGTAGGTGCTGGCCATCGTGTCGTAGAGCCGCCGGTTGGGGTATTTTTTCAGGACTCTGGTGCCGGCGGGTTCGGCGTCCAGCGCCTTGCGCTCCTCATCGCTCTGAGCATTCGGCTGCTGGGTTGAGCGTCGGGTCGATGGCATCGGAAATTTCCTGACAGTCAAATTGTGCGAATGCAGCAAAAATTGTAGGAGCACGATCGACACGCCTGAGCCGGATTAACCCGTGCTGCTCCCCCGCGGCCCAGACTCCGAGGTCCGCTGAGCAACCACAGCGTCACCTTCGTGCAAAAATTTGTCATCCGAAGCAGTCGTCGGACGTTAGCTGAGTTCCCAACAACGGAGATTTTTCATGAGCCTCACCAATCGTCGAACTTTCATGCTGCAGGTCGTAGCCGGTGGCAGCGCCCTGGCAGCATCTCAAGTCATGGCACAAGCGGCACCGATGGTCGCCGAAACCGACGCCAATGCCGTATCGCTGGGCTACAAGGCCGACGCGACCAAGGTCGATGCCAAGAAATTCCCGGCCCACAAACCGACCCAGATGTGCGGCAACTGCGCCTTGTTTCAAGGCAAGGCCACCGATGCGGCAGGCAACTGCCCTCTGTTCGCCGGCAAGCAAGTGGCAGCGAAGGGCTGGTGCAGCGCCTACGCGCCAAAGGCGGCTTGATTCAACCAGCCGCACTGAGGTGAGGGCACGGTTACGTGCAGTGCCCGATGGAAAAGCCGGAAACGCGTCAGCGTCCCGGCTTTTTTCGTTCAAGTCCGCAAGATCAAGCGTTGTTCGCGGGTCCAGAGGTCGCGCCAGGGAGAAGCCGGGAAACACGCGGACGGCTGCAGGCGGAACGGGGCTGACTCCCCGACCGTGATTCAGCTTGTGCACGCACACGGGATGAGCCACGGCAAGCGGCCGCAAACGTGCCCGCAGAGCACGTCGACGCTCAGGACACCGTCACCACCGACGCGCTGGATCTGGTGCCCCACCAACCATTGAGCACCAACGTCGCCAGCACCACGACGCCCCCTGTCAGCACTTCGATCGTGGGTTCTTCTCCGGCGCCCCACCAGGCCCAGGCGATACCGAACACGACTTCGAACAGTGCCAGCAGCGAGATTTCAGGCGCGGGCAACTGACGCGCCAGGCGCACCGCCCAGACACAGGGCAAGGCGAGCTGGAAGATGCCAAGTCCGGCCAGCAGCGACACGTCCCGCGGGGACGCTTGAAAAGGCACCGACAGCGGCAAGGTGACGAGGCTCGACACCAGCGCACCGATCACAGCAAGGCCGGAACAAGATCGACCGCACCTCCGCGGCGCGCAAGCGTGTTCCAGTTGATGGCTGCAGCGACCGGCACCGCGAGCGCCACCGCCGTGCCGGCGAGGGCTTTCGGATCGGCGATCAGGCTGTGACCGTACATCCAGGCAATGCTGGCGCCTGCCACGACGATGGCCAGCCAGGTGCGCGAAGCGACCGGTTGGCCGAGCATGAATCGGGCGAGCACGGCGGTGACCAGCGGCGCCACGCTCATCGTGATCAGCACGTTGGCCACCGAGGTCAGCGTGAGGGCCAGCATGAAGCACGTGAACATCACGCTCCACATCAGGCCTGACAGCCACAGCGCACGTCCGCCCCGCTGGATCAACCTCGCTGCCCCACGCCCGTGAGTCATCGCGAGGTAGCTGGCGAGCGTCACGAAAGTGAATGCGCTTCGCCAGAACGTCACCTCGAAACTGCGTGCCGACTCGAGGTGGCGAGTCACCAAGCCAGCCGTGCTCCACAGCAGCGTGATGATCACCATCGACAGCACCGCACGGGAATGCCTCAACTTCATGATCGGCACAGACCCGAGTTGAATTGAAGAGGGCCGCAAAGCGGCCCGGGCAAGGATCAAGACCCCCCGCTGAGCAGGGGGGCGAAAAGGCCCGCTCAGCGTCCGGCGCGCTTTCGCTCGCTTTCCGTGAGGAAGCGCTTGCGGAGCCGGATCGACTTCGGCGTGATCTCGACCAGCTCGTCGTCCTCGATGAACTCCACACCGTACTCCAGCGTCAGATCGATCGGCGGCGTGATCTTGATCGCGTCTTCCTTGCCGCTGACACGGAAATTGGTCAGCTGCTTGGTGCGGGTGGCATTGACCACTAGGTCGTTGTCGCGGCTGTGGATGCCGACGATCATGCCCTCGTACACCGGGTCGTTGGGCTTGACGAACATGCGGCCGCGGTCGTCGAGCTTGCCCAGCGCGTAGGTGAAGATCTCGCCGGCATCCATGCTGATCAGCACGCCGTTCTTGCGGCCGGCGATCTCGCCCTTGTAAGGCTCGTAGCCGTCGAAGATGTTGCTGATCAGGCCCGAACCGCGGGTCAGGTTCATGAACTCGTTGGTGAAGCCGATCAGGCCCCGCGCCGGGATGCGGTATTCCAGGCGCACGCGGCCACGGCCGTCCGGCTCCATGTTCACCAGCTCGCCCTTGCGCTCGCCCAGGGCCTGCATCACGCCGCCCTGGTGCTGCTCTTCCACGTCGGCCGTCACCAGCTCGATCGGCTCGTGCTTCTCGCCGTTGACGTCATGGAACACCACGCGCGGCTTGCTCACCGCCAGCTCGTAGCCTTCACGGCGCATGTTCTCCAGCAGGATGGTCAGGTGCAGTTCGCCGCGACCCATCACCTCGAAGATGCCGTCCTCGTCGGTCTCGCTGACGCGCAGCGCCACGTTCGATTGCAGCTCCTTCTGCAGCCGGTCCCAGATCTGGCGGCTGGTGACGTACTTGCCTTCGCGGCCGGCCAGCGGGCTGGTGTTGACGCAGAAGTTCATCGTCAGCGTGGGCTCGTCCACCTTCAGCATCGGCAGCGGAGCGGGGTTGGTCGGATCGGTGACGGTGACACCGATGCCGATGTCTTCGATGCCGTTGATCAGCACGATGTTGCCCGGACCGGCCTCGGTGACCTGCACACGGTCCAGACCCTGGAACGTGAGCACCTGGTTGACGCGGCCGGTGACGGTCTTGCCGTCCGGACCTTCCATCACCGCCACGTTCATGCCCGGCTTGATCGTGCCCTGGCTGATGCGGCCCACACCGATGCGGCCGACGAAGGTGGAGTAGTCGAGTGCCGAGATCTGCAACTGCAGAGGCGCGGCTGGATCGCCGCTCTGCGCCGGCACGTGCGTGAGGATGGTGTCGAACAGCGCCGACATGTCGGGGCCCCACTGCTCGCCGGGTGCGCCTTCGGTCAGCGACGACCAGCCGTTGATGCCCGAGGCGTAGACCACCGGGAAGTCGAGCTGCTCGTCGTTGGCCCCCAGCTTGTCAAACAGGTCGAAGGCGGCGTTGATCACCGCGTCGGGCTTGGCACCCGGCTTGTCCACCTTGTTCACCACCACGATGGGCTTCAGGCCCAGCGCCAGCGCCTTCTTGGTGACGAAGCGGGTCTGCGGCATCGGGCCTTCCTGCGCGTCGATCAAGAGCACCACACCGTCGACCATCGACAGCGCGCGCTCCACCTCGCCACCGAAGTCGGCGTGGCCCGGGGTGTCGACGATGTTGATGTGCGTGCCTTTCCAGCTGACGGCGCAGTTCTTGGCCAGGATGGTGATGCCACGCTCACGCTCGATCGCGTTGCTGTCCATCACGGTGTCGACCACCTTCTCGTGCTCGGCGAAGGTGCCGCTCTGGCGAAGCAGCTGGTCGACCATCGTGGTCTTGCCATGGTCCACGTGGGCAATGATGGCGATGTTGCGGATCTGTTCTGTCATGTCGTACTCACTTCGTTCATATCTCGGATCGGTGCTGTGTCAGCGGGGTCAAGAAGGCCTTGCACCTCCACCGGGCTCAGGAGCCTTGTTGAAATCAGTTCGCCGGCGGTGATGTGTCCGCTGCCGAGAAAGGCCTTCGGCTGCGGCCCGTAGACGCGCACCCGCGGCGTGTTCGGCAACGGCAGGCGGCGGCGCACACCGCTCAGAAACCGGCCGGCGCCTTCGTCGTCGAGCCGCACCACCGGCCAGTCGGCGATCAGGCTGTCGGCGTCCTGAAGCAGCGCATCGCGCTCGGCCTCGGACATCGCGGCCAGAGATTCCAGCGTCTGTGCGCCGGCCAGCGTCAGCGGACCGCTGCCGGTGCGGCGCAGCGCAGACAGATGCGCGCCGCAGCCGAGCGCGCGGCCGATGTCTTCGGCCAGCGTGCGGATGTAAGTGCCTTTGCTGCAGCGCACGTCGATCGTCCAAGCGTTGTTCGAGCCGTTCTCGATACCTTCATGTTGCACGTCAACCATGTCGATGCGATGAATCGTCACCTGGCGTGGCTCCCGTTCGAGCTCGATACCGGCGCGCGCGTATTCGTACAGCGGCTTGCCGTCTCGCTTGAGAGCCGAATGCATCGGTGGCACCTGTGCGATGACGCCGATGAAGTGCGCGCAGGCGGCTTCGAAGTCGGCGCGCGTGACGTGCACATCGGCGCGCTGCAACACCTCGCCTTCGGCGTCGGCGGTGGTCGTGGTGATGCCCAGCCGCAACGTCGCGCGGTAGGCCTTGTCGGCGTCGAGGCCGATCTGCGAAAACTTGGTGGCAGCACCGAAACACAGCGGCAACAGGCCGGTCGCCAGTGGATCGAGCGTGCCGGTGTGGCCGGCTTTTTCAGCGCGATACAGACGCTTGGCTTTCATCAGCGCATCGTTGCTCGACAGGCCCAGCGGCTTGTCGAGCAGCAGCACGCCGTGGACGGCGCGACGTGGAGTGCGCGGCGAGCGCACGACAGCGTTCATCCTTCAGTCGTCCTTGGCCCGCGTGGCGTTCGCCTGTGCGATGAGCAGGCTCAATTCAGCGGCACGTTCGGTGGTGCGGTCGAAGTGGAAATGCAGGGTCGGCACGGTGTGGATCTGCAGACGCTTGAACAGACCGTTGCGCAAGTAACCGGCGGCCTCGTTGAGCGCGATTTCGCACTCGTGCGGATCGCCGACCAGCACCGAGAAGAACACCTTGGCGTGCGCGTAGTCCGGCGTCACCTCGACCGCGTGCAACGTCACCATGCCGATGCGCGGATCCTTCAGATCGCGGATCAGCACGGCCACGTCACGCTGGATCTGGTCGGCGACCCGGAAACCGCGGTTGGGTATCGAACGCTTGTGTTTCATCGTGGTCCTTCGCAGCCCACAAGGGCCGCTGTAAATGCAAACCCCGCCCTCTTGTGAAGGGCGGGGTTCGGGGTTGAGATTCCCCGCCGCCTTACAGCGTTCTTGCGACTTCCTTCACTTCGAAGAACTCCAGCTGATCACCCTCGGCAATGTCGTTGTAGTTCTTGAGCTTGATACCGCACTCGAAGCCCGACGCCACTTCCTTCACGTCGTCCTTCAGACGCCGCACCGATTCGATCTCGCCGGTGTAGATCACGACGTTGTCGCGCAGCAGGCGGAAACGCGCGCCCCGTCGGACCAGACCCGCAGTGATCATCGAGCCGGCCACCGTGCCGATCTTGGAAGCCACGAAGACCGTGCGGATCTCGGCCGTGCCGATGACCTCTTCGCGCTGCTCCGGAGCCAGCATGCCGGTCATCGCCGCCTTGATCTCGTCGACCGCGTCGTAAATGATGTTGTAGTAGCGGATGTCGACGCCGTTGTGCTCGGCGAGCTTGCGCGCACCGGCATCGGCACGCACGTTGAAACCGATGATCACGGCCTTCGAGGCGATCGCGAGATTCACATCGCTCTCGCTGATGCCGCCCACCGCGCCGTGCACCACCTGCACCTTGACCTCGGCGGTGCTGAGCTTGAGCAGAGACTGCGCCAGCGCTTCCTGCGAACCCTGCACATCGGCCTTGATGATCAAGGCCAGCGTCTGCGCCGCACCTTCGCCGACGTTGTCGAACATGTTCTCCAACTTGGCGGCCTGCTGCTTCGCGAGCTTGACATCACGATATTTGCCCGAACGGAAGGTGGCGATCTCGCGGGCACGCCGCTCGTCAGCCAGCACCATGAACTCGTCACCGGCTTGCGGCACCTCGGTCAGGCCCTGGATCTCGACCGGAATCGACGGACCGGCCTCGGTGATCGCCTTGCCGTTCTCGTCGAGCATGGCACGCACGCGGCCATAGGTCGACCCTGCCAGCACCACGTCGCCGCGCTTCAGCGTGCCGGACTGCACCAGCACGGTCGCGACCGGGCCACGACCCTTGTCGAGCTTGGCTTCAATGACCAGGCCCTTGGCCATGCTGTCCTTCGGCGCCTTCAACTCCAGTACCTCGGCCTGCAGCAACACCTGCTCGAGCAGGTCGTCGATGCCTTGCCCGGTCTTGGCTGACACCGGAACGAAAGGCGAAGATCCACCGAACTCTTCAGGCACGACTTCTTCGGCCACCAGCTCGCTCTTCAAGCGCTCCAGGTTCGCACCGGGCTTGTCGATCTTGTTCATCGCAACCACCAGCGGCACACCGGCCGCCTTGGCGTGAGCGATGGCTTCCTTGGTCTGCGGCATCACGCCGTCGTCGGCCGCCACCACCAGGATCACCAGGTCGGTGGCCTTGGCGCCACGTGCACGCATCGCCGTGAACGCCGCGTGGCCCGGGGTGTCGAGGAAGGTGATCATGCCGCGAGGCGTATCGACGTGATACGCGCCGATGTGCTGCGTGATGCCGCCGGCTTCACCCGCCGCCACGCGGGCGGTGCGGATGTAGTCGAGCAACGAGGTCTTGCCGTGGTCGACGTGACCCATGACGGTGACCACCGGAGCACGCGGCAGCAATTCGTGCTGCGCTTCACCTTCGACGTCTTCTTCGAGAAATGCGTCGGGATCGTCCAGCTTGGCGGCCAGCGCCTTGTGGCCCATTTCCTCGACGAGGATCATGGCCGTTTCCTGATCGAGCTGCTGGTTGATGGTGACCATCTGGCCCAGCTTCATCAACTGCTTGATGACCTCGGACGCCTTCACGCTCATCTTGTGAGCCAGATCGGCGACGCTGATGGTCTCAGGCACGTGCACTTCCTGCACCTGCTGTTCGGCCGGCGCAATGAAGGTCGACACCGACCCGTCGCTGCGCTCGCCTCGGCGACCACCGCGCGGTGCACGCCAGCCCGCACGCGCGCCACCAGGCGCATCGTTGCGTCCCTTCAGGCCGCGCTTCTTCGCCGCATCGTCGGCCCAGCTGGAGGACAACTTCTCCGACTTGACGGACTTCTTGTCACCCGGCTTGGCCACGACGGCGCCAGCAGCACCCGGAACAACCGCAGGCTTGTGGATCGTGCCCTTGATGCCTTCCTTGCCGACTTCGACAGGCTTGGGTGGTTCTTCCGGCTTCTTGGCGTTCAACACCTTCTTCGGCGCCGACATCATGGCGCGGATGGCGGCGGCCTCGTCTTCTGCGGCTTTGCGGCGCTTGGCCAGATCAAGGGCGCGCTGCTTGTCCTCATCGACCACGTCAGCGGCCTTGATCACGCGCAGCACCGACTTGACAGGTTCGATCACCACGGGCGCCACCGGAACGGCCTCGGCGGCAGGCTCGGGTGTCACATCAGCACCTGCACCAGCAGTGCGAGCCGCCTCGGCGAGGGCGATGGCAGCTGCAGCAGCCGCGGCGGCCTTTTCGGCCTCGGCACGTGCGTGGGCCTCGGCGGCTTCGCGTTCGACGCGATCCTGCTCGTCGCGCACACGCTGGCGCTCCGCCAGTTCTGCCTCTTGCTGACGCAGCAACTCCGCCTGGGCCTGGGCTTCATGCTCGAGACGCATCAACTCGGCCGTGTCGACCTCCGCGCCGTCGGTGCCCTCGGCGCTCGCAGGCGCATCGTCGCGCTTGACGAAAGTCCGCTTCTTGCGAACCTCGACCTGGATGGTGCGTGCCTTGCCGCTCGAGTCAGCCTGCTTGATTTCACTCGTCGACTTGCGCGTCAACGTGATCTTCTTGCGTTCAGCGCCTGCGGTGCCATGGGTGGCGCGCAGGTAATCGAGCAACCGCTCCTTGTCGGAGTCGGTCAGGGCATCGTCCGTCGACGCCTTGCTGACCCCGGCAGACTGCAATTGATCGAGCAGTGCAGCGGCGGGGCGATTCAGCTCAGCGGCGAGTTGGGCGACGGTGGTCACGGCCATTGTGGGTTCCTTGATCGGGTCTAGCGATGCGGCGTGGGTGCGAAATGAAGTCAGGTGGCCTGAAAAGGCGTCAGGTGGTGAACCAGTGTTCACGCGCCTTCATGATCAGCGACTTGGCCTTTTCTTCATCCATGCCGGATATTTCAATCAACTCGTCGACTGCGAGATCGGCCAGATCGTCGCGCGTGTGCACACCGCCGTCGGCCAGTTTCGGAATCAAGTCGGGGTCGAGGCCTTCGAGGTCGCGCAGATCCTGCGAGACATCGCTGACGCTCTCCTCGCGGGCGATTTCCATCGTCAGCAAGGCATCCTTGGCGCGGGTGCGCAACTCGTTGACGGTGCCCTCGTCGAAGCCTTCGATCTCGAGCATTTCCTGCATCGGCACGTAGGCGACTTCTTCCAGGCTGGAGAAGCCCTCGGCGATCAGGATATCGGCCACCTCGGCGTCGACGTCCAATTTCTCGACGAACAGCTTGCGCAAGCCGTCGCTCTCGACCGCCTGCTTCACCGACGACTCCTCGGCGGTCATGATGTTGATGCGCCAGCCGGTCATCTCCGATGCCA
>JARXKP010000068.1 GCA_030271615.1 Pseudomonadota bacterium
GGAACGTTTGATGAAGCTTGTCCAGCGCGGCAGCAACGAGCAACTCGATGCCGCGCGGGACCGCTTCGAGGCGACCCTGAGCGACGCGCGCGACGAACTGGAAACGATCCAGAACAATGCCCTGCGCAAGGCCCGGCGCGCCGCACGCAAGGCCGACCTCGCCGTCCACGATCACCCGTATGCATCGATGGGGGTGGCGGCGGCCGTCGGCGCGCTGGTCGGGATGCTGATCTCGCGCCGCTGACAACGATCCCGCCGTGCGCAAGGCGAGCGGAGGATATTGTTCCGCCGTGAACCGGCGCCGAACCGCGTCGTGAACCTTGTCCGCCGATCCCGCCCGTCAGGAGTCCGTTCCGGTGTTCCGGGCGCATGGCTTGAGCAAGGTCTATCGCAGCGGAGAAGTCGAGGTGCACGCACTGCGCGAGGTCGATCTCGAGATCGGTCGCGGTGAATTCGTCGTGCTCCTTGGCGCGTCGGGCAGCGGCAAGAGCACGCTGCTGAACATCCTCGGCGGGCTCGATGTGCCGACCGCCGGCGAAGTGCGCTTCGGCGACCACCGGCTCGACGGCGCGAGCGAAGCCGAGCTGACCGCCTACCGCCGCGAGCACGTGGGCTTCGTGTTCCAGTTCTACAACCTGATCCCGAGCCTGACGGTGCGCGAGAACGTCGCGCTGGTCACCGACATCGCGGTCGATCCGATGCCCGCCGACGAGGCGATCGACCTGGTCGGGCTGACGCCGCGGCGCGATCATTTCCCGTCGCAGCTGTCGGGGGGCGAACAGCAGCGCGTGGCGATCGCCCGCGCCATCGTCAAGCGCCCCGAGGTGCTGCTGTGCGACGAGCCGACCGGCGCACTCGATTACGCCACCGGCAAGCTGGTGCTCGAGGTCATCGAGCGCATCAACCGCGAGACGGGCACCACCGCGGTGGTCATCACCCACAACGCCGCCATCGCCGGCATGGCCGATCGCGTGATCCACCTGGGTGACGGCCGCATCCAGCGGGTGCAGATCAACACCCACAAGCTGACGCCGTCGGAGCTGAGCTGGTGACCATGAAGGCCCTGGACCGCAAGCTGCTGCGCGACCTGCGCGCGATGTGGAGTCAGGTGCTGACCATCGCGCTGGTGGTCGCCAGCGGTGTTGCCGGCTTCATCACGACGCTGTCGGCGGTGGATTCGTTGGCCCTCGCGCGCGATCGCTTCTACGCCGACGCACGCTTCGCGGATGTGTTCGGCGGCGTCAAGCGGGCGCCGCTGGCGGTGGCCGACACGCTGCGCGCGCTGCCCGGCGTGGCCGACGTGCAGACCAGCGTCGAAATGGCGGTGCGCGTCGAGATCGACGGCCGCAGCGAGCCGATCGTCGGCCAGTTGATCGGTGTCGACCCGCGTCGGCCGGCACGCATGAACCTCGTCGTGCTGGGCGGCGCGATCGCCCCGCCCTCGCCCGGCAGGCCGCTGCCCGACGGATCGATCCCGGCCTGGGTCTCGGAGTCGTTTGCCACGGCGAACGGGCTGACGCCCGGGTCGCGGTTGTCGGCCCTGATCAACGGCAAGCGGCGCACGCTGCTGATGACCGCGGTGGCGCTGTCGCCCGAGTACGTGTTTGCCGGGTCGTGGGGCATGCCCGACCAGCGCGGCTTCGGCGTGTTCTGGGTCGACCACGAGGCGCTCGCCGCGGCCTACGACATGGCCGGTGCGTTCAACCGGCTGGCGGTGAAGCTGGCACCGCACGGCGACGAGCGCGCGGTGATCGACGGGTTGACCGGCGTGCTTGGCGCCTACGGCGGCCGGCAGGCTGTCGGCCGCACCGACCAGACCTCGCACTCGATGCTCAACAACGAGATCAAGGAACAGCGGGTGCTGGGCACGCTGCTGCCGTCGATCTTCCTGGGTGTCGCGGCGTTCCTGCTCAACGTGGTGGTTTCACGGCTGGTCGCCACGCAGCGCGAGCAGATCGCCGCGCTGAAGGCGCTGGGTTATCCGAACGCGACCATCGCCGCGCACTACCTGAAGATGGTGCTGGTCATCGTCACCCTGGGCTGGCTGCTCGGCCTGGTCATCGGCGACCAGCTCGGCGCCGCGTTGACCCGTCTGTATGCCGACTTCTTCCGCTTCCCGAGCTTCGAGCACCGGCTGGCACCCTGGCTGCTGGTCGTCAGCGGCGGGCTGACGGTGGCGACGGCGGTGCTCGGCACGCTGAACGCGATCGCGGCCACGGTGCGACTGGCGCCCGCCGAGGCGATGCGCCCGCAGGCGCCGGGCCGCTACCGGCGCACGCTGCTCGAGCGGCTCGGCGCACGGCGGATCCCGACCGGGCTGCGCATGATCCTGCGCCAGATGGAGCGGCGGCCCGGGCGCACCGCACTGGCGATCGGCGGCGTCGCAGCCTCGGTGGCGATCGTGGTGATGGGCAATTTCCTGCGCGATGCGATCGAGTTGATCGTCGACTCCCAGTTTACGCTCGCGATGCGCAACGACGTGGCGGTGTGGTCGATCGATCCGGTGATCGACGCAGCCGGCCGCGAGCTTCGGCGGCTGCCGGGCGTCACTGCGGTCGAATCCACCCGCTTCGTGCAGGTCACGCTGGTCCACGGTCACCGGCGTGAACGCAGCCAGGTGCGTGGCTACGCGTCACGCCCGGAGCTGTACCGAATCATCGACGTCGATCGCCGGCAGACGCAGCCGTCCGGCGACGGCCTGGTGCTGACCGATCGCCTGGCCGACAAGCTCGGGGTGCAGGTCGGCGGCCGGGTTCAGGTCGAGGTGCTGGAAGGCCGCGCCCGCACGCTCGATCTGGTCGTCGATGCAACGGTGCGCGAAATGATGGGGTTGAACGCCTACATGAACCGCCCCGCGCTGAATCGCGCACTCGGCGACGGCGATCTGTCGAGCGGCTTCATGCTGGCGATCGAGCCCGGGCACGAAGCCGAGCTGCTGCAAGCCACGCGGCAGTTGCCGAAGGTGGCCGGCGCCTTCAGCAAGGCCACGATGCTGCGCAACATGCAGGAACTCAGCGCGCGCAACGTGCGCATCATGAGCACGGTGCTGACGGTGTTCGCCAGCATCATCGCGGTGGGGGTGGTCTACAACAACGCCCGCATCGCGCTGTCCGAACGCACCTGGGAGTTCGCCAGCCTGCGCGTTCTGGGGTTCACCCGCGCCGAGGTGTCGGGCCTGCTGCTGGGCGAGATGACGATCGTGGTGGCGATCGCGCTGCCGCTGGGCATGCTGCTCGGACGGGCACTGGTGCATGTGCTGACGGTCGCGCTGAAGAACGACCAGTTCCACTTTCCGGTGGTGATCCTGCCGCGCACCTATGCCTGGGCCGCGATCTGCGTGGTCGGGGCGGCACTGGGCAGCGCGCTGGTGGTGCGCCGGCGCATTGACCAACTCGACATGGTGGCTGCGCTGAAGACACGGGAATGACGATGAAGACCGGCACGAAGATCGCGATGGGAATCGGCAGCCTAGCGCTGGTGGCACTGCTGGCGTGGGCCTTGGCGCCGCGACCGGTCGAGGTCGAAGTGGCGACAGCCCGCGTCGGTGCGTTCGAGCACACGATCACGGAAGACGGAAAGACGCGACTGCGCGAACGCTATGTCGTGTCGGCGCCGCTGATCGGCCGCCTCTCGCGCATCGTTCTGACCGAAGGCGACCGGGTCGATGAGAACGCGGTGGTCGCGGTGCTGACCCCGGTGCTGTCGCCAATGCTCGATGAACGCAGCCGTCGCGAGCAGACCGCACACCTCGCGGCGAGCGAGGCGAATGTTCAGCGAGCATTGGCGCGAATCGCACGCACCCACATCGCACTCGATCAGGCCCGCAACGACTTGCAGCGCACCGAACAACTGGCGCGACAGGGTTTCGTCGCGCCGATCCGGCTCGACAACGAGCGACTCGCGGTGCAGGCCGCGCAGCGCGAGGTCGAAGCGGCAGTCCAGGAGCACCATGTCGCACAGCACGAACTGGAGCAGGCGCGCGCCGCGCTGCTGGCATCACGCGGTGCGGCGGCCACGGGGAGCAGCGGCGCTTTCGAGCTGCGCTCGCCGATCGCCGGACGGGTGCTGCGCGTGGTGCAGACCAGCGAGGCGACGGTCGCGGTCGGCTCGCCGCTGATCGAGCTGGGCGATCTGGGCCGGATGGAGATCGTGGTCGAACTGCTGACCACCGACGCGCTGAATGCGCCGCCGGGCAGTCGGGTCCGCATCGAACTCTGGGGCGGACCGGTGCCGCTTGAAGGCCGCGTGCGCCTCGTCGAGCCGGCGGCGTTCACCAAGGTGTCGGCTCTCGGCGTCGAGGAGCAACGGGTGCGCGTGCTGATCGACATCACCAGTCCGCCGTCGCAGTGGCAGGCGCTGGGCGACGGCTTCCGGGTCGAGGTTCACATCGTCACGCTGGCCCTCGAGCAGGCGCTGACCGTGCCGGTGAGCGCGGTGTTTCCGTTGCCTTCGAGCCAGGGCGCTGGCGAGCCTCGGTTCGGGGTGTTCGTCGTCAATGGCGGGCGGGCCCGGTTGACGCCGATCGAGATCGGCGCCCGCAATGGCAGCGAAGCGTGGGTGCGGGGTGGGATCGATCCGAACACGAGCGTGGTCGTCTACCCGTCATCAAACGTGGGCGATGGCACGAGGGTGAGCGCGCGACGAGTCTGAAAAGATGTTGCCGACGATGCGCCCCGGTCGGACACAGCGGCCGTGGAAACCCATGCGCCGGCCGGATCGGCCGCCGCGTCACGTGGCTGCGCCGAGGTCCGATCCGCTCAGTGGTGCTGGCCCTGCACCGACTTGACCGAGTCGATCCAGCGCTGCGTCATCGCCAGCCATTCGGCCTGGGCCTGACCCAGCTGCGTCAGCGGCGAGCTGTCGGCACCGTCGCCTGAACTGGCCGGCACGCCGGTATGCAGCATCCGTTGAGCCACCCCGACCGACGCGCTGCGCATGCGTTCCACCCACTGCGCCTCGGTTTCGAGTGCCTGCTTGACGCTGGCACCGAACTGCTGAAAGGCCGTGCCCATCTGGCGGTTGGCCAGGTGGGTCGTGACGCTCATCAATTTCTGCAGATCGTCGGCCTGCTCGACCTCGCGCAACGCGGCGTTGAGGTTTTCGTGCCAGGTGTTGACGGCCTGGGCGTTCAGCTTCTGGGACTGCTCCAGCCACGCCGCGACGTTCTGTGCCGCCGCCAGCGATCCGTTGAGCAGTTCGCGGATGGCGCCCATGCCGCCGTTGAGCAGGGTGGCGCCCGAGGACGTGGCGGCTTCTTCCGTGGCGCTCGATTCAGTGGGCGGGTTTGTCTTTGCATTGCGGACCATCGTGCATTCCTGAAGGTTGGCAGACAGTCGATGTTGAGCGCGACGCCGTCGGCCACGTTGAGCATGCTCAACCCGCGGCCCCGTGATCTTCGACCGGAGTCGTCAGTGCGCCATCAGCACCGGCACCGTCATCGACTGGAACATCGTGCGCGTCGCACCGCCCAGCAACCACTCGCGGGCACGGCTGTGCCCGTAACAGCCCATGACCAGCAGGTCTGCCTGCACATCGGTGGCCATCGACAGCAGCAACTCGCCCAGATCGGCGGTCGGCCGGCCACAGCGGTGGATCTTCGCGGTGATGCCATGGCGCGTCAGGAAGCGCTCGACCGGCAGCGCCTGGCCTCCGATGACGTCGTCCGACTCTTCCCACGATGCCACATGCACGGCCTTCGCCAGACGAAGCATCGGCAAGGCGGCGGTGACCGCGCGTGCCGATGCCGGCGAATCCTTCCAGGCGACCAGCACCGTCTGGCCGAAGTCGGCGCCGGTGTGGATGTACGGCAGCATCAGTGCCGGCCGACCGGTCTCGATCAGCACCGTGGGCGCGAAATCGATGGGGGCCTGCGACTGCTGTTTCTCGTCGGGATCGACCTGCGCCAGCACCAGCAGATCGGACGCGAAGGCCTTGCGCTTGAACTCGTTGATGGGGTCGTTCCCGGTCTCCTGCCAGCGCAGGTCGGGCACGCCGGCGGCGACACGCGCCCGATCGAAGGCGGCGCGCACGCGCTGGCGCGTTTCGACGTCGATCGTCGCCAGCATCGCGGCCAACTGGCTGTCGGCGGAGGCCGCCATCGGGTATTGCAGCAGCGCGGGAGTCACCGCGTACAGCACCTCGAGTTGCGCGCCGACGGCAGTGGCCAGACGCTGGGCCACATGCAGCCGCTGCGTGGCTCCGGTCGAAGCGTCCAGGTGCAGCAGGATCGACTTGATTTCATCCATCGGTGACCTCCGTGTGGCTCGAATCGGGAATTCCAGCGAGTGCGCGTGCAGACGATGCGGCACGCCTGCACCACTGTAGGGGGTGACGTTTCCCGTGGATTGCGCCTGGTCAAGCGCAAGCGCCGGCGATTGACAGCCTGTCGATGCGCGCCCGGTTGAGAACCCTCAAGGCTCGGCCGCCGGCGCGGCCTAGGCTGGATGCGTTCGGGGCCGTAGCCCGTCGATTCATTCACCGCACCCAAAGGAGCGAAACCTCATGACCGCCAAACAACTGCTGTACCGCGAGGAGGCCCGCGACAAGATTCACCGCGGGATCAACGCACTGGCCGATGCGGTGAAGATCACGCTCGGCCCGCTCGGCCCGCGCGGCCGCACGGTGATCATCGATCGCGATTTCGGACCGCCGCAGATCGTCAATTCGGGCGTCGTCGTCGCCAGGTCGATCGAGCTGGAAGACCGTTTCGAGAACATGGGTGCCCAGTTGCTGCGCGAGGTGGCCGCCCGCACCAGCGAGATGGCGGGAGACGGCACGACGACAGCGACGGTGCTGGCACACGCGATGATCGAGGAAGGCCTGAAGTACCTGGCCGCCGGGATGAACCCGATGGACCTGAAGCGCGGCATCGACCTCGCGCTCGAGGCCGTGGTGGGCGAGCTGAAGCAGATCGCCCAACCCTCGACCAGCACGCAGGAGATCGCGCATGTGGCGTCCATCTCCGCCAACAACGACCGATCGATCGGCGCTCTGATCGCCCGCGCGATGGACAAGGTGGGTCGCGAAGGCGCGATCTCGATCGAGGACGGCTCGGGCATGGCGAGCGAACTCGAGATCGTCGAAGGGCTGCAGTTCGACCGTGGCTACCTGTCGTCGTACTTCATCAACAACGCGGAAAAGCAGGCGGTCGTGCTCGACAACGCGGTCGTCGTGCTGTGCGATCACAAGTTGTCGAACCTCAACGACCTGGTTCCGTTGCTCGAAGCCGCGACGCAGGCGGCCACACCGATGCTGGTGATCGCCGAAGAAGTGGACAGCGACGCACTCGCCACGCTGGTCATCAACAGCGTGCGCGGTGTCGTCAAGTGCTGCGCGGTCAAGGCACCGGGCTTCGGCGACCGCCGCAAGGCCATGCTGCAGGACATGGCGGTGGTGACCGGTGGTCAGGTGATCTCGGCCGAACTGGGGCTGACGCTGGCCAAGGCGACGCTGGCCGATCTGGGCCGGGCGCGACGCATCGAGGTCACGAAGGACGCCACCACGCTGATCGGCGGCGCGGGCGACCCGAAGGCCATCCGCGAGCGGGTGGCGGCCATCAAGAAGGAGCGCGAGGCGCAGACCAGCGACTACGAACGCAAGCAGCTCGACGACCGCATCGCGAGGCTGGGCGGCGGTGTGGCGCTGATCAAGGTCGGCGCAGCGACCGAAACGGAATTGAAGGAACGCAAGCTGCGGGTCGAGGACGCGCTGCATGCGACGCGCGCGGCGGTCGAGGAAGGCATCGTGCCCGGCGGCGGCATCGCGCTGCTGCGCGCGCGCCGGGTGCTCGAGGGTTTGATCACACCGAACCTGGATCAGGCCTCGGGCGTCAAGATCGTTCAGCGTGCGCTCGAGGAGCCACTGCGCCGCATCGTCAGCAACGCCGCCGACGAACCGTCGATCGTTCTTTTCAAGGTGGAGGAATCGACGCAGCGCGGCTATGGTTACAACGCCGCGACGCGGGAGTACGGCGACATGCTCGAGATGGGTGTGATCGACCCCGCCAAGGTGACCCGTCTGGCTCTGCAGAACGCCGGGTCGATCGCCAGCCTGCTGCTGACCACCGACTGCATGATCGCCAATGCGCCGCGCAAGCCGACGGCCGCCCGTGAAGGGCTGCCGCCCGGCATTGCACCCGAAATGTATTGAGGGCCCGCGGCCGGTGGCGTCAGACGACGGCCAGCCAGCGGTCGCACACCGAGGCGATGTTGACGCCGTCGTCGGTGGCGACCTCGATCGCCCTCGCCTTCTCGTCGATGTCGAGGGGCTCGTGCCACTGAAGCTGCCGCTGCAGTACCGACAGATCGGCCTCCGAGGCATCGGCCCCTGCGCTGGAGCGGGCGGCCACGCGCTGGCGCAGCAGCGCCTCGTCCGCGCGGCAGTCCAGGATCGTGAACGGCACGTGCAGCCCGGCCGCCAGCGCCCGGAATGCCTGACGCTCGCTGCGCCGCAGGAACGCGGCGTCGACGATCACCGGGTAGCCGGCGCGCAGCGAGTCGCGGGCGCACGAAGCCAGCCTATCGAACGTGCGCCGGGTGGCCTCGGGTGTGTACACGTCGAGATCCTGATCGGCAGAGCGCTGCAGCGCGGTCAGGCCGAACAGGCGCTTGCGCTCGACATCGGAACGCAGGCGGATGGCTCCGGCACGCTCCAGCAACTGCCCGGCCAGCGTCGACTTGCCCGAGCCGGACAGACCGTGGGTGATCATCAACCGCGCCGCGTTCGGGCTGCCGCGCATCAGGCGCAGTGCGCAGCCGAGGTAGTCGGGACCGCTCGCGGAGTGCCGGTCGGCGCCGTCGCGCACCCGCAGACCGGCGACCAGCGCGCGCACCAGCGCCCGATACACCTCGTAGAAGCGCAGCACCCGCAGACCGGCGTATTCGCCGCTGCGCTGCAGGTAGGCGTCCAGGGCCCGATACGCCAGGTCGGCACGTCCGTGGGCCTGCAGGTCCATCGTCAGGAAAGCCAGGTCGCTGATGACGTCGATCCAGCGCAGAGCGGGATCGAACTCGATGCAGTCGAAGGGCAGGATCTCGTCACCGACCTGCACCGCGTTGGCCAGATGCAGGTCTCCGTGGCCTTCGCGAATGGCGCCACACGCACACCGTTCCAGCCAGGCGGGTGCGAGCAGGCGGGCCTGCTCGCCGACCCAGTTCCGCAGCGCGAGGATGGCGTCGGCGTCGGCCATCGGTGCGAGCTGATCGAGCACATCGACCACCGTCTTCTCGATCTGCTCCGGCGTGCCGATCTGCGAGCCCGGCGCGGCGACCGGCGCGTTGCGGTGGAAATCGGCCAGCACGCGCCCGAGCTGTTCGACCTGCTCGGCCCGCAGGCGCCCGGCGGCAAGCTGTTCGCTCAGCAGCGCGCCAGCGGAAAACCGCTGCATGCACACCGCGTAGTCGATCGGCTCGCCGATGCCGTCGAGACGCGGCGCTTCGGGCGTGCCGCACACCGGCACCACCTCGCGGTACAGCGAGGGCGCAAAGCGCTGATTCAGCCGCAGCTCCAGCTCGCAGTCGTGCCGGCGTGATTCGAGCGTGGTGAAGTCGAGGAACGGCAGACGCACCGGCTTCCGGAGCTTGTAGGCGAGCGACCCGCTCAGCAGGATCCACGAGATGTGGGTTTCCAGCAGTTCGACCGGCTGCTCGGTCAGCGCCTGCAGGCAAATGCGCAACGCATGGATCAGCGTGCGATCCACCGGCGCAGCGGAAGCGACGGGGGTGTTCATCGAGCGAGTCTGCCGCCACGGGCCGGTCGATGCTTGATCTGGCGCAATCGCGGGCCTTCAGGCCGCTCGGTCGAGGCTGCGGCGATGGGTTGCTTGAGCTTGCGCAACCCGCCATCCGCCGCGCTGATGCAAGCTCGCAGCTGGCATCGAAACGGGAGCAGTGCATGGTCGACAGCAAGCGGATCGCGGTGGTCACCGGAGGCATGGGTGGCCTGGGCGAGGCCCTCTGCAGGCGCCTGGCGGACGACCACTTCAGCGTGGTTGCGCTGCACTCTCCCGGCAACCCGAAGGTCGACGCGTGGTTGGCCGCGCAGCGGGCGGACGGCTACGAGTTCGGCCATGCCGAAGTCGATGTCAGCCGCTTCGACTCGTGCGCGGCGGCGGGCGTGCAGGTACGGCAGCAGTACGGGCCGGTGTCGGTGCTGGTCAACAACGCCGGCATCACGCGCGACGCGAGCTTTCGCAAGATGACCGCCGAGTCCTGGGATCTGGTGCTGCGCACCAACCTCGATTCGGTGTTCAACATGACCAAGCAGGTGATCGAGGACATGCTGACGCTCGGCTGGGGCCGCATCGTCAACATCTCGTCGGTCAACGGCCAGCGGGGCGCGTTCGGCCAGGCCAACTACGCCGCATCCAAGGCCGGCATGCACGGCTTCACCAAGTCGCTGGCGCTCGAGTTCGCCAAGAAGGGCATCACCGTGAACACCGTCTCGCCGGGCTACCTGCGCACGCCGATGGTCACGAAGATGCCACCCGATGTGCTGGAGCAGCGCATCCTTCCCGAGATTCCGCTGGGCCGACTCGGCGAGCCCGCTGAAGTGGCGGAGCTGGTGGCGTACCTCGCCTCCGAGCGCGCCTGCTTCGTGACCGGCGCCAACCTGTCGATCAACGGCGGCCAGCACATGTTCTGACCCGTGACGATTCGGCCTGCGCATTCAACCCTCGGCGCAGTGCCCGTCACGGGTCCTTTTCCTTGAGCAGCGTCAACGTCACGGCACGGACCGTGCGCCTACGATACCCAGTCCAGTGAAACGGAGAAATCGCACATCCGATTTCTCCGTTTCACTGGACTAGAGCCCTCGCGCCGAGATGGTGTTGCCATCGTGGCAAGAGCATGACGCAGCGCGCGACCACAGGCGACACCGCACATGGAGTTCAAGGACTACTACGCCACCCTCGGTGTCAAGCGCACGGCGAGCGCCGACGAGATCAAGCGCGCCTATCGCAAGCTGGCGCGCAAGTTCCATCCGGACGTCAGCAAGGAGCCCGATGCCGAGGCGAAGTTCAAGGACGTCTCCGAGGCCTACGAGGCACTGATCGATCCGGAGAAGCGCGCCGCCTATGACGACATCGGCCAGCGTCGCGACCGCGGACAGGGCTTCGAGCCGCCGCCCGGCAGCGGCTTCGAGTTCAGCGGACGTGACGGGGGCCCGGCCGACGACGCCGCGTTCAGCGATTTCTTCGAATCGTTGTTCGGCCACCGGGGGCGCGCCGCACCCGGACCGGGCCGCTCGGGCACCGGCGCCGGAGACCACCACGCCAAGGTGCTGATCGACCTCGAGGACGCCTGCCGCGGTGCGCGCCGGACGATTTCGCTGCGCATGCCGGTGATCGACGACCAGGGCCAGATGACGCTGCACGAGCGGCAGCTCGAGGTGAACATCCCGAAGGGTGTCCGCGACGGCCAGCACCTGCGTCTGTCCGGTCAGGGCGGGACGGGGCACGGTGGCGGGCCGGCCGGCGATCTGTACCTGGAAATCTCGATCCGTCCCCACCCGCATTTCCGTCTCGACGGCCGCGACCTGTACCTGAACCTGCCGATCTCGCCCTGGGAAGGCGCACTCGGTGCCAGCGTGCTGGTGCCCACGCCCGACGGCACCCTGCAGCTGGGCATACCCGCCGGGTCGTGGTCGGGACGCAAGCTACGGCTCAAGGGCAAGGGCCTGCCGGGTCAACCGCCGGGTGACCTTTACGCGGTGCTGCAGGTCACCGCCCCGCCCGTGCAGACGCAGGCGGACCGGGACGCGTACAACGCACTGGCGCAGGCGCACACCGACTTCAACCCGCGCAGCGGACTGTTGCCATGAACGAAAACACCGATCCCGGACCCGTGTACGTCGAGGCCATCGTCGTCGAGGACACCGTGTGCTTCACGCTCGACGCGTTGTGCCAGGCCTGCCATGCCGACCGAGTGCAGTTGACCGCGCTGGTCGACGAGGGGGTGCTCGAACCCGGTGGCAACGGGCCCGACGACTGGCAGTTCAGCGGCACCTCGCTGCGCCGCGCGCGTGCCGCGCTGCGCCTGCTGCAGGACCTCGAACTCGGCGTCGTCGGCACCGCGCTGGTGCTCGACCTGCTCGACGAGATCGACGCCTTGAAG
Source organism: Pseudomonadota bacterium (assembly GCA_030271615.1). GTDB lineage: Bacteria > Pseudomonadota > Gammaproteobacteria > Burkholderiales > Burkholderiaceae_C > PBB1. The sequence goes on from JARXKP010000068.1 coordinate 12,111, forward strand.
GCCCGACTGCGCCGGGCCGGGCTCGGTTGACGCCGCCGACCCACGCATGAGCATCCGCCACCTCGATCGCCTGCTCGAACCCGCTTCGGTGGTCGTGATCGGCGCGTCGGACCGCGCCGGGAGCGTCGGTGCCACCGTGTGGCGCAACCTGCGCGCCGGCTCTTTCAAGGGATCGATCCACGGCGTGAACCCGAAGCACGCGACGCTCGACGGCGTGCCGGTGTATGCCCGCCCGGCCGACCTGCCCGAAGTACCCGATCTGGCCGTGCTGTGCACCCCGCCGGACACGGTGCCCGGCCTGATCGCCGAGCTGGGCCGTCTGGGTACGCGCGCGGCGATCGTGATGACCGCGGGTCTGAGCGCGACGCAGAAGCAGGCCATGCTCGACGCAGCCCGGCCGCATGTGCTGCGGCTGCTCGGCCCGAACTGCCTCGGGCTGCTGAGCCCGCACATCGGCCTGAACGCGAGCTTTGCGCACACCGATGCGCTGGTCGGCAACATGGCCTTCGTGTCGCAGTCGGGCGCGCTGGTCACCGCGGTGCTCGACTGGGCCAAGTCGCGACGCATCGGGTTCTCGCACATGGTGTCGCTTGGCGAACGCGCCGACGTCGATTTCGGCGACCTGCTCGACCACCTGGCGAGCGATCCCCACACCCGCTCGATCCTGCTGTACATCGAATCGATCGAGGATCCGCGCAAGTTCATGTCGGCGGCCCGCGCTGCCGCACGCAACAAGCCGGTGATCGTCGTCAAGGCCGGCCGTGCCGGTCACGGCGTGAAGGCCGCCGCGTCGCACACCGGCGCGATGGCCGGCTCGGACATCGTGTTCGACGCCGCGATCCGGCGCGCCGGCATGCTGCGCGTCGATACGCTGCAGGACCTGTTCATCGCGGCCGAGACGCTGGCGCATTTCGGCCACCGGCAGGCGCTGACGAGCAGCGTGCCGTGGCCCGGCGACGAGAGCCTGACGCTGGTGACCAACGGCGGCGGCGCCGGCGTGATGGCGGCCGATGCAGCGGCACTGGCCGGCGTCGCGCTGCGCGAGCTGCCCGCGCAACTGATCGAACAGCTCGACACGTGGCTGCCGCCCACCTGGTCGCACGGCAACCCGGTCGACATCATCGGCGACGCTCCGGTGCAGCGCTAC
>JARXKP010000069.1 GCA_030271615.1 Pseudomonadota bacterium
AATGAAGGCTCGGCTTCGGCCAGCGAGATCGTGGCCGGAGCCCTGCAGGACAACAAGCGCGCCATCGTCATGGGCGCACAGACCTTCGGCAAGGGCTCGGTGCAGACGGTGCGTCAGTTGTCCCCCGACACCGCCCTGAAGATCACGACGGCGCGCTACTACACGCCGACTGGCAAGTCGATCCAGGCCAAAGGTATCGTGCCCGATGTGATGCTCGACGAAACGGCTGAGGGCAATCTGTTCTCGGCGCTGCGCCCGCGGGAGGCCGACCTCGAGAAACACCTGCAAAGCGGGCAAGGCGCCGAGAAGAAAGACGAAGTCCGCGAAAAAGCCCGCGACGAAGCGCGCAAGAAGCTCGAGGAAGAAAACGCCAAGAAGGCCACCAACCCGTTGAAGCCTCAACCCGAATTCGGCAGCGACGACGACTTCCAGCTGGCGCAGGCCATCAACCGCCTGAAGGGTAAACCGGTGCTGATGAGCAAGTCGATGGCCGAGCGCAAGGTCGAGACGGAAACCAACTGAGACCGAGTTCTCGATCGAGAGGCAGCACAGGCAATGTGTCCCGGCCTCACACCAACGCCCGCTGATTGCGGGCGTTTTTTCGCGCCCGAGAAACCTATTCGATGAACGACGACCAATTGCTGCGGTACTCGCGCCACATCCTGCTGGATGAGATCGGCATCGAAGGGCAGCAGCGGCTGCTCGCCTCACACGTGCTGGTCGTCGGTGCGGGCGGGCTCGGGTCGCCGGTGGCGATGTACCTGGGCACCGCAGGCATCGGCACGCTGACCCTGGTCGACGGCGACACGGTCGATCTGACCAACCTGCAGAGGCAGATCGCGCACACCCTGGCGCGCGTCGGCCAGCCCAAGGTCCAGTCGGCAGCGATCACCGTGAATGCCATCAACCCCGAGGTGCGCGTGATCGCGTTGCCCGAGCGCGCCGATGCCGCCCGGCTCGATGCGCTGGTCGCCGAGGCCGATCTGGTGGTCGACTGCTGCGACAACTTCACGACCCGACACGCCGTCAACGCGGCCTGCGTGCGCCACGCGAAACCGCTGGTTTCGGGGGCGGCGATCGGCTTCGACGGGCAGATTTCGGTCTACGACACCCGCGATGCCGCGAACCCCTGCTACGCGTGCCTCTTTCCGCCCGAATCGACCTTCGAGGAGGCCCGCTGCGCCACGATGGGCGTGTTCGCGCCGCTGGTGGGCATCATCGGCAGCATGCAGGCGGCCGAGGCGCTGAAGTTGCTTGCCGGCGTCGGCAGCTCGCTCGCCGGTCGGCTGCAGATGCTGGACGCCCGCCAGATGGAATGGACCGAGATTCGCATGTCCCGCAACCCGACGTGTCCGGTGTGCGCTTCCCGCCACCGCTGACACGCCCGAACCTCCCGTCACGCTAAGCTGCACCGCATGGACAAACGAAACGAACTCACCGCCCGCAATTTCCCGACCGCCCAGGAAGACGCCGTTGACGCCACGCCCCCGTCGCGCTACAGCGGCCCCGAAAGCGCCTACCGGCTCGCCTTCACCGACAACGATTTCCTGCTGCGCGAAGAACTCCGCCCGGTACGCATGCAGCTCGAACTGCTCAAGCCCGAGATGGTGCAGACAGAGTTGGGCATCAAGTCAACGATCGTGATCTTCGGCAGCGCGCGAATCGCATCGCCCGAAACCGCAGCGGCGGGGCTGTCCAAGGCCCGTGCCGGCAATGATGAAATCACCATCCGCGCGGCCGAGATGCGTGTGCTGATGTCGCGCTACTACGAAGAGGCTCAGCGCTTTGCGGCCCTGGTGACCAGCCGCACGGCCGACATGGAAACGCCGGTGTACGTGGTGACGGGCGGTGGCCCCGGCATCATGGAAGCCGGCAACCGCGGCGCGTACGAGATCGGCGGCAAGAGCATCGGTTTGAACATCGTGCTACCGCACGAGCAGGAGCCCAACCCGTACATCACGCCGGAACTGTGCTTCCAGTTCCACTACTTCGCGCTGCGCAAGATGCACTTCCTGATGCGCAGCATCGCGCTGGTGTGCTTCCCCGGCGGCTTCGGCACGCTCGACGAGCTGTTCGAGACGATGACGCTGATCCAGACCGGCAAGTGTCGCAAGCGGCCGATCCTGCTGTTCGGGCGCGATTTCTGGTCGCGGCTGATCAACTTCGACGTGCTGATCGAGACCGGCATGATCTCGCCGGGCGACGTGCACCTGTTCCGCTATGTCGAAACCGCCGAAGAGGCGTGGGCCGCGCTCGAGTCCGAGTACGGATTCGATCTGCCACCGACCCAGACCGGCGACTTCGCGACCGACATCTGAAACCCAGCGCCACGGCGCCCACCAATTCTCCAGCAAGACAGGCCGCGCATGAACCCCCACATCAGCCTGATCGGCGCACCGACCGACATCGGTGCCGGCAGCCGGGGCGCCAGCATGGGCCCCGAAGCCTTGCGCGTGGCCAACATCGTGCCGGTGCTGCAAGGCCACGGGCTCGAGGTGCTCGATCGCGGTAATCTGAGCGGCCCGACCAACCCGTGGCTGCCACCTGACGGCGGCTACCGGCACCTGCCCGAGGTCGTGGCCTGGAACCACCTCGTGCACGACGCAGTGCATGCCGAGCTGCGGCTGAACCGCCTGCCCATCCTGCTCGGTGGCGACCATGCCCTAAGCATCGGCTCGATCAGCGCGGTGGCGCGCCACTGCCGCGAACAGGGCAGGAAGCTGCGCGTGCTGTGGCTCGACGCCCACGCCGACTTCAACACCCACACGCTGACCCCGAGCGGCAACATCCACGGCATGCCGGCGGCCTGCCTGTGCGGACATGGCCCGCAGGAGCTGATCGAAATCGGCGGCCAGGTGCCGGCGATCAACCCGAAGTGGGTGCGCCAGATCGGCATCCGCAGCGTCGATGTCGGCGAAAAGCGCTTCGTGCACGAGCAGGAGCTTGACGTGTTCGACATGCGCTTCATCGACGAAATGGGCATGCGCCATGCGATGGAACTGGCGCTGGCCACGCTTGATGTCAACACCCATCTGCACGTGAGCTTCGACGTCGATTTTCTGGATGCGTCCATCGCACCCGGTGTGGGCACCACGGTGCGCGGCGGCCCGACCTACCGCGAAGCTCAGCTGTGCATGGAAATGATCGCCGACACCGGCCGGCTGGCCAGCCTCGACGTGATGGAGCTGAACCCCGCCCTCGACGTGCGCAACCAGACCGCCGAAGTCGCGGTCGACTTGATCGAAAGCCTGTTCGGGAAAAGCACGTTGATGCGGCGTTGAGTTACTGCGCGTCGTCACGCAGCGGATTGATCACCCGCAACTGTTTGCCAAGCACCTGCCCGTGCTGCAAGTCCTCGGTCAACAAACTGCCGCAACCGGCTTGCAATGCCGCAGCAGCAATCTGGCAATCCCAAAACGAAAACCCGTAACGGTTGCGCAAGCCCAGGGCTGTGGTCAGCACTTCGGCGCGGGCGGGTTGCAGTTGCGTGCACGCGAACATGGCCAGCAAGTTCGCTTGAATCCACGCATCGGACTGCGCGTTGTGCAGCATCACGTTGTAGTACTCGGCCACTACCTGCGGGCTGATCACCAGGGCATCGCCGGACTGGACCCGCGCCAGAGCGCATTCATGGCGTGGATCGCCGGGCGCCTTCAGATGCGCGTAGACCCAGATGTTGGTGTCGACGAACGCGCTGGCATGCACTGCCTCACTTGGGCCGGGCATTGCGCTGATCGCGAGTGGGCATGATGACCTGCTTGAGAGTTGGGTCGAGAGGACACGCGGCCCGAAGATGAAAGAAGCCGGCGATAAAAAGTAAAACCTTTCTTTTCTGGCTCATCCTGTGAGCCTGTTGTCTGAAATGATCGCTTCATGCCAATTTCCAGCGACGAACCCATGAAATCCATTCCACCCTTTGCTGCGCACCATCGCGCCGCAGACGATGATTGGCAGACGCTGCTTGCACACCTCATTGGCGTATCGGCGCTGGCAAAACTCTTTGCCAATAAGCTGAAACTCGGCAAGCTCGGTGAACTGATGGGTCTGCTTCACGATTTGGGTAAATACAGCCTGGCCTTTCAGGCCTACCTCAAATCGGCTGTCGGCGCACTGAATCAAGACGAAGACGAGGACTGGGTCGATGCCGCCAGTCTCAAAGGAAAAGTCGATCATTCAACGGCTGGTGCTCAGTTGGCATGGCAGGCCCTTGGCAGCAAGGGGCCCATGGGCATCGTTGCCGCACAGGTCGCCTCGCTGTGCGTGGCGTCCCATCATTCGGGACTGATCGACTGCATTGCTGCCGACGAGGCTCGTTTCGGTGAAGACGGTTTCACCAAACGCATGAACAAGGCCGATGAGAAAACCCATCTCGACGAGGCCCAACGGCAAGCAGACCCGGCCCTCCTCGCCCGTTGCGCGGAGCTTCTTTCCGATCCTGGTTCGATAGCCGACCTGACCGGTTTGTTGCGCGGTGTTGCGCAGATCAACGGCGCCGCCAAAGGGACGGGGCCGCATGCAACGTTTCAGCAGCTCGGTCTGGTCGTGCGATTCATGTTCAGTTGCCTGATCGATGCCGACCGCATCGACACCGCCAACTTCGAACACCCGCGAACTGCGCGCTTCCGTCCAACGGGGGCCTATACGAGATGGCCGACACTGCTGGAACGGCTCGAACGTCATCTGGACATGATGTCGCCAGTACGCGCCATTGATGGTTTGCGCCGTGACATCTCCAACCATTGCAAAGACGCTGCCTTACGTCCTGGTGGTGTTTACACGCTGACGGTTCCGACCGGTGGTGGCAAAACGCTTGCGAGCTTGCGGTTTGCGATGCATCACGCAGAGCGTCGAAATCTAGACCGCATCGTCTACGTGATCCCATTCACATCGATCATTGACCAGAACGCACAAGTGGTGCGCCATATCCTGGAGCCCTCATCCGCGCCAGAAGACACCGGACGCGTCGTGCTCGAACACCATGGCAGTGTCACGCCAGAGCAGCAAACCTGGCGCGAAAAAATCCTGTGCGAAAACTGGGATGCTCCGGTGGTCTACACCACCATGGTTCAGTTCCTCGAATCGCTGTTTGGCGCTGGCACCCGTGGTGCACGCCGCATGCACCAGTTAGCGAACGCCGTGCTTGTTTTCGACGAGGTCCAAACCCTACCGATCCAGTGCGTTCATCTGTTCAACAACGCGGTGAACTTCCTGGCCGAGCAATGCAACAGCACCGTGGTGCTGTGCACCGCAACACAGCCGTTATTGCATGACGCCAGTCTGACGGCCCGCGGAGCTGTTCGTCTTGCCGAACAGCACGAACTGATGCCCGACGTGCATAGCTTGTTCGAGCAGTTGAAACGTGTCGACATGCGTGATCGCCGAAAAGCTGGCGGTTGGACACATGACGAGGTGGCTAATCTGGCTCTCGCAGAGGTTAACCGTACCGGCAGTTGCCTCGTCATCGTCAACACCAAGGCCGCAGCACGACAGATATTCGACATCGCCAGCGCGTCGCTCAACAGCGATTCGATCTATCACCTGAGCACGGACATGTGTCCTGCCCATCGCAAGGAAGAATTGTCCAAGGTGCGATTTCGGCTAGGCCAAGGAGAACCCATCCTGTGCATCAGCACCCAGTTGATCGAGGCAGGGGTGGACGTCGATTTTCGTGTGGTGATCCGTTTCCTGGCCGGGCTGGACTCTATCGCTCAAGCGGCTGGCCGGTGTAACCGCAACGGCCAGCCCGACCCGGGTGTCGTGCACATCGTGAATCCGCAGCAAGAGAATCTCGGCAAGCTGCCCGATATCTCGATCGGCCGAGAAAAGGCGCAGCGCGTGCTTGACGACTACGCACAAGACCCGGCTCGATACAACGACAACCTGATCGGCCCCAAGGCGCTCGCTGAGTACTACCGCCACTATTTCTTCGAACGCCAAAAGGAAATGAGCTATTCGTTGCCAGCAAAGGACCTGGGCCACGATGACACCTTGCTCGAACTGCTGTCGGTGAACAAGCCCGCCGTGGATGAACACACGATCCGCCGCGCCGCTCCCAGTCTGTTTTTCAAGCAGGCGTTCATGACGGCGGGCAAGGCATTCAAGGCCATCGACGCGCCAACACAAGGCATCGTCGTGCCGTACGGCAAGGACGGGATGGAATTGATCAACGACCTGTGCGCTGCGTTTTTAGTCGAAAAGCAATTCGACCTGTTGCGTGTCGCGCAGCAGTACACCGTCAACGTATTCCCGCATGTCCTGCGCAAGCTGAAAGAGGCCGGTGCCGTGCATGAGGTCAAGCCCGACACCCGCATTCTTTGCCTCGATCCCCGCTACTACAGCTCTCGGTTCGGGCTGTCCACCGAACCCGTTTCTCCGATGGAGACGCTCAATGCATGAAACGCAGCGAAATGCCCTCGAGTTCAAGGTGTGGGGACGCTACGCGCTGTTCACCGATCCGCTCACCAAAGTGGGCGGTGAAAAATGTTCGTACCACGTGCCCACATACGAAGCCTTGAAGGGCGTAGCGAAGTCGATCTACTGGAAACCAACATTGGTCTGGGTGATCGATGAAGTGCGCGTGATGAAGCGCATTCGCACGCAGACCAAGGGCACCAAGCCGCTGGAGTTCAGCGGTGGCAACAGCCTGGCGATCTACACGTTCCTTGCGGATGTCGAGTACCAGGTACGCGCGCACTTCGAGTGGAACGAACAGCGTGACGCGTTGAAGGCGGACCGCATCGACGGCAAACACCACACCATTGCCCGCCGGATGCTGGATCGCGGCGGACGGCAAGACGTGTTTCTCGGAAGTCGCGACTGCCAAGGCTATGTCGAGCCGTGTGAGTTCGGATCGGGGGCCAGCGCGATGGATGGTGCCGGCGAGCTGGCCTTCGGGCTGATGTTCCATGGCTTTGACTACCCGGACGAATGCGGCGGCAACGAACTGCATGCACGCTTCTGGCGGCCGACGATGGTGGATGGCGTGATTCGCTTTCCCCGCCCGGAGCATTGTTCGAGCCGCAAGTTCATTCGAACGATGACGGTCAAGCCGTTCGGCCTGGGCGACAACGTACTCGACGTGGACACTGAGGCTGCGCGGCTCGAGGTCTCGCCATGAGCTGGTTGCAAACGCTGTACGAGACATACGAGTCTTGCAAAGGCCGGGAACCCGCGGGCTCTGCAGTGCTCATGCCCATTGGCCACACCACGCAGCAGGCACATATCGAAATCGTGCTCGACGGACAAGGCAACTTCAGGCGGGCATCGGTACTGGAGAAAGGCGCGGGTACCACGCTGATTCCGTGCACCGAGGAGTCGGGTGGTCGTGCCGGCAGCAAGCCAGTGAACCATCCCTTGTGCGACAAGCTTCAATATCTGGCTGGTGATTTCGTCAAGTTCGGCGGCGAGGTGACATCTGGATTCGCGGCGGCGCCCGAGGAACCTCATCGCGAGTACCTCGCGTCATTACGGGCCTGGGCATCGTCCGGCAACGGTCACTCCAAGCTCGACGCCATCCACAACTACGTTCAACGCGGACGGGTCATCGAAGACTTGGCTGCGTCCAAGATTCTGCTGGCACCAGACGGTAAGTTGCTGAAAACCTGGGAGGGCGAGAAGGATCAAACCCCTGCTATCTACAAGTCCTTGCCTGCGGGCCAGGTACCAGAAGACGCCTTCGTGCGTTGGAGCGTGGAGGAAACGGGCAACCCAGCGTCTGGCACATGGCAGGACGATGCGTTGATCGAGGCCTGGATCGCCCACTACGCGAGCACGCAGACGCGCCGCGGCTATTGCATGGTGCGCGGTGAACAAGCCACGCTGGCTGTGCAACACCCGGCCAAGTTGCGCAATGCCGGTGACAAGGCCAAGTTGATCTCGGCCAACGACAACACGGGCTACACCTTCCGAGGTCGCTTCGTCGAAGCCGGCGAAGCAGCCAGCGTCGGCTTCGAGGTCACCCAGAAAGCGCACAACGCGTTGCGCTGGTTGATTGCGCGGCAAGGCTCACGCAACGGGGATCAGGCGATCGTGAGTTGGGCAGTGTCGGGACAGCGTATGCCGGACCCGATGGCGAGCACCTATGACCTGCTCGGCATCGAACCGAGCCAGACGCCCGACGCCATCGAGCCGGTCTATACCGGTCAAGCATTTGCACTTCGGCTGAGCAAGGCAATCAATGGCTATCGTGCGACGCTCGACCCCGCCGAGAACGTTGTCGTCATGGGCCTCGACTCCGCAACTCCGGGCCGAATGGCCATCACCTACTACCGGGAGATTCGCGGCTCAGAGTTCCTGGAACGCATTGAAGCCTGGCACCTGAAGTGCGGTTGGCCGCAAAACTTCGGCAAGGACACCAAGTTCGTCGGCGCGCCGGCACCTCGCGATATTGCGCAGGCTGCGTATGGCCGTCGACTCGACGAAAAGCTCGAAAAGGCGACACGCGAGCGCCTGCTGAGCTGCATCGTTGATGGCTCGCCTATTCCACTCGCCCTGATCGAGGCGACAAAACGCCGGACGATCAACCGCGTGGGGCTGGATCGATGGGAATGGGAAAAGTGCCTGGGCATCGCCTGCGCACTATTCAAAGGCCAACACACCGAAAGGAACTACCAGATGGCGCTGGAACTGAAACGTACGAGCAGGGACTATCTGTACGGACGATTGCTGGCAATTGCCGAGCACATCGAAGGGCGTGCCCTCTACCTCGCAGGGGAAAAACGCGAAACGACGGCGAGTCGTCTGATGCAACGCTTTGCCGACCGGCCGAACTCCGCGTGGCGAAACATCGAACTGGCACTCGTCCCCTACAAGACGCGATTGCGCAATTTGCGACCGGGGTTCCTACACGCCATGGAAAGAGAACTGGATGACGTGATGGCCGCCTTTGAAGGCGATAGCTTCACGAGTGACGGCGCACTGTCCGGCGAATTCCTGCTGAGCTATCACTGCCAGCGTCAGGCCCTTCGACCTGCGGACCGCGCAGCCGATGAAGACGAATCAACCGATACCACAGACTCAACGACCGGGGACACGCCATGACCACACTGCAAAACAAAATCGACTTCGCACTCGTGCTGCGCGTCACGCACGCCAATCCCAACGGCGATCCGCTTAATGGAAACCGCCCGCGGACCGACTACGGTGGCTTGGGTGAGATCACCGACGTGTGCCTGAAACGCAAGCTGCGCGACCGTCTTCTTGAGGCGGGGCACAGCATCTTCGTGCAGTCCGACGATCGCAAGTCCGACCTGGAAACGAGCTTGCGCAACCGTGCCGAGTCAACCACAAACGGCCTCGGCAAGGAGCCCTTCAAGAAAGGCTCAAACAAAGACGCAACGGCAAAATTGGCCTGCGCCAAGTGGTTCGACGTGCGTGCTTTCGGTCAGGTATTTGCGTTTGGCAAAGATGGCGATGCGTCAGGTGTGTCTATTCCCGTTCGGGGACCGGTGACGGTTCAATCGGCATTCAGCAAGGAGCCGGTGAGCATCACCAGCACTCAGATCACCAAGAGCGTGAGTGGTGAGGGTGATGGCAGCAAGCGAGGCTCTGACACCATGGGTATGAAGCACCGCGTAGACCACGGCATCTACGAGTGCTACGGCAGCATCAACCCACAACTAGCCGAACGTACAGGCTTCAGCGATATCGATGCAGCACTGATCAAAGGCATCCTGCCGAAGCTGTTTGAAAACGATGCGTCATCGGCAAGACCAGACGGAAGCATGCAAGTCACGGCCGTGGTGTGGTGGCAGCACAATTGCAAGTCCGGCCAGTACTCGTCCGCGAAGGTTCACGATTCATTGCGAAACATTTTGCAGAACGATGGAACGTTCGATTTGGGACGACTGAAGGCATCGTTGCCCAACCTCGATCCGGAAGTGATCGAAGGCTTCTGATCGTCAAGTGCCTACCGCCCCTGCCAGTACCCCGGTTCCCGACTTTGATGCGCGACAGCAATCACAGCAATCGTTTCGCCCTGTACGCGATACACCAGCGTGTAGGGGAAACGCTTCAAGGGCCAGGTTCTGGTGCCGACGTAGCCGGGCCGACCGACCTTAGGCATGACCAGCAGGAGGTCGAGCGCACGTTGCACGGCCCATTCAAACTGCTCTGCGACAGCCACGCCGCCGTCAGCCAAATACCAGCGCCCGGCTTCCAGCAACTCCTGTCTCGCAGACCGTTCGATACGGTAGTTCACGCCTTCGGATCGTGGGCTTCAATCATGGCGCGCAACTCGGCCATCACCTCTTCAGCGGGGTAGGACTCGGTGAGACCCGCGTCCATGTCTGCGATGCGCCTGGCGATCTCGGCTTCCCAGGCCGGGTGCAAGGGCGGTGCAGGAAGCACCGTTTCAATCAAGCATTCGGCCAACTCCGCGCGCTCCTGCGCGGAGAGTTTCAGGGCTGCGGCCTGTACAGCTTGAAATTGGACGGACATAGAAACCCCCTCCTTGATGAAAACAAAATCAGTCTAGCGCCAACACCAGCGCTGCGCCATGGAAGACCTCGACCCTCTGCCCCTGTCTGCCCTGCAGCACTGGGCCTACTGCCCGCGCCAGTGCGGGCTGATTCATCTGGAGCAGGCATTCGATGACAACCTGCACACGCTGCGTGGTCAGGCGGTGCACAGCACGGTGGACAAGCCCGGCGTTGAAGTGCGCGCCGGGTTGCGGGTCGAGCGTGCGCTGCCGCTGTGGAGCGATGCGCTGGGCCTGATCGGCAAGGCCGACGTGGTCGAGTTCGAGTCCGATGGCACGCCTTACCCGGTGGAATACAAGCACGGCTCGCGCAACAAGGCGGTCGACATCGCCGCTTGCGACGATGTGCAACTGGCCGCACAAGCCTTGTGTCTGGAGGAGATGACCGGTGGCGCCGTGCGTGAAGGAGCGCTGTACTACGCCACCTCGAAGCGCCGCCGCGTGGTACCCATCGACGACACCTTGCGCTCACAGGTACTGGAAACTGCCGCAGCGGTGCGCGCCATGCAGGCGACCGGCATCCTGCCGATGCCCACCAACGACGTGCGCCGCTGCAAGGGCTGTTCACTGCGTGATCGCTGTCAGCCGGAAACCGTGGCCCGCTTGCGCGAACCCGCTGTACACAACGCCCTGTTCGATCCCGAAGCCTGACTCTCTCGAAGGTGGCTTGGAATGCAATTGCTCAACACGCTCTACGTCACTCTGCCCGACAGCTATCTGCGGCTCGACAACGACACGCTGCGTGTGCAGGTGGATGACGAGACCAAGCTGCGCGTGCCGCTGCATCACTTGCAAGCAGTGGTCTGCTTTGGGCATGTCAATCTCAGCGCGCCGCTGATGCACCGACTTGCAGACGAGGCGATCGCGCTGGTGCTGCTCGATTCCAATGGCCGCTTCAAGGCCCGACTGGAAGGGGCGGTTTCGGGCAACGTCCTGTTGCGGCAGGCGCAGCACCGGGCGGTGGACAACGCCGAGTTCACGCTCGAGGCAGCCCGCGCGCTGGTGGCCGGCAAGTTGAAGAATCAGCGTCAGGTGCTGTTGCGTGGTGCGCGCGAAGCCAAGCTGCCCGATGAAGAAAGCCTGCTGACCCGCGCCGCGCAAGACCTGGCCGCCAGCCTGCGCGCCCTGCCGCAAGCCAGCACGCTGGATGTATTGCGCGGCGTGGAAGGCGAAGCGGCACGCACTTACTTCGGCGCCATCAACTTGGTCGTGCGCGCCGATATGCGTGCTGACTTCAGCATGGACGGCCGCAGCCGCCGGCCACCGCGCGACCGTATGAACGCACTGCTTTCTTTTCTGTATGCGATGTGGATGAACGACTGCCGCTCGGCCTGCGAAGCGGCGGGCCTCGATCCACAACTGGGGTTTTTGCATGCAGTGCGCCCTGGCCGTGCCGCACTGGCATTGGACTTGGTGGAAGAGTTTCGTCCGCTCGCCGACCGATTGGCGCTGACCTTGGTCAACCGGGGTCAATTGCGCGCCAGCGACTTTGCCGTGCGCGAAGGCGGCGCGGTGAGTCTGGAAGGCGATGCGCGCAAAGCGGTCGTCGTCGCCTATCAAGAGCGCAAGCAGGAATTGCTGACCCACCCGCTGCTGGCCGAAAGCCTGCCGCTCGGCGTGGTTCCACTGGTGCAGGCCCGTTTGCTGGCGCGCCATGTGCGCGGCGAGGCGCCGACCTACCTGCCGTTCGCGGTCAAGTAAAGGCGCTGGCGATGAAGGGGGCGCCTCAATGCTGGTGATCGTTTGCTACGACGTCAACACCGAAACCCGCGAAGGAAGGCGCCGCCTTCGTCGCGTCGCCAAAGTTTGCGAGGGCACGGGCCAGCGTGTGCAAAAGTCGGTGTTTGAATGCCAGGTGACCCTGGCCGAGCTGGAGACGCTGGAGCGCAAGTTGCTGGCTGAGATCAGCCTGGAGCAAGACTGCCTGCGCCTGTACCGCATGGCCGAGACCCGCGGCTGCGAAGTGCGCGAATACGGCAAGTTCAAAGCCACGGACTTCGATGGTCCCCTGGTTTTATGATGGGTCGCGCGAACCTTCAGTGACCGACAGAGTCGCCGCAGGTTCGCGCTCCACCCAAGTGCCTGCTGCCCCTAACAAAATGACCCAGTCGATGCGACTTCGTGCCCGCTCATTCAACATGCAGCGGCAGGTTCGCGCAGCACGACTGGCTCATGGTTATGAATCAGTAGGTTGGAAAGGTGGCGTCGCGCGTCTCTCACGAGATGCGCGTGGATTGAAACAACCTGGTCGGCACGGTTGCTGCCAATCAGATCCGTCGCGCGTCTCTCACGAGATGCGCGTGGATTGAAACCCGTATAGCGTCACCATGTTCAGGCACGTGCATTCGTCGCGCGTCTCTCACGAGATGCGCGTGGATTGAAACCTCCCAACTGCTCCGCAAGCTCACCGACCTTTTCGTCGCGCGTCTCTCACGAGATGCGCGTGGATTGAAACGTCCAGGGCATACGGTGCGGTGTCGTGACCCGCAGTCGCGCGTCTCTCACGAGATGCGCGTGGATTGAAACACAGGTGGCCCGGACGCTGGCGCGATGGCCGCAGGTCGCGCGTCTCTCACGAGATGCGCGTGGATTGAAACGGATGCAATCAATTGGGCGGCTTACACCCCGGTGTCGCGCGTCTCTCACGAGATGCGCGTGGATTGAAACATGGAGTCTGACTACGGTCGCCAATCGGTCGATTGTCGCGCGTCTCTCACGAGATGCGCGTGGATTGAAACGTCCTCGCGCCGACCAGT
>JARXKP010000070.1 GCA_030271615.1 Pseudomonadota bacterium
GCGGGCTCCGTCGGCACCGCCGACTGGTCCGCCCCGGCGAGCCACACCGCAGCGCGCTGCTCCGCGCAGCGCGACTTGCCACTGCGCTGTCCACCGAGGATCAGCTCATGCACCGGTTTCCCTTCGAATGGAAGTGTCACGCCGCGCCGCAGCCGCTACAGGCCGATGCCGCTGTAACGCAGCCCGAGCCAGGCTTGTCGACCCAGCGCGCGGTAGTCGCGCGCCGGCTCCACGTCGCGGTCGCCGACGTTGAGCACCTTGGCCTCGACCTGCCATTGCGCCGCAAACCGCCAGCGTGCCTGCAGATCGAGTGTGGAATATCCACCCAGCCGCTTTCCGCCGTCGGGACGATTACCCACGGTCACCCAGGTGGCACCGAAGTTCCAGGTGTCGATCTGGTAGTCGGCCGTGATCGTTTCCTGGTGCTTCGCTCGACGGTCCAGTCTGTCGCCGCTGCGCTCGTCCTTCGCGCTCAGCAGATCGATGATGCCGCGCAGGCTGAGCGCGCCGATGCGGTGACCCGCTGTCAACGTTGCGCCCTGCAGGCGGGCCCGATCGACGTTGCGCGCGCAGCCGAAGTCATAAGACGAATCGGCCGGGCAGAGACTGCGGTCGGGCTCGTAGGCGATCAGGTCGCGCACGCGGTTGCGGTACACGGTGACCGAGGCATTGCTGTAGCCCGACAGCCAGTTCAACCCGATCTCCGCGCTGCGCCCCCGCTCGGGACGGATCGTGTCGACGCCGTAGCCGCTGTAGAAAAGATCGTTGAAGCTCGGCGCGCGAAACGTGGTCCCTGCAAGAGCGCGTGCCGTCAACCCGTGGCCGATTTCATAGCCCCAGCCCAGGCGTCCGGTGGTCTTGCCACCGTAGACCGAGTTGTCATCGTGCCGCACGTCGGCCGACAGCAGATGCGCGCCGAACTTGCCCGAATAACCCAGCCCCAGCGAATCGTTGTGACGGCTCTTTTCCGAGGTGAAGGCAGATGCTTTCGCCCGCTCTTCGAGCCGTTCGAGCACCGTCACGAGTTGCTGGCCGGCATCGATCGTGAAGGCGTTCTGCCAGGTGTACTGGTCGCGGCGCGTCACGAACCGCTCGGGCAAATGGGCGCCGTCCAGCGACTCGTCGGCGTTGTGCGCCAGTTGCACGCGCGTGGTCCAGGTCGGGCTGATCACGCCGTCGTAGCTGAGCGATGCGACCTGCGTGTCGAGCCGCGTGCGGAAGTCGGGCGACGGATCCTGCACGTAGTCCGGCGCCGCGTATTCAGACGAGTCGTACTGCGACTTCAGCTGTGCGTCGATGACGCTGAGCGCCACACGATGGCCCGGCGCCACGGTGTAGCCCAGACGCATGTGTGCGGTTCGACGGCTGTAGCCGTCGCGATCGGGGTTGTAGTTGCCGAAGCGATCGTTCGGGCGCAAGACCGATACGCCATCGTTGCTTTCCCGGCTCAACGAAGCCGCGTAGTCGAAGCTGCCGCTGGCACCACCGACTGCCACCTCGCCGTCTTTCGCGCCGTACTCACCGACCGCAACCCGCCCGGAGAAACTTGCCGGCCCCTCGCCGCGCCGCGTGGTGATGCGCACCACACCGCCGACCGCATCGGCGCCGTACAGGCTGGAGCCGGGGCCGCGCAGCACCTCGATGCGTTCGATCTGCGCCACGCTGATCGCATCGAACGACACCTGACCGAGCGTTGCCGAGCCGATGCGCACACCGTCGACCAGCACCAGCGTGCTTTGCGAACTGGCGCCGCGCACGAAGATGCCGGCCGAATGGCCCGGTCCGCCGGTGCGCGACAGTTGCACGCCGGCTTCGCGGCGGAGCAGGTCTTCGAGCGAATCGGCCGCCGATTCGCGGATGCGTTGCGCATCGATCACGACCACGTCGGCGGTGACCTGATCGAGAGGCACCGGCTCGCGGGTGGCAATGACCACGACGGGCGGCAAGCGCGTCTGGGCCTGAGCCTCGACGGTGGGAAAGCAGACCGCTGCGATCGCGGAAAGAAGGACGTGAGAGTACCGGCTGGAGACAGCCAAAGGCGCGCGCGGCGCCAAGCGGAAGAAACGCATGATTGAAGAGTCCGACAAGATGCAAGCGACCCGCTTCCCCGCAGGCGCATGCGATGCAGGTGCGACTCGAAGCCGCACCCCCTCGTTGGCCGGTATCCGGGCTGATGGACCAACCTTCGCGACCTTCCCAGAGACGAAGCATCTCCAGTGGTGTGAGCGCGAGAGCTGAAACCGCTGTCGATCAGACCAGGGCTTCGTCCACCGTACCGTTGCGGGGGCAGCGCAGTTTGAGCACCTGACGGCGCTTTCTGCTTCCCGTTTAACTGCGCCGACAAGAACATCGGCGCGGGCACCAAACAGCCGAAGATTGTAAGCACCCGCCTACAATGAAAGTTCACTTGTCGACCGGGGCTGCGCCATGTCGAAGATCGAAGACCTCGCCGATCGGGTGGAGCGATTGCTCCTGCGCCACGACGAGTTGCAACGCACCAACGCACTGCTCGAACAGCAGATCACATCGATGACAGGCGAACGCGACAGCCTGCGTTCGCGCCTGAACGCCGCTCGCGCTCGCATCGACACGCTGCTCGATCGCCTACCCGCCGACGCGCCACCCGTGGACATCTCCGTCACGTCCGATCCCCCCACCAACGAGGCCGCGTCATGAAGCAGATCGAAGTCACGATCCTCGGCCAGAACTACGTGCTCGGATGCCCTGATGGCGGCGACACCTTGCTTCAGGCCGCCGTGAAAGCGGTGGATCGCGAAATGACGACGATCCGCACGGCGGGCAAGGTGAAGGCCCGCGAGCGCATCGCGGTGCTGGCCGCACTCAACCTCGCCTATGCACTCGAGCAACGGCCCGCTGCAAGCGCGGACACCGACGCAGCATCCGCGGCCGTCGATGTCGGTGCGCTGATTTCACGCATCGACAAGGCACTCGGTGAGGACGGTCAGTTGTTGTGACAGATGGGCGTTCTGCGTCACCCCTTCGGCACCATTGCACACGCTCCGGGCGTAGACTTTCCCCGTCCGTTGCGTTCGCGTGAGTTTTTAATTCCTTGAACCGATGCTCTCGCGAGCCTGGGTTGGGAACATTGCCGAGTGGGCGTGATCGTCTCGCGTCAGATGAACCCGAAACACGGTTGACCCGACCCACCTGAATCCCCTGGGTTCAGGAATGCGGCTCACGGTTCGCAACGGACACCCTCCCTTTTTGCAGCCGTTGCCGTCAGCCACCGCCAGATCGCCTCACGGCGACTGAATACCGGTTCGGAAACCCGAGCGACACAACGCGAGGGCCGTCGTGCTAGACGGTGCCATCGAAGCGAATGCTCGCCAGCGTGACGTGGTTGCCACCGCGGCCCTGGGCAGCAGCCAATGCACTGTCGGCCGCCTGAAGCAGTTGTTCCTGCGTGTGAGCCGTGTGCGGGAAACTGGCAACACCCATCGCCACCGTGAAGCCGAAGTCCTGTCCGTCCAGCACCACAATCTGCGTTGCACATTGGCGTCGCAAGCCCTCCATGCGCGCATGAGCGGTGGCCAGACCCACCCCGGACAGCAACACGGCAAAGCGATCGTCGGTCATGCGACACGATGCATCCATCGCGCGGGTATTGCCCCGCAAAAGCCGACCCAGGGCTTCCACGACCCGCAAGCGCGCGGGCGCACCGAGCAACTTCGCCGTGCCGATGGCGGGATCTATCGAGATCGAGACCAGCGAGAACTCGCGATGCTCGCGCGACGACAGATCCACTTCGCGGCGAAGCTGGTCTTCGAAATGAACGTTCTGGTACAGGCCGGTGACCACATCCCGCAATCCGGAATCCTGCGTCTCGCGCCGCAATTCCTCTCCAGCCACCTGCTGCTGCTCGAGTTGTGTCAGGACCAGCGCGAGTTGCGCGTCGCGTTGCCGCACGGCAGTCACGTCGAGCCAGACCGAGCACAGATATCTGGCAGGTGCACCGTCGGTGCCCGCCAGCAACACGCGCGTCACGTTGAATTCCCGACGCACACGGTCGCGCTCGATCCGGTGCTCGGTGCTGTGCGACGCGCCGAGCGTCACGGTGGTCAGGTCAGCGGCGCGCAGAGGCGCGGCAAGATCGGCGCCGAGCAGTTCGGAATCGGTGCGATCGAGCATT
The DNA here is from genome assembly GCA_030271615.1 of Pseudomonadota bacterium. Classification (GTDB taxonomy): domain Bacteria; phylum Pseudomonadota; class Gammaproteobacteria; order Burkholderiales; family Burkholderiaceae_C; genus PBB1. The sequence goes on from JARXKP010000070.1 coordinate 4,151, forward strand.
TCTTCCGGACTGCGCCCAAAGTGCCTGGCCAGCTTCGGGCAGGCGTACACATACCGACCGCTGACCACGTCTTTCACTGCCAGCCCGGCATCGACGCTGGTCAGTAACGCTGCCAACGCATCGCCCCACGCAGAGATCCCCAGGCCCAGCTGGGCCGCCAGCGACTGCAAGGAGGCCGCTGCATCGACGCATCGAGCCTGAATTGTCTGGTTCATCACTGCCCTTTCGCCCCCCACCGGCCCACGCCTTGATCGCGCCATCGAGTTCGCGGACGAACCCGTTCCTTCTCGATGCGAGAAGCCTAGCGCACTGCGCGATCCGCATCATCAAGAAAAGCCGGGCGCGTTGCCCCGAACGGTCGGCCACCCCATGTTCGAAGGGTGTCCGACAGCGGACAGACAGGCTTTGAAGTAACGATGGCACCTCGCTTGCTTTGACCGACGCACACGCATGTGTGCGCGGCGCGACCACGGTCCGCACAAAGGCGCCCGCCTTACAGCCGTAGCGTCGGCCTGACTGATGGCTTCCCCCAAATTGCCCGATCGAGGATGCACCGTGCCCTTCAACATCAAGCCCGACACGACCGCGATCGCCATGCCGGCGCTTGATCGGTCATCCCTCCGATCGGGTGCGGAAGCATCCCGTGGTGCGAGGGGCAACCAGACCGCCGACGCGAAGTCGCTGCACCGCTCATGACCGAATCGACGCGTTCCACGTGCCCCTACTGCGGCGTAGGCTGCGGCGTGATCATCGAAAGCGAGGGCGCGCAGATCACCGGCGTGCGTGGCGATCCGGAACACCCTGCCAACTTCGGCCGGCTGTGCACCAAGGGCAGCACCCTGCACCTGACCGCCGCACAGCCCGTCACCCGGCAGGTCCGGCTGCTGCAGCCGCAGATGCGTCCCGCGCGCGGTGCCACGACGCAGCCTGTCAGCTGGGACCACGCCCTCGACCACCTCGCCAAGCGCTACACCTCGATCATCGACACCCACGGCCCCGATGCGGTCGGTTTCTACATCTCAGGCCAGCTTCTCACCGAGGACTATTACGTCTTCAACAAGCTCGCCAAGGGACTGATCGGCACCAACAACGTCGACACCAACTCACGGCTGTGCATGAGCAGCGCCGTGGCCGGCTACAAGACCACCCTGGGTGCCGATGCCCCGCCGGCCTGCTACGACGACCTGAACCACGCACACACGCTGTTCATCGCCGGCTCCAACGCCGCCTTCGCGCACCCGATCCTGTTCCGGCGCATCGAAGACGCCAAACGCGCGCGCCCCGATCTGCGCCTGATCGTCGTCGACCCGAGGCGCACCGAGACGGCCGACGCCGCAGACCTCTTCCTGCAGATCCTGCCGGGCACGGACGTCGCGCTGTTCAACGGGATGCTGCACCTGATGCTGTGGGAAGGACTCGTCGACGCCGGCCATATCGCTGATCACACGAGAGGCTTCGACACCCTGCGCAACCGGGTGCGCGACTACCCGCCGAGGGATGTGTCCAGGCTGTGCGGCATCGCCGAAGCCGACCTGGTTCAGGCCGCACGCTGGTTTGCCGGGCTCGACGGCGCCGATGCTTCGGTACGCCGACCGACCCTGTCCCTGTATTGCCAGGGCCTGAACCAGAGCGCGAGCGGCACTGCCAAGAACGCCGCGCTGATCAACCTGCATCTGGCCTGCGGCCAGATCGGCAAGCCGGGCACCGGCCCGCTCTCGCTGACCGGCCAGCCCAACGCCATGGGCGGGCGCGAGGTCGGCGGTCTGGCGAACTCGCTCAGCGCGCACCGTGACCTGAACGATCCGCTGCACCGTGCCGAAGTGGCGCGGCTCTGGGGCATCGACGACGTCCCAGCCGTCGCCGGCAAGAGCGCGGTCGAGATGTTCGAGGCCGCCGCCGACGGGCAGATCAAGGTCTTGTGGATCGCCTGTACCAACCCGGCACAGTCGATGCCTGATCAGGCCACGGTGCGCCGCGCTCTCGAGCGATGCGAGCTGGTAGTGGTCCAGGAGGCCTATGCCAACACCGCGACCGCTCGATACTCCGACGTGCTGCTGCCGGCGACCTCGTGGGGCGAGAAGGATGGCACCGTCACCAACAGCGAACGCTGCATCAGCCGCGTGCGCCCGGCTGTCGCCGCTCCCGGGGAGTCACGCCACGACTGGGCCATCGCGACCGACTTCGCGCGTCGGCTCGAAGCGCGGCGGCGCGGCGAATCGACCACCCTGTTTCCCTACGACACGGCAGAGTCGGTATGGAACGAGCACCGCGAATCCACCCGCGGGCGCGATCTGGACATCACCGGCCTGGACTACCCCCGCCTGGAGCTGTCGCCCGCGCAATGGCCGTTCCCGTCAGGCGCGACCGGCGGTCGGGAACGGCTCTATGAAGACGGCGTCTATGCCACTTCGGACGGACGAGCGCTGTTTGCCGACACGCCCTACGAGGCCGTGGCCGAGCCGCGCGATGCGCGCTATCCGTTCTCGCTGAACACGGGTCGGCTGCGCGACCAGTGGCACGGCATGAGCCGCACCGGCACGCTGGGGCGTCTGTTCGGGCACGAGCCCGAGCCGGGGGTCGATCTGCACCGACAGGACATGGTCCGCCTTGGGTTGAAAACGGGCGACCTGGTCCAGGTGACGTCGCGCCGGGGCACGCTGCTCCTGCCTGCGCGCGCGAGCGAACAGATCGCACCCTCTCAGTGCTTCATCGCGATGCACTGGGGCGACGAGTACCTGTGGGGCGCCACGAGCACGGGGCAACGGATGGCAGGGGTGAACGCACTGACCTCGCCAGCGTACTGCCCGCAATCGAAACAGCCGGAGCTGAAGCACGCCGCGGTCAAGGTGCTGAAGGTCGAGTTGCCGTGGCGTCTGCTGGCGCTGGCGTGGTTGCCCGAGGGCGAGGTGCTGGCTCTGCGCGAGCGGCTGAGCCTGTTGGTGGAGCGCCTGGGACATCATCTTCCGTTCGCGGTGTGCGTGCCGTTCGGGCGCGAACGCACGGGGCTGCTGTTGCGGGCAGCCGGACTTGAAGCCGCACCGAAGGTTTGGCTGGAGGAACTGGAACAGACGCTGGAGCTGGGCGGTGCCGGGGTGTTGCATTACGCCGACGCCAAGCGCGGGCAGCGGCGCAGCATGCGGCTGGTGGCACAAGCCGACGGCAGCCAACGGCTGGAGGGCTTGCTGATGGCGGGTGACATCAGCGCCGAAGCCTGGGTGAAGGCGCTGCTGCAGGACCAGCTGCCTGCACAGGCCTATGGTCGCCTGCTGCTCTCACCCGGAGCGCAGCCGCCGATCGCCGTCGTCTCCCGAGGGAAACAGGTTTGCAGTTGTTTCAATGTGAGCGAGCACGACATCGGTACCGCCCTGGCCGACTGCGGCGGAGCGCCAGAGATGCAGCTAAAGCACCTGCAACAAGTGCTGCGGTGCGGAACCAACTGCGGGTCGTGCCTGCCCGAGATCAAGCAGATCATCCGCACCCGCGAAAACGCCGTGCAGGTTTAGCAAGCTGGGCTCCAACGGCGGAAAAAACAAGACACGGCGGTCGTCGCGATGGGCGACAACCGATTCGGCATGCGCCTGCTCAGGGCGCCTTCTCGAAATTGGCGGACACCTTGCCCAACCCACCGTCGAAAGCCACCCCGATCCATTCGGTGGCAATGTCCTCGTCAACGCCGACCGCGTCGAAGGTCGCGCTCCAGGTCATCAGCGCCTTGCCATCGGCGGTCGGACTCACCGAGATGGTCGACACGTAGTTCTTGATGGGGAACGGGCTCTTCAGGGTGGTGTAGGTGTAGCTGTTCTTGGCGGCGTTGTACGCCAGCAGCTTTTCAACGATCTCTCCGCCGTCAGACAGCTTCAGTGTGCGGATCGCGCCCGGTTTGGTGCTGCGGCCCTTGAGGGTGCTGTTTCTCACCGAGGGGTGCCACAAGTCGAGTGCGTTGAAGTCACCGACATACTTCCAGACGGTGGCGGGCGCACGGTCGATCGTGATGTCGCGAGAGAACGATATGGCACCTTCGGCCTGGCAGGTGCCAGCCACAAGCATCAGGCTGGCGGCAACGATATAGAGAGGGGTGGTTTTCATATGAGGAGTCTCCCGATCATTTCTTGAAGTTGGCGACCACCTTGGCCATCCCGCTGTCGTAGACGCCACCGATGATCTCGGTGGCCTTCTCGTCGGGTACTCCCTTGGCATCGAAGGTGGAGGTCCACGTCATCAGTGCGTGCCCTTCGGCAGTCGGGGTCAACGTGAGGGTCGACCGGTAATTCGCGACCGGGAATGGGCCCTTGATGATGGTGTAGCTGTAGCTCATCTTGGCCGCGCTGTACGACACCAGGGATTCGACGATCGTCGCCCCATCAGAGAGCGTCAGCAGCCGCCTCGTGCCCACCTTGGTTCCGCTGCCGTTGAGCGAGCTGCTCGTCACCGCCGGATGCCAGACATCGAGCGAGTCGAAATTACCGACCAGCTTCCAGACCGTTGCTGGAGAATTGTCGACCGTGACTTCGCGCGAGACAGACAATGCGCCTGCCGCGAAACAGGTGCCCGCGGCGAGCAGCAAGCTGGCGACGGTGAGTTTGAGGGCCGGTGTTTTCATGTGGGAAGAGTCTCCAGGTACAACCAGTGAGGGTGTTGTCGATCGCTGTGTGGGCACAAGCCGACGGTGTTGTGCATTCTCTGGCCTGCGCTGAGCCTCGGCAACATGCCGATCAACGTAGATTCCCTGACATCCGGTACCAAGATGTGTTGAGCCGGGGCGCCGCGAACCACCGCTCGATCGCACCAAACCGGCCCATCGTTGACTGGTGTCTGACCCGACCACCGATGCACCGCTGATCTGCCACGATATTTCCCGAATCCCGCATGGGCCTGGAACTTGCCTCGTCATCCTCGTTGACTGCGCGCCACCGGGTCTGTACGAACCACCGGTAACGCCAGCCGCTTCCATCACACACCCATGAGCATCGCCCCCTACATCAAGGAAATCGGCCGCGGCAAGGAAGGCGCTCGATCGCTGACCAGCGAACAGGCGCACGACCTGATGGGACAGGTGCTCGACGGCCGAGTGACCGACCTCGAAGTCGGAGCCTTCGTGATGGCGATGCGCATCAAAGGTGAGTCGGTCGACGAGCTGTGCGGTTTCTTGCAGTCGGTGCACGAACGCTGCATTCCGCTCAGCGCGAGTGGTCCGGCGGTGATCCTGCCGTCCTACAACGGCGCGCGCAAGCTGCCCAACCTGACTGCGTTGTTGGCGCTGCTGCTGGCCCAGGAAGGCACGCCGGTGCTGGTGCACGGGCCGGCCAGCGACCCCGGCCGCGTCACGACCGGATCGATATTCCACGACCTGGGCCTGCCGACCGCGCGCGACGCCAATGACGTGCGCAACGGCTGGGCTCGCCGCGAACCGGTGTTCATGGCGACCGAGACGCTTTGCCCGCCACTGGCTCGTTTGCTGGACGTGCGCTGGGTCATCGGCCTGCGCAACCCCGGCCACACCGTGGCCAAGCTGCTCGACCCGACGGTCGGCCTGCGAGCGCTGCGCGTCGTCAACCACACGCACCCGGAGTACGGCACCGCGCTGATGGCCTTTCTGCAGCGTTCGCGCGCCAATGCGATGCTGCTGCGTGGCACCGAAGGCGAACCGGTGGCCGACCCACGGCGATCACCGAGACTCGACGTGTTCCTGCACGGTGAGTTGCGTGCCGAACTGTCGAGCCCGGCTCAAGACGGCGTCTTGACCGAGTTGCCGGTGCTGCCTCGCAGCGTCGATGCAGCCACCACAGCGGTCTACATCCAGTCGGTGGTGAGCGGAGAAAAACCGGCCCCCGGGCCGTTGACCCGCCAGGTCGAGTGCATCCGCAACGCCTTGCAGGCGCTGGCCGATGGACAGGACCAGGAAATGAGCGCCTGAGCGATCGGGCGGCATCGGCGGCCCCGCCGCAAGAAGCTGTTCGTCGGCGGGGCCCCCGTGGTTGCGTTTTCGGACCCGAAGTCACTCGTCGCGAACCGGCTCGGCGAAAGACACTCCTGATGAATACACACGCATGAATGCGTTCCGTCGCCGGGTTCTGTCACGCACCGCGCTGGCGCTCTCTGCGACGGTACCGGCTGCGCTGAGCTTGCGCGCTCAGCCCTTGCCTGCCATCACCGACACGCCGACCGCCGGACGAGCCTCAGCGACTCAGGCGTTGCCTGGCCGACTCATAGAGGCAAACGGCTGCCGCTGCACCAACGTTCAGCGACTCCTCTCCGCCCGGTTGCGGAATACGCACCGACTGGCTGCACCGCGATTGCAGCGCCGCCGACACGCCCTCGCCTTCGTGCCCCAGCACCCAGGCACAGGGCCACGGAAGCGACACGTCATGAATCGCCCGATCCGCGTGCGAGCTGGTCGCCAGCAGCGGGACGTTCAGCGCGCGCAACGCCGCAACCTCGACACCTTCGACCAGTGACAGGCCGAAGTGCGCGCCCATGCCGGCGCGCAGCACCTTCGGCGACCAGACGCCGGCAGTGCCCTTGAGGGCGATCACCTGCGTGAAGCCGAAAGCCGACGCGCTGCGCAGCACGGTACCGACGTTGCCGGCGTCCTGCAGGCGATCCAGCACGACCGTGGAAGCATCGGAAATCAGCTCGCTTGCACCGACCCAGGGCACGACGAAGCCGATCGGTGCTGGCGATTCGAGCGTGCTGATGCCACCCATCAACTCCGCAGGCAGCACCGACACCACCGGTGCCGACAGGGCCAGATCGCGCAGCGGCGAGTCCCAGCCCTGCTCGGTGATCAACGCCTGCAGCGGCACGCCACCGCGTTGCAGGTAAGCCCGACAGAGGTGGTCGCCTTCAAGCCACAACTCACCTTGCTTGCGGTACGCGACCGGGTCCCGGCCGAGCTTGCGCAGCCGCACCAACAGCGGGTTGTCGCGCGAGGCGATGGACTTGACCGCGGTTGTCGTCACGGCGACGGTTTCTGCCTGTCCGCCACCAGCACCGCCCGCACAGGTGCGAAGGAACGCCGGTGCACGTCACACGCTCCGTGCTCGAGCAGCGCGGCCAGGTGAGCGGCCGTCGGGTAGCCCTTGTGGCCGTCGAAGCCGTACTGCGGATGGCGCTCGTGCAGTGTCAGGCACAGCCGGTCGCGGTACACCTTGGCCAGGATCGACGCGGCCGAGATCGCCTGCACCTTGGAGTCGCCTTGAACGATGGCCTCGGCGGGCATCGTCAATACCGGCAGCCGATTGCCGTCGACCAGCACGCGATGCGGCCGCAGGCGCAACCCTTCGACGGCACGGCGCATCGCCAGCAGCGTCGCCTGCAGGATGTTGAGGCGGTCGATCTCTTCGACGCTGGCCTCGGCAATGCAGCAGCACAGCGCCTTGGCGCGGATTTCGTCGAACAGGCGCTCACGCGTTCGGGCGCTGAGCTTCTTCGAGTCGTTCAAGCCTCGGACAGGCTGCAGTTCGTCGAGGATCACCGCCGCGGCAACCACCGGGCCGGCGAGCGGACCGCGTCCGGCCTCGTCGACACCGGCCATGAGACCGGGCGAGGGTTTCAATACATCCCAACTCAAGCCGAGCTGTTCAGCGTCCAAGAATCTTCTCGATCGCATCGGTCGCGGCCTGCGCGGTGTTGCGGCGCAGGGTGTGGTGCAGCGCGTCAAAGCGTGCGGCCAGCACCTGACACGCCACAGGGTCATCGAGCCACGCGAACGCGGCATCGGCCAGCCGGTCGGGCGTGACGGCCGCCTGCAGGAATTCGGGTACCGCGAACTCGCCCAGCAGGATGTTCGGAAGGCCCACCCAGGGCTGGTAGTTCTTCCGTTTCATGATCTGTGCGCTGAGCCAGTGCATCTTGTACGCGATCACCATCGGCCGCTTGAACAGCGCTGCTTCGAGCGTCGCAGTGCCGCTGGCAATCAGCGTCACGTCGCAGGCAGCCAATGCTTCGTGCGAACGGCCATCAAGCAGTTCGACACCGACGCCAGCCGCATGCACGGCCAGCAGTGGCTCGATCAGCGGACGCAGACCGGGTGCCGCTGGCAGCACGAAGCGCAGATCGGGCCGACGGCGCTTCATCTCGCGCGCAGCTTCCAGCAGCGTCGGCGCGATGTACTGGATCTCGGAACGGCGGCTGCCCGGCAGCAGTGCGACGACGGTGTCGGTGTCGCCCAGATTCAGCGCCCGGCGACTGGCCTGTCGGGGCACTGCAAGCGGGATCGTATCGGCCAGCGGATGGCCCACATAGGTCGCCGCGACACCCTGCTGCGCATACAGCGCCGGCTCGAACGGAAAGATGCACAGCACGTGGTCGACAGCGCGCTTGATCTTCTCGATGCGCTCACCGCGCCAGGCCCAGATGGAAGGACCGATGAAGTGGATGGTCCGGATTCCGCGCGCCTTCAACCGCATTTCGAGGTCGAGGTTGAAGTCGGGCGCATCGACGCCGATGAAGGCATCGGGTGGGGCTTGCAACAGACGTTCGGCCAGACGATTGCGGATGCGCAGCAATTCGGGGTAGTGACGAAGCACCTCGGCGTAACCACGCACCGCGAGCTTGTCGCTCGGCCACCAGGCATCGAAACCATGCGCGACCATCTTCGGGCCGCCGATCCCCATTGAGGCGAGCGAGGGCCAGCGTTGCTTCAATCCGCCCAGCAGCAACCCGGCCAGCAGATCACCGGAAGCTTCGCCTGCCACCATCGCGAGGCGTGGCTCATCGATCCGCATGGATGAACCGGTCGCGGGCGCCGCTAGGCCACTCCCAAGGCGGCTGGCACCCCCTCGGAGGGCAGGAGCGCAACGACGTGGGGGCCATCATTTCTAGCGGACGATGCCGCGCTGCGAGTGCGCAAGAAACTCGGTCATCACCGCGATGTCGTCCACCGCTTCGGGCGTGCTGTTCGCCAAGGCGCCGATCGCATCGCGGGCCTGTTCGAGCGTGTTGCCCAAGCGGTACAGCAGCCGGTGCATCTGCTTGACCGCAGCGAGGCGCTCGGGCCCGAAGCCGCGCCGGCGAAGGCCTTCGACATTGAAGCCGCGCACCGCCAGCGGATTGCCGTCGACCATCATGA
>JARXKP010000071.1 GCA_030271615.1 Pseudomonadota bacterium
CGCGTCAGATTTCTTCGTACAGCGGCAAGGTCAGGAACTCCTCGAACGCGTCCTGCGTGCTCATCGTCGTGAAGATGTCGGCCGCGCGGTCGAATTTGCCTTCGAAGCCGCCAGCCTTGATCTTCGCCAGCTCTTGCGGAACCAGCGCGCGCACCAGATCGGCGGTGACCTTGCGGCCGTCGTCGAGCACGCCCTTCGGGGTGCGGATCCATTGCCACACCTGCGAGCGGCTGATCTCTGCGGTGGCCGCGTCCTCCATCAGGTTGTGGATCGGCACGCAGCCATTGCCGGCCAGCCAGGCGCCCAGGTAGTGGATGCCGACGTTGATGTTCATGCGCAGCCCGGCTTCTGTGATCGGCGCTTCAGGCTGGAAATTCAGCAGGTCGGCGGCCACCACGTTGACCTCGGGCTTCTGCTTCTCGAACTGGTTCGGACGGTCGCCGAGCACCGCGACGAACTCCTTCATCGACGCCTCGACCAGACCCGGGTGGGCGACCCAGCCGCCGTCGTAGCCGTCGGTGGCGTCGCGCTTCTTGTCGGCAATGATGCCGCCCATCGCGATGGCGTTCTTCTCGGGGTCGTTCTTGATCGGGATCAGCGCGCTCATGCCGCCGATGGCCGGGGCACCGCGGCGGTGGCAGGTCTTCAGCAGCAGCAACGCGTAGGCGCGCATGAACGGTGCGGTCATCGTCACCTTGGCGCGGTCGGCGAGGCAGAAGTCGCGGTCGAGCTTGAACTTCTTGATGCAGCTGAAGATGTAGTCCCAGCGCCCGGCGTTCAGACCGGCGCTGTGCTCGCGCAGTTCGTACAGGATCTCGTCCATCTCGAACGCGGCGAGCACAGTCTCGATCAGCACCGTGGCCTTGATCGTGCCCTGCGGCAGGCCGAGTTCGTTCTGTGTCATCACGAAGACGTCGTTCCACAGCCGCGCTTCGAGGTGGCTTTCCATCTTCGGCAGATAGAAGTACGGGCCGGCGCCGCGCGCCAGCAGCTCGCGCGCGTTGTGGAACATGAACAACGCGAAATCGAAGATGCCACCATGCACGCGCTGGCCGTCGACCAGCACATGCTTCTCGTCGAGGTGCCAGCCGCGGGGGCGCACCTGCAGGGTCGCGATGGTGTCGTTCAGCTTGTACGACTTGCCGTTCGATTCGTGCGTCAGCGTGCGACGAATCGCCTGGCCCAGGTTGATCTGGCCCTGGATCTGGTTCGACCACAGCGGCGAGTTGCTGTCCTCGAAGTCGGTCATGTAGCTGTCGGCGCCCGAATTGAAGGCGTTGATGACCATCTTGGCGTCGACCGGGCCGGTGATCTCGACGCGACGGCGCTTCAGCGCGTCGGGTATCGCAGCGATCTTCCAGTCACCGTCGCGGATGGATTTCGTCTCGGCCAGGAAGTCAGGGCGCTCGCCAGCGTCCAGACGCCGCGCGCGCACGACGCGCGCCGCCAGCAGCTTCTGGCGCTGGGCTTCGAAGCTGCGGTGCAGCTTGGCCACCAGCTCGAGCGCCGGCAGGGTCAGGATGCGTTCGAATCCGGGAAGGATCGGAGCGTTGATCTGCACGCCTGCGGGCAATGGCAGCGCGCCGGTCGAGGATGTCGAGGGTTGGCTCATCGAGGGTTCTCCTTCAAGATTCAAAAAATGCTCAGTACGCCGCGCAGGCTGCTGCCAGCGCGCTTGGGCTCGGTGCCCCGTGTTTCGGGTGGCAAACCGGTCCGGTTCGCACGCAGCGTGGTGTAGCCGTGCCAGGTGGCGCCCATCGTGTCCCAGCCCTTGCTGGAGACGAACAGGATGTCTTTCGCAGGCAAGTTGAATGCCTGCGCCCCCAGCGCGTACGCCGCCGGATCGGTCTTGTCCTTGCGCAGCGGGTGAGCGCTGAGCACCGGCGATTGCACGGCCTGGGGGCAAGGACGTGGTGCGTGCGGGGACATCCGAAACTGTATTCCATACATATTCGGAGATTAATGGCCGACATCACAATGCATTCATGACTATTTGGTTGGTAATCGAGCGGGACTGAGGAGGCGGCACATGGACAAGCTCAAGCAGATCGAGTCGTTCGCCCAGGTAGCGTCGAAGGGCAGCCTGACGGCGGCGGCGAACGCCGAAGGCATTGCGCCGGCGGTGATCGGGCGACGCATCGACGCGCTGGAAAGTCGTCTTGGCGTGAAGCTGATGGTGCGAACCACGCGTCGCATCACGCTCACTCACGAAGGAAGCGCGTTCCTGGAGGACTGTCAGCGCGTGCTGTCGGACCTGAACAACGCCGAAGCCAGCGTGAGCGCCGGGGGCGTCAAGGCCAGCGGGTACATCCGCGTCACCGCGCCGGCGGGTTTCGGGCGTCGACACGTGGCGACGCTGGTGCCGCGCTTCATTGGCCTGCACCCGGATGTGAATGTGTCGCTGAATCTCAGCGACCGCATCGTCGACATCGTCAACGAGGGTGTCGACTGCGCCGTGCGTGTCGGCGACCTGCCCGACAGCAGTCTGGTCAGCGTGCGGCTGGCCGACAACCGGCGGCTCTGCGTGGCGTCACCGGCCTACCTGCAACGCGCCGGCACGCCGATGTATCCGAGCGACCTGCACCACCACCAGTGCCTGACCCTGAGCAGCGACGCGAGCCAGCCGCGCGGCTGGGCTTTCACGATCGACGGTGCGGTCAGTCATCTGCGCCCGAGTGGTCGGGCCGACTGCAGCGATGGCCAGGTGCTGCACGACTGGTGTCTGGCCGGCCTGGGTATCGCGTGGCGCTCGACGTGGGAGGTCGAGCAGGATGTGGCCAGCGGGCGGCTGGTCAGCGTGCTCGACGACCACGCGGCAGCGCCCAACGGCATCTATGCCGTGTTTCCGCAGCGCAAGCACCTGCCGCTGCGGGTGCGCCTGTGGATCGACTTCCTGAAGCACACCTACGGCGACGCCTCCTACTGGAGGGCGTCGGCCAGGCGAGCTTGAGCGGTCGTCCCGTCGGCGCGGGTCAGGAACTCAGGCAGCTCTTCATGAAGGCCTTGCGGTCTTCGCCGGTCTTGCCTTTGGCATCGGCGTTGCATGTCTTCATCTTGGTTTGCTGCGTCGGCTTCTTGGCGGACAGACAGCTCTTCATGAAGGCCTTGCGCTCGTCACCCTTCTTCTCGCCTGCGTCGGTATTGCAGGTGGCCATCTTGTTCTGCTGCTTGCCCATCGGGGCGCTCGCGCTCGCGGCCATATCGGGCGCTTCCTTGTGGCTGGTGGCGAAGGCAGAACCAGACATGACGCCAGCGCTCAGAGCCAGTGCAATCAACAAGTGCTTCATGGATTTTTCCTCGAGAGTTTTTGTGTGGGGTCGGTCGCGGCGGTGCCGGACCGCTTTGGAACTGGCCTCTGCACGGTCAGTCAGCCCCACAACGCGGCAGGTCGACCTCCGGTGGACAGGCGCACGCACGCCGCGCCTGATTTTGATGGCTGCCCATCAACTCAGAGAATGCGTCGCGGATGCGCCAATGCCTCGTGTGCCGCATGCAGCCGACGCACCAGCACGCGTATGAACGCGTCGTCGAACAGATGTCGGCAATTCGGGCTGACTTGCGCCAGCGTCTCCGGAACGAACGAGATCGTGGTGGCCGGATCGCTGACCAGCACGTCGGTGCTGTGGCGGCGCAGGTCCGGACTCGGCGCCAGGTAGGCCATTTCGCCCACCGAGGTGCCGGCGCCCAGCACCGCCACCTTGTCGCCTTCGCGGAACACTTCGAGCTCGCCCTGGGCGATGATGTGGAAGGTGCGCCCTTCCTCGCCTTTTCGGTACAGCGCATGACCGATCGGAAAGCGCTGCCACCGGGCGCGGTGCACCACCTCCCACAGTTCGACGTCGCCGAAGCTGGCGAAGAACTCCAGGCTGCGCAGCAGGTTGAAGCGCTCGGAGTCAAGCACACCCTGCAACTGGCCGCGCGGCACCTCCTGGTTCGCGATCAACCCCGACAGGGCCTGCGCGAACGCGTCCCAGTCGGCGTAGCGGTCCTGTGGGTGCTTGGCCAGCGCGCGCTGGATCACCTGGTCCAGCGCCGTCCCGACGCCGTCGCGCATCCCGACCAGCGAGGCCGGCGTCGCGTGGTAGATCTGATGCATCATGGCCGATTGAACCTGCGCGTCGAACGGCGGACGTCCGGCGACCAGGTGGTACAGGACCGCGCCCAGCGAGTACATGTCGGCCCGGCAGTCGAGCGTGCTGCCGTCGAGTTGTTCGGGCGACATGTAGGCCAGGGAACCCACGCGGTAGACCTGGGTCACGTCCGAATCGAGGTTCAGCACGCTGCCGAAATCGGAAATCTTCACGTCGGTGATCGTGCCGTTGGTCAGTACCGTGAGCACGTTGGCCGGCTTCACGTCGCGGTGGATCAGCCCCTGCCGGTAGACGTAGCCGAGCGCCATCGCGCACTTGAAGCCGATTTCGACGATCAGCTCCAGCGCCAGCAACTGGTCGGCGCGGCAGTACGGCCGCAGCGTCGTGCCCGCCACGTACTCCATCACCAGGTACTGGCTCGCCGGGTCCGATACGGCGTCGTAGATCTTCACCACGTTCGGGTGCTGCAGACGGCCGACCAGCGCGGCCTCGGCGGCGAAGAATCGTTCGCTGTACCGGTTGGCAACGGCGTCCGAGGCGGATGCAGGGCGCACGCGCTTGATCGCGACATCGCGACCCTGGAACTCGTCACGGCCCAGAAAGACTTCGCTGGTGGCGCCTTCGCCGAGCTTACGCAGCACCGGGTACTTGCCGATCTGATCCGGCAGCACCTTGGTCAGGTCGGGCGCGATCGGGGGCCGCGTCGATGCGGAGTCGATCGCGAGATCGACCTTCGTGTCAGCCGCTCGGCTGGCGGTGTGGGTGTGGGCCATGGGCGTCGACTGAAGTGAAAGGCGGGGCGACACGGGTAGCGCGCAGGCGACCGTGATCCAGCGAATGGTCGCCCAGCGGCGCCCGATCGACTGCGGCGAACAAGCGCCTAAACACCCCTCAAACCTGCCCTCCGATGGGAGAGCGGCCGAAACGGGGTCGAAACGTAGAATCGTTCGATGATTGAAGCGAAACAAGACCTGTTGAAGGCGCTCGCCTCAGCGATCGAGGAAGTCAGTCCGGCGAGCCCCCTGAAGGCTGCGTTCGAGTCGCCCAAGCTGGCCGCGCACGGCGATCTCGCGTGCACGTCGGCCATGCAGCTGGCCAAACCGCTGAAGAAGAACCCGCGCGAGGTGGCGCAGGCGCTGATTGCAGCGCTCGAACGGCAGCCGGCCGTCCAGCGCCATGTCAGCACGTTCGAGATTGCCGGCCCGGGCTTCATCAACCTGCGCTTGCGAGCGTCGGCCCGCCAGGCGGTGGTGCGCGAGGTGCTCGCCGCCGGCGCGCAGTTCGGACACCGATCGGCGAACGGTCAGCGTGTGCTGGTCGAGTTCGTGTCCGCCAACCCGACCGGGCCACTGCACGTCGGGCACGGTCGTCAGGCAGCGCTCGGCGACGCCATCTGCAATCTGTTCGATACCCAGGGCTGTGCGGTCTGGCGCGAGTTCTACTACAACGACGCTGGCGTGCAGATTGCCACGCTGGCGGCATCCACCCACGCGCGGCTGCTGGGCTTCAAGCCGGGCGACCCGCAGTGGCCCGAGTCGGCCTACAACGGTGACTACATCGCGGACATCGCAGCCGATTTCGCGGCGCGCAAGACGGTGAAAGCCGACGACCGCGAGTTCACCGCATCTGGCGACGTCAATGACATCGATGGCATCCGCCAGTTCGCGGTCGCCTACCTGCGGCACGAACAGGACCTGGATCTGCAGGCCTTCGGGGTGCGCTTCGACCATTACTTCCTCGAGTCGAGCCTGTACTCGAGCGGTCAGGTCGAGGCCACCGTGGCGAGACTGGTCGCCGCCGGCAAGACCTACGAGCAGGACGGGGCTCTGTGGCTGCGCACCACCGACTACGGCGACGACAAGGATCGCGTGATGCGCAAGTCTCCAGCGGCCGGTGCTGCGGCGACTGTCGAGGCCCAGTACACCTATTTCGTCCCTGACGTGGCGTACCACATCAAAAAGTTCGAGCGCGGATACGCCAAGGCCATCAACATCCAGGGGGGCGACCACCATGGCACCATCGTGCGCGTGCGTGCCGGTCTTCAGGCCGCCGGCGTCGGCATCCCGAAGGGCTACCCCGACTACGTGCTGCACAAGATGGTCACGGTGATGAAGGGCGGTGAGGAGGTCAAGATCTCGAAGCGCGCCGGTGCCTACGTGACCTTGCGCGACCTGATCGACTGGACCAGCCGTGACGCGGTGCGCTTCTTCCTGATCAGCCGCAAGGCCGACACCGAGTTCACCTTCGACGTCGATCTCGCGCTGAAGCAGAACGACGAGAACCCCGTGTTCTATGTGCAGTACGCGCATGCGCGCATCTGCTCGGTGATCCAGCAGTACGTCGACAAGGGCGGTGATCCGGCGGCCATCGCGACGGCCGACCTGTCGGTACTGACCGCCCCGACCGAGACCGCGCTGATGCTCAAGCTGGCCGACTACCCGGCCATGTTGTCGAGCGCGGCCGAGACCCTCGCGCCGCATGACTTGACCTTCTACCTGCGTGACGTGGCCAGCGCCTTCCACAGCTATTACGGTGCCGAGCGCTTTCTGAGCGACGATGCCGCGGTGACTCAGGCGAGGCTCGCCCTGCTGAGTGCCACCCGCCAGGTGATCTGCAACGCGCTGTCGGTGCTGGGTGTCGCTGCGCCAGAGAAAATGTGAGCACCCCGATGCGAAAAACCCCTGCACGTGCCGCCAGACCTGCATCCCGCCAGCGCGGCGGATTTCTGACTGGCCTGATCGTCGGTCTGTTGATCGGCCTGGCTCTGTCGCTCGGTGTGGCCTTGTACGTGACCAAGGTGCCGGTGCCGTTTCTCGACAAGGTGCCGCAGCGCACTCAGGAGCAGGACGCGGCCGAGCGAGAAAAGAACAAGAACTGGGACCCGAACGCGCCGCTCGCAGGCAAGAACCCGGCTCGGCCGGCGTCATCGGCGGCGTCGGCCAGTGGTGCTGTGACGCCGCCCACCGGCACGCGCGATCCGGCGAGCATCCTGGCCGATCGACCTGCCGCCGGTTCGGCCATTTCTGCCAAGGCTTCGGCGCCGCTGTCCACCGGATCGGTCGAAGAAGCGTTCAGTTACTTTGTGCAGACGGGGGCTTATGCGAGCGCCGAGGATGCGGAATCTCAACGCGGGAAATTGGGGCTGTTGGGTTATGCCGCGCGGGTGACCGAGCGAGAACAGTCCGGACGCACCGTGCATCGTGTGCGGCTGGGGCCGTTTGAAGAAAAGGTCGAAGCGGACAGCACCAAGGAGAAGCTGCTGGCGGCGGGTTTCGAGGCGGTGCTGGTACGTGCGCCGAAATGAGGTGGTTCATAGGAATCGGCGTCTGAAGCGAGGCTGAACTTTCAATGCCGACGGGCACTCGGTCCAGGCTTCTGAAAGCGACGGTCGGTCGTGCGCCGACCACTGCAATGTGTCACGCGAAGGAATCGAGAATCATGAAGCGACGCGACTTTTCAACCCACCTGCTGGCGACTGCAGTCGGTGCCAGTGCGATGTCTGCCGCAGGCACCACCTGGGCGCAAGGTGAGTTCGTCGAGGGAACGCACTATGTGAAGCTGAGCCAGCCTCACGCCGTGCCGGGTGGCGGCAAGATCGAAGTGCTGGAATTCTTCTGGTACGGCTGTCCGCATTGCAACGCTTTCGAGCCGGCGCTCGATGCGTGGCAAAAGAAGCTGCCTGCGGACGTTGCTTTCCGCCGCATGCCGGTGGCGTTCAGGGAAGAGCCGTTCACCACGCACCAGCGACTCTTTTTCTCGCTCGAGGCGATGGGATTGATCGACACCCTGCATCGGAAGGTTTTCAACGCGATCCACCTGGACCACGCGCGCCTCGACAAACTGCCCGACATCGTCGAGTTCGTTGTCAAGAATGGCGGCGACGGCGCCAAGTTCACCGAGGTGTTCAATTCCTTCTCGGTGCAGACCAAGGCGCGGCAGGCGAAGCAGCTGGCCGAGGCCTATCGCATCGATGGCGTGCCGGCGCTGGGGATCCAGGGGCGTTTTTACACGTCCGGATCGTTGGCCGGGTCTGGCGACCGCTCGCTCGCCGTGACAGACTATCTGCTCCAGCGCGTGCGCAAGAACGCCTGAGCATTCCGGGCAATCGCCCAAGGTTCGTGAAAGCTCACGAAATACGTGCCTGAACAGGCGTCAGGTCACGGTCTTGTGGGATAGAATTCCTGCAAGAATCGTGCCCCATGAAAAATACTACGCCTGCCAATTCCCCCTCGCTGACCGTGATCGCGCGCCTTCTGGTGGTGTTCGCGGCAACTGCCCTCGGTGGGCCGTTCGCACACGCCGAGAAAGCCGATCGACTCAAACCGCTGAACATCGAAGCCGACAACGGTCGCTATGACGATGCCAAGCAGATGGGCATATTCACCGGCAGCGTCGTGGTGACCAAGGGGACCATGTCGATGCGCGCCGCCAAGATTGAAGTGCGCCAAACCCCTGATGGGGCACAGTTCGGGATTGCCACGGCTGAGGGTGACAAGCGGGCGGTGTTTCGGCAAAAGCGAGAAGGTCTTGACGAATACATCGAAGGCGAAGGCGAACGCATCGAATACGACGGCAAGGCCGACACCATCAAGTTCGTCAACCGTGCGGTCATCCGGCGTTTCCGTGGCGCTACGCTGGCCGATGAGACCGCTGGCAGCGTGATCGTCTACGACAACGCGGCCGAGGTCTTCAGTGTGGTCGGGGGTGCCACGGCAGCCACCCCGACGAATCCGGGAGGTCGGGTGCGCGCGGTGTTGACGCCGCGCGAAGTGCCGGCCGCATCGGATTCGGCATCGCAACCCGGCGTCACTTTGAAGCCCAGCACTTCGCTGGGCGACAAGCGTTGAACACCGCTGCGGCAGAGGCCCCGTCTGCGGTTCACCGCCTGAGCGCGACCGGGCTGCAAAAGAGCTACGGTGCGCGCAAGGTCGTCAAGGACGTGCACCTGTCCGTCGACGCCGGCGAGGTGGTCGGCCTGCTCGGGCCGAATGGCGCCGGCAAGACGACCAGCTTCTACATGATCGTGGGCTTGGTGCCTGCCGATGCCGGCGAGATCACCATCGAAGGTCAGCGCGTCGACCGCCTGCCGATCCATCGGCGCTCGCGCCTCGGTTTGTCATACCTGCCGCAGGAAGCGTCGATCTTTCGCAAACTGAACGTCGAAGACAACATCCGTGCGGTGCTCGAGCTCCAGCTCGGCGGCGATGGCAAATCGCTGCGTCCGGCTGCGATCGAGGAATTGCTGGAAGGGTTGCTCCGTGACCTCGGCATCGACAAGTTGCGTGATTCGCCGGCGCTCTCGCTGTCAGGTGGCGAACGTCGCCGCGTCGAGATCGCACGGGCCCTGGCCACGCAGCCTCGCTTCATATTGCTGGACGAGCCGTTCGCCGGCGTCGACCCGATCGCCGTGATCGAGATTCAGCGAATCATCGGCTTTCTCAAGACGCGTGGCATCGGCGTGCTGATCACCGACCACAACGTGCGCGAAACCCTGGGCATCTGCGATCGCGCCTACATCATCAGCGAAGGGCGGGTGCTGGCCGAAGGCACCTCGTCCGAGATCGTCGAGAACGCCGACGTTCGCAAGGTCTATCTCGGCGAAAACTTCCGGATGTGACTGTGGGCCCCCCAGTCGTTTCACTCCTGCCCCCGAGGGGCGCCGCCTGGTGGCTCGGGAGACCCGAGCCACGGGCGTGCCTTGATCGTATTGGCTTCGCTTCGCTCGCCCCATGAAACCGTCGTTACAAGTACGGTTATCCCAGCATCTGGCGCTGACGCCCCAGTTGCAGCAGTCGATCCGTCTGTTGCAGCTGTCGACGCTGGAGCTGCACCAGGAGGTCGAGCAGATGCTCGACCAGAACCCGTTCCTCGAAACCGAGGACGAAGGTGCGCCGGCGTTCGAGCCGATGGTCGAACGGCTTTCCACCACCGAGCGAGTGGCCGAGCGCGAAACCGAACGCGCCGACACCCCGACCGAGTCGAGTGCAGAAGGCGGTGACGACGCACCCGGCATGGACAGCGCCGATTTCGGTACCACCGAGCGCGACGACTGGGAAAACGGCACCGAGCGCGAAGATTTCGATGGCATCCGTGAAACGCCCGGCAAGGCGGGCACGAACAGCGAAGGCGAGGAGTTCGACCCGCAGGACCGCAATCCGACGCCCGCCAGCCTGCAAGACCACTTGCGTACGCAACTGCTGGGCATGCGCTTGTCGCCCGAAGACGCGGCGGCGGTAGAGGTGTTGATCGAGTCGCTGGACGGCGATGGCTACCTGGCCGACAGCCTGGAAGAGATCGCTCAATCATTGATCGGTGAAGACGAGGATCGACGCGAAGAGGTGCTTGAGCGGCTGAGTTGCGCGCTGAAGTGGTTGCAGAATCTCGACCCCATCGGCGTCGGCGCGCGGGACCTGCCCGAATGCCTGACCTTGCAGCTTCGCCTGCTGCCGCGCAGCGAAGCCCAGATGATCGCGATCATGATCTGCAAGCAGCATCTGGAGCTGCTGGCGCGACGCGATCTCAAGAAGCTGATGGCAGTGACTGGCGCGGACGAGGATCTGGTCAAGCAGGCACAAGCGCTGATCACCGTGCTCGAGCCCAAGCCCGGCCGTCCGTTCGCACGTGCCGAGGCGAACATCATCATTCCCGACGTGATCGTGCAGAAGTCGGGCCGCAACTGGAAGGTCGTGCTGAACCCGGACGTGATGCCCAAGCTGCGCATCAACGACCTCTATGCGCAGGCGATCCGTCAGGGGCGTGGCGCCGGCACGGCCAACGGCAGCCACGCGGGTCTCAGCTCGCGGTTGCAGGAGGCGCGCTGGTTCATGAAGAACATCCAGCAGCGCTTCGACACGATCCAGCGCGTGTCGCAGGCCATCGTCGAACGCCAGAAGAATTTCTTCACCCACGGCGAGATCGCGATGAAACCGCTGGTGCTGCGCGAAATCGCCGACGAGTTGGGCTTGCATGAGTCGACCATCTCGCGCGTGACCACCGCCAAGTACATGGCCACGGTGTTCGGTACGTTCGAGCTGAAGTATTTCTTCGGCTCGTCGCTCAACACCGATGCCGGTGGCAATGCGTCGAGCACTGCAGTGCGCGCGCTGATCAAGCAGCTGGTCGCCGCCGAGAACGTGCTGAAGCCGCTGTCGGACAGCCAGCTCAGCAAGATGCTCGAAGAGCAGGGTATCCAGGTCGCCCGCCGCACCGTGGCCAAGTACCGCGAAGCCTTGAGAATCGCGCCGGCCAATCTGCGCAAGACGATGTGAACGCGTCTGGGGTGTCCGGCCCCTGGGCTGACGATGCTCCCGCCTGCGACGCTTGCATCACCATCCAACCGATCTACCCCGCAGGACCCGCATGACCGCTCCCTTTTTCCTGCCCTGTGCCGCTGGTGTCGAGGCACTGCTGGCCGCCGAAGTGCAACGAGTGCTGCCGAAAGCCGAGGTGCGCCCGATGCGCGGCGGCGTCGCGCTGGATGGCGATCCTGGCGACGTGATGGTGCTCAACCTCGAGTCGCGCCTTGCGCAGCGGGTGCTGGTGGAGGTGGCCGAAGGCGCATACCGAGACGAGCAGGAGCTCTACGAACTGGCAAGCGGCGTCGACTGGACGCAGTGGATTACTCCGCAGCACACCTTGCGCGTCGACACCACCGCGCACCGCTGCCAGTTGCGCAGCCTCAACTTTGCCGCCTTGCGCGTCAAGGATGCGGTGTGCGACCGGCTGCGCGACGCCACCGGCGAGCGGCCCAGTGTCGATATTCGCCAACCGGATCTGGCGCTGGTGCTGCACCTCGATGAGCATCGCGCTGCCTTGTATGTCGACACGTCGGGCGAGCCGCTTTTCAAGCGCGGCTGGCGCGAGGACAAGGGTGATGCGCCGCTGAAGGAAACGCTGGCCGCCGCGATGCTCGCCGCTGCAGGCTGGCAGGGTCGGCCCGATGCCGGCGGCGCCTTGCACGACCCGTGCTGCGGCTCGGGGACCATCGCGATCGAAGCCGCGCAGATCGCCTGCGGCATTGCGCCCGGGTTGAAGCGGCGCTTCGCGTTCGAGCGCCTGCTGCCGTTCGCCACGCCCGAGATGCGTGCCGAGCTGCAGCGGCTGCGCAGCCATGCGCAGTCGCGCATCCATCCGTCGGCCGTGCCGATCCATGCCAGCGACGTGTCGTTCCGCATGGTCGACTTCGCCCGGCGCAATGCGCAGCGAGCCGGCGTCGAGGCGGCCATCGTGTTCAATGGGGGTGATGCGCTGGAGCGCCCGGCTCCGGCGTTGCCCGATGACCTGCCCGGCACGCTGATGCTGAACCCGCCCTACGGCGAACGCATTGAAGTCGCCGGCAAGGCCGCGCGGTCGGCGGCTCCGATGTCTGCCACCGAGGGGCCGGGCAACAAGGATCTGCCGGACGATTTCTTTGCGCGCCTGAGCGCCCATTGGAAGCGTGCCTACACCCAGCATCCTGCAGGCTGGACCGCCCACGTGCTGAGCCCGGACATGAAGCTCCCCGGCGCGATGCGTCTGAAGGAGTCTCGCCGCACGCCGATGTGGAACGGCCCGATCGAATGCCGTCTGTTCCGTTTCGATCTGGTCGTTGGCTCGATGCGAAACGATCCTTCAGCCCGCTGAGCCGAGACCCTGCGGGGAAACTCAGGATTTCGAGAAACGCCCCAGCAAGTCGCTCAGGCCTTCGAATCCGGCGAGGTCATCGGCGTTGACGCCGCCTTCGGGCACCTGCCCGCCCGGGGTCAGGCGGTCGACCACCTGAGGCAGCAATTCGGACAAGTGGCCGGCCGTCTCGCCTGGAGGCAGCCCGATCTGGCGTGCGATCCGAGCCAGCGTGTCGGAACCGAGTGCTTCTTCGAGCTGATCGGGCGAGACCGGCAGGTTCTGGCCCGTTCCGACCCACGACGACGCGGCGTCTCCGAGTCCGGCTTGCTGGAACCGAACCAGCAGATCGCCCAGGCCGCCCAGTCCACCTGCCGCGCCGGAGGCGCCTGCACTTGAGCCGCTGTTGGTGAGCATGCCGAGCACGATGTTGATCAGCGCCGCCTGGCCGCCGCC
>JARXKP010000072.1 GCA_030271615.1 Pseudomonadota bacterium
TCGGGATCACGCGGTTGTAGTCGGGGAACTTGCCCTCGACCAGCTTGGTGACGAACTCCATGCCGCTGAAACTGAACTTGGCCTGGTTACCGGCGAAGCGCAACTCGATCATGTTCTCCTCGTTGCCCTTGTCGCCCTTCAGCAGGCGTTGCAGCTCGAGCACGGTCTTGCGCGGCAGGATGACTTCCTGCTTCGGAATCTCGGTGTCGAGCGTGGCCTGCGCCAGCGCCAGGCGGTGACCGTCGGTCGCCACCAGCGTCAGGCTCTTGCCCTCGGCCACGAACAGGATGCCGTTCAGGTAGTAGCGGATGTCGTGCACCGCCATCGCGAAGTGAACCTGGTCGATCAGACTTTTCAGCGTGCCTTGCGGCACCTTGAACATCGGACCGAAATCGGCAGCTTCCTGCACCAGCGGGAAATCGTCGCTGGGCAAGGTCTGCAACGTGAACCGGCTCTTGCCGCCTTGCAGCGTCAGCTTGTTCTGATTGGCGCTCAGCGTGACGATCTGGTCGGCCGGCAGCGATCGCAGGATGTCGATCAGCTTGCGCGCACCGACCGTGGTCGAAAAATTCGATGCGTCACCGTCGAAGGTGTCACGGGTGCGCACCTGGATTTCGAGATCCGAGGTCGTGAACTCGATCTCCCCCCCCGTCTTGCGCAACAACACGTTGGCCAGGATCGGCAACGTGTGCCGACGCTCGACGATTCCCGACACCGACTGAAGTGCACTCAGAAGTTTTTCTTGCGCTGTCTTCAAGACAATCATGTGAACCTCTCAAATTAGCCGTAGTAGTAGGGGTGACGCCAACCTGTGCAAAACCCTATTTTCTGCCTTCATATCAACCGGTTGCGTGTGGATGAACCCTGTGAAGAGACTCGCCGGAAGCGCGGGAGTCACAGATAACAACTTTGCATTTCTGCTTCTTGCGCTGGATAAGTCGTCATTGCTCTGAAGTTGTCCCCAGATCTGTGCCTTGACAGGCGCTGTGATCATCCGGTCGCCCCAGTCAGCCTTTCAGGGTCTGTTCGAGCACATGCAGCTGCTGATTCAATTCAGTGTTCTTCTGACGCTCCGCCGAAATCTTGCGCACCGCGTGCAGCACCGTCGTGTGGTCTCGACCGCCGAACAGCTCACCGATCTCGGGCAGGCTCTTCTGGGTCATTTCCTTGGCCAGGTACATCGCAATCTGGCGCGGCCGGGCGATGCTGGCCGGGCGCTTCTTCGAGTACATGTCAGCGATCTTGATCTTGTAGAAATCGGCAACGGTCTTCTGGATGTTCTCGACACCGATCTGCCGGTTCTGGATGGAGAGCAGGTCTTTCAGTGCGTCGCGAGCCAGGGCAATGTTGATTTCCTTCTGGCTGAAGCGCGAATACGCCAGGATTTTTCGCAACGCGCCTTCGAG
This sequence comes from Pseudomonadota bacterium, assembly GCA_030271615.1. GTDB lineage: Bacteria > Pseudomonadota > Gammaproteobacteria > Burkholderiales > Burkholderiaceae_C > PBB1. The sequence continues at coordinate 1,407 of JARXKP010000072.1, forward strand.
CTCGCGCACATTGGCCCGCACGTTCTTGGCGACGAAGAAAGCCACGTCCTCGGGCATCGTCGTGCCTTCGACCTCGGCCTTCTTCATCAGGATCGCGACACGCATCTCCAGCTCGGGCGGCTCGATGGCCACCGTCAGCCCGGCGTCGAAACGCGATGTGAGCCGCTCGTCGATGTCCACCAGCCCTTTCGGGTAGGTGTCGCTGGTCATGATGATGTGCGCACGCTTGGCCAGCAGCGCCTCGAAAGCGTTGAAGAACTCCTCCTGGGTGCGCTCCTTGCCGGCGAAGAACTGCACATCATCGATCAGCAGCAGGTCTAGCGAGTGGTACTTGGCCTTCAGCTCGTCGAAGGTCTTGCGTTGGTAATTCTTGACGACGTCGGTGATGAACTGTTCGGCATGCAGATACAGCACCCGCGCATCGGGACGGTCGGCCAGCAGCGCATTGCCGACCGCGTTCATCAGGTGCGTCTTGCCCAAGCCCACACCGCCATAGATGAACAGCGGGTTGTACATCTGCCCCGGCGCACCCGCGACATGCAGCGCGGCCGTTCGTGCCATCTGGTTTGCCCGTCCGGGCACCAGGTTCGAGAAAGTCAGTCCGAGGTTCAGTCGATGGCGTGACAGGACCGCGTTTGAGCCGGTCTGCGCCGTGTGCGCACCCCCGTTGACGGCGGGTGAAGACGCAGCCCCTTGTCCTTGTGTTGGCGAACCGGATCGTTCAATCAAAGGCGCCGGAATCGCGATCGGGATCCCCACTGCGGCAGCGCGTGGGGCCGCGTCACGTGGCGCGAGGTTGATTTCAAGCCGGACCGGTTTGCCCGCCAGCTCGGTCAACACCGCCTCGATGCGACCGCCGTATTGATTGCGTATCCAGTCAAGCTTGAACCGGTTCGGCACGAGCAGACATGCAACAGCGCCGGTCACGGTTTCAGACACCGCGGCGGCCGGTAAAGGGCGGATCCAGGTGTTGAACTGTTGTTCAGGCAATTCGGCGGCGAGTCGCTCGCAGCCGCGTTGCCAGAGGTCTTCTGTCATGTTGTGAAGAACCGCGCTTTCCAGGTCTCGTAGTCTAATCCAAAGACGCTGGAAATATCGAGTTATCCACAGCCCATTGGCGTCGATTCATGGTGTCGATCAGTGACTTTCACGGTCCACCACGGAAGAGGACTTTTGACGGGAGCCTGCTTTCTTGGTCTAATCCGAGGTTGCTCAGCGATCGACCCAGCCGCTTTGTGGCCGTGCGGTCGAGTTTGGCTGTGTCGCTTGTTGCCACTCCGGCACCCCCTTCAGACCCATGAGCGCCTTTCACAAGGTGTTGCTCGTACCGTATTGGATTTGTAATGAAACGCACCTATCAAGCCTCGAAGACCCGTCGCGCCCGAACCCACGGCTTCCTGGTCCGCATGAAGTCGCGTGGCGGCCGAGCCATCATCAACGCTCGTCGCGCCAAGGGCCGCAAGCGCCTCGCGGTCTGAAGCTGATCCACCGCGCGGTGCCGCGTATCACACGGCTTTCATCCGCGCGGCTGCCGTGATCCACGTCATCACGCAAGCGTCAGACTTCACGAAGGTGCTCAATGCACCGTGTCGAGCTAGGTCTCAGCACTTTGCCCTGCACCATCTGGCCCGTGCGGCCGGGCTCGATTCGGGCTATCGCAAACCAGACGCACCTGCAACGCCACCTTCGGTCCAGACAGAGTTGTCAACAGCTCCGTCTGACAGCAAGGCACAGGCTGTGGATGAGTCTGCCTTGACCGGGTATTGGCTGGGGTTGGTGGTGCCCAAACGTCACGCGAAACGCGCCGTCACGCGCACGCTGCTGAAACGTCGAATCCGGGCCGCCGTGAGTGACGCTCGCGGACTCGCGCCCGGAATGTGGGTGGTTCGCTTGCGGACCCCCTTTGCCCGCACCGAGTTCATCAGCGCCGCATCCGACCGCTTGAGCGCCGCAGTCACCGATGAGCTGACCAGGCTCATGTCAGCGGCCGTTTCCCGAGCCCAGCGATGAATCAGACGCCCCGCACGCCGTCATGGGTGCAGCGGGTGCTGGTGGGAAGCGTGCGTGCCTATCGGCTGCTCCTGAGTCCGTGGTTGGGGTCGTCGTGTCGCTTCGAGCCCAGTTGTTCTGCGTACGCGCTGGAAGTCCTTGACGCGCACGGTGCTGCGATCGGCAGCTACCTGACGGTGACCCGACTGCTTCGTTGTCATCCCTGGTGCGCCGGCGGACACGACCCCGTCCCGGCGACACCCCGCCTGTTTTCTTTCCTAGTTCACCCCGCCTCCGACCCCGAGAAGACGGCTCGATCGTCGACCTCTGTCCTCACCGAAAAGACACCTTCATGACCGAAATGCGCCGCACCCTGCTCTGGGTGGTGTTCTCGATGTCGCTCGTCCTGTTGTGGGACGCCTGGAACAAACACAACGGACAGCCCTCGATGTTCGGCGGGGCCAAGACCACGCAAAGTGCGTCCAGCGGTCCGGCGCCCGCCGGTTCCGCGGCGGCACCTGCGGCGGCCTTGCCGTCTGCCGCAGGCACACCGACGTCACCGATTGCCGGCACACCGAGCCTCGCCGTGCCTGACTCGCAGAAGGTCGATATCACGACCGATCTGGTCAAGGTCACGCTGGACACGCTGGGCGGGTCGGTGGTTCGCCTCGAAATGCTGAAACAGGCCGACCATGTCGACCGCAGCAAGAATGTCGTGCTCTTCGACGAGTCGCCCAGCCGCCTCTACAAGGCGCAGACCGGGTTGATCGCCGCGCAGGGCGGGGCCGCGCTGCCGAACCACCTGACGGTGTTCAACCTGGTTCCCGGTGACCGTGTCCTGAAGGACGGGCAGGACCATCTCGACGTGAAATTCGAGTCGCCCGAGATCGGCGGCGTCAAGCTCACCAAGACCTACACCTTCCAGCGCGGCAACTACGTGGTCGGCGTGAAGCACGAGGTGGTCAACACCTCGACCGCGCCGGTGATGCCGCAGGTCTACTACCAGTTCCTACGCGATGGCAACGCACCGGCGGGCGAATCGAGCTTCTATTTCACCTTCACCGGCCCGGCGATCTACACCGACGCCGCCAAGTTCAAGAAGGTCGATTTCAAGGTCATCGAAAAGCGCCCTGCCGCTGAAAAGCCCGATCACACCACCGCAGACGACAACGGCTGGGTCGCGATGGTTCAGCACTATTTCGCCAGCGCCTGGATGCTCGGCGCAACGGCCGACGAGAAGCGCCCGCGCGAGTTCTTCACGCGCAAGGTCGACACCAACCAGTACTCGGTCGGCATGATCGTGCCGCTGGGAACGCTGGCGCCCGGCGCCACGCAGACGCTGGATGCGCGCCTGTTCGCCGGTCCGCAGGAAGAAAACAAGCTCAGCCAACTCGCCCCGGGTCTCGAGCTGGTCAAGGACTACGGCTGGCTCACCATCCTGTCGAAGCCGCTGTTCTGGTTGCTGACCCAGCTGCACAAGCTGATCGGCAACTGGGGCTGGGCCATCGTCGGCCTCGTGGTGCTGCTGAAGATCGCGTTCTTCTGGCTCAACGCCACCGCCTACCGGTCGATGGCGAAGATGAAGGCGGTGAACCCCCGCGTGATGGAAATGCGCGAGCGCCTGAAAGACAAGCCACAGCAGATGCAGCAGGAAATGATGCGCATCTACAAGGAAGAGAAGGTCAACCCGCTCGGCGGCTGCCTGCCGATCTTCGTGCAGATGCCGTTCTTCATCGCGCTGTACTGGGTGCTGCTGGCCAGCGTCGAGATGCGTAACGCGCCGTGGATCGGCTGGATCACCGACCTGTCGGCCAAGGACCCGTACTTCATCCTGCCGGTGCTGATGACCGGCACCAGCTTGCTGCAGACCTGGTTGAACCCGACCCCGGCCGACCCGATGCAGGCCAAGATGATGTGGATCATGCCGCTCGTGTTCTCGGTGATGTTCTTCGTGTTCCCGGCCGGTCTGGTGCTGTACTGGTTGACCAACAACATCCTGTCGATCGCGCAGCAGTACCTGATCAACAAGCAGCTCGGCGTGCTCGGCAAGTAGCGCCTGCCATCGCGGGCCTGCGGCGAGGGCGTCACAGAAGAGAATCCGCCGCATGCTGCCGCGTCACCACGATCCCATCGCCGCCATCGCGACCGCGCCGGGACGCGCTGCGGTCGGCATCGTGCGGGTCTCCGGCCGCGATCTGCGCCCGCTGATTGCCGCCATCTGCCACCGGCCGCTGGCGGCCCGACACGCGACCTACCTTCCGTTTCTCGATGCCGGTGGCGTTGCGATCGACCACGGCCTCGCCATCCACTTTCCGGCGCCGCACTCGTACACCGGCGAAGACGTGCTGGAGTTGCAGGCGCACGGTGGGCCGGTGGTGCTGCAGCTGCTGCTGGCGCGCTGTCTGGAAGCCGCTTCGGTCCTCGACCCGGCCACCGGGCTCACTGCGCTGCCCGGCCTTCGGCTCGCGATGCCCGGCGAGTTCACCGAGCGCGCCTACCTCAACGACAAGCTCGATCTGGCGCAAGCCGAAGCCGTCAGCGACCTGATCGACGCCAGCACCGAGGCCGCAGCTCGCTCGGCCACGCGCTCGCTCAGCGGCGGCTTCTCGGCTGAGATCCGCGCCCTTGATGAACAACTGATGCGCCTGCGCATGCTGGTCGAGGCGACGCTCGACTTTCCCGAGGAAGACATCGACTTCCTGCAGCAAGCCGACGCGCACGGGCAGCTCGTGGCGATCACCGCGCGTCTGTGCAGCATCGAGGATCGAACGCGGCAGGGCGCGCTGCTGCGTGATGGCATCACGGTCGTGATCGCAGGGCAGCCCAACGTCGGCAAGAGCTCGCTGCTGAACGCGCTGGCCGGCGCCGAACTCGCCATCGTCACGCCGATCCCCGGCACCACCCGCGACAAGGTCAGCCAGACGATCCAGATCGAAGGCGTGCCGGTCCATGTGATCGACACCGCCGGCCTGCGCGACACCGATGACACCATCGAACAGATCGGCATCGCCCGCAGCTGGAGCGAGATCGAGGGCGCCGACGCGCTGCTGTTTCTGCACGACCTGACGCAGATCGGCGACGCCGCGCACGAAGCCCGCGACGAGGCGATCCGGCAGCGCCTGCCCCAGGCGCTGGCCATGGCCGGCCGCGTGATTGACGTCTTCAACAAGGCCGACACGCTGCCGCTCGCGAGTGCCGGCATGTGCGCCGAGATCGATGCCTCGAATGGTCACCCGTCCGCCGTGCGGCTGTCGGCCAAGACCGGCGCCGGCCTCGATGCGCTGCGCCGTCGTCTGCTAGAGCTTGCCGGCTGGCACGAGCACCCCGAAGGCGTCTACACCGCCCGTGCGCGGCATGTGCACGCGCTGCAGCAGACCGGCGCGCATGTCGATGAAGCGATGCGTCAGCTGACCGGCATCGCCCCCGCGCTCGATCTGCTGGCCGAAGAGCTGCGCCTCGCGCAGCGCGCCCTCGGCGACATCGTCGGCCAGTCGACGCCCGACGAATTGCTGGGCGAGATATTCAGCCGGTTCTGCATCGGTAAATAGACCACAACCTCGGGAACGCCGAAATAGCTATCGATCCACATTCCTGAAAAGAATCATCGATAGTATCTGTCGCTCCTTATCTTCGCTGAATCCGCAATCCACCGATCGCATCGAGTTCTCATAAGTCCCGAAAATCATGTCCCAGAGGGGAAATCCGTAGTTGTTCCGATGTTGATCCTTTTCGTGATGCACCCGGTGCATTTCGGGTCGGACGATGAAATAACCCAGCCAATGGGGGGTCTTGATATTCGTGTGCTCCCACAAATCGAATACACCGACCCAAAAGGAAGCCCACGCCGCTGCGTCGAGGCCGTAGCCAAGGAGCACATACGAAACCAGGCTCATGATCACGAAATTGCTCAGGAAATCGGTTGGATGCGCATAAAAAGCGGTGAAAGCCTGCAGCCTGTAGGTACTGTGATGAATCTGATGGAACATTGCCCACAACAGGTCATTGTGATGCCGCAACCGGTGCCACCAGTAAACCAGAAAAGTCACGACAATATAGGCAATAAAGCCCTGAATATAATCAGGCAGTGCCGTCAGGGCATTGTCCTGCTTCAAGAATCCGAGGGCATGAATATGGGATTCAATCAGCCCGCCGAGAAGCAGTGTCAACACAATACCCATCGTGCTTAAAATCGTGGCTCGCAGCACCCAGCGCCAGTCTGACGAATACTGGACATTCGGGCGAATTCTCTCCAGACCCATCAGGCATAAAGCCACTGTGGCAGTGAGTAGTACGGTAAGTGTCGAGGCGGTCAAATTCATGCGGAAGTTTGTTCGCTCAATCAACTTCAGGGCGTCAAAGAATACCTGAGCCGGTTCGGCCGTCGCCGACAGGGCGCGAGGCGCAGGCCGCCGACGAGCTCGATGCCGAGACGGTGTTGCCGCTGCTCAAACTGAAATACAGCCACGTGACCATGGATGCGTTTGCCGAGCCGGGCCAGACCGACCCGGTGCCGGCCAAGTATTCTTCGGGTTTCAGCGGCATTTGAACGAAGCGAGATCGCCACGGGCATGAAGATCGCCGTCATCACCGACCTGCATGCTAACCGCGAGGCGGTCGAGGCGGTGCTGGAGCACGCGGCGGAGCAGGGCGTGGACCGCCACGCGTTTGTCGGCGATTTCGTCGGCTACGGTGCCGACCCTGCCTGGGTGGTGGACCGCGTCCGCGAGCATGTCGGCCGCGGCGCCACCGCCGTGATGGGCAACCACGACGCCGCGGTGGCGCAGGGGGCGATGCGGTCGATGCGTGCCGATGCGCGGATCGTGGTCGATTGGACGCGGGCACGGCTCGACGCCGGACAGATCGACTTCCTGGCCCGGTTGCCGCTGATGCATGAAACCGGCGAACTGCTTTTCGTGCACGCCAATGCCTTCCAGCCAGCGGGTTGGGCTTATATCGAAGGCAAGAGCGAGGCCGTGCGCAGCCTGCAGGCCACGCGTCGACGCATCACCTTTTGCGGCCACATGCACGAGCCGATGCTGTACCACCTGTCGATCGCGGGTACGGCGGGCTCGTTCGTGCCGGTCCCCGGTGAGGCCATCCCGTTGCTGACGAGTCGGCGCTGGTTGGTGATTCCTGGCGCGGCAGGTCAGCCGCGCGATGGCAATCCGGCCGCGTGCTATGCCATTTACGACGAGGGCACCGCCCGCCTCACCTACTGGCGCGTGCCCTACGACCACGAAGCCGCCACGGCCAAGATCCGTGCGGCCGAACTGCCTCAATCCCTAGCCTTGCGCCTCGCCGATGGACGCTGAACCCGACTCCACCCAGAACCTCGCCCCGCCGGTGCCGCTGGCGGTTGGCAGCATCGTCGACGGTTGGCAGCTCGAAGAGAAGCTGAATACCGGCGGCATGGCGCATCTGTGGCGGGTGTCCCGCGTGTTGAGCGGCGATAACGCGACCCGGTCGCCGACAGGCACCTCGCCCGACGCTGACCCTGCGGTGGGCCTGCCGCTGATCATGAAAGTGCCGCGCATCAAGGGCGGCGAAGATCCAGCGTCGATTGTCGGTTTCGAGGTGGAACAGATGATCCTGCCGGCGCTGCACGGGCCGCACGTGCCGCGCTTTGTGGCGCGCGGTGATTTCAGCCGCCAACCCTACATCGTGATGGAGCGCATCGAGGGGCCGTCACTGCGCCCGCGACTGGACGAAGCACCGCTGGCCATCGACGAGGTCATCGAGATCGGTTCGCGCGTGGCCACCGCGTTGCACGACCTGCATCGCCAGCATCTGGTGCACCTGGATGTGAAGCCGAGCAACATCGTCTTCCGGTCCGACGGCACGGCCGTGATGGTGGACTTCGGTCTTTCGCATCACGATCGCCTGCCCGATCTGCTGGACGAGGAATTCACGCTGCCGATGGGAACCGGTCCGTACATGTCGCCCGAACAGGTGCAGTACGTCCGTGACGACCCGCGCTCCGATCTGTTCGCGCTGGGCGTGATGCTGTATCACTTCACCACCGGCCAGCGACCCTTCGGCTCGCCGGAGTCGGTGCGCGGTCTGCGTCGGCGCCTGTATGTGGACCCGATTCCGCCACGCGTGCTGCGCGCCGATTGCCCGCCTTGGCTGCAGGAGGTGATCCTGAAATGTCTGGAGGTGAAGCCCGAGCGGCGCTGGCAAAGCGGCGCCCAGCTTGCCCTCGCGCTGCAGGATCCGTCGCAGGTGCCGCTGACGGCCCGCGCTGAACGCACGCACATCAATGGTGTGCTGAAGCGCCTCAAGCGATGGTTTTTTGCCGTCGGGTCGGAGCCGCAGACGGCCCCGGTCGAAGGCGTGGCCAGCCGGGTCATGAGAAGCCCCATCGTCATGGCCGCCGTCGACGTGGACCAGGCGGCGAACGAGCTCCTCGAACAGCTGCGCGAGACCGTGCGCCGCATCGTCGTGACCGAGCCGGGCGTCCGGCTGGCCTGCGTGAGCGTGATGAAGACCGCGCGCATCGGCATGGACGACCTGATGGACCGGACGGGACAGAGCCGCCATGTCAGGCAGCTGGTCGGACTGAAGCACTGGGCGCGGCCCATCAGCAAACAGCTGAATCTCGAAGAGGGGCGGCTGACGTTCCATGTGCTCGAAGCGCCCGATCCTGCTGCGGCCATCGTCGAATTCGCGGCGCGCAACCAGGTCGATCACATCGTGATGGGCGCGCGAGGCAACTCCACGCTGCGTCGCTATCTGGGCAGCGTCAGCTCGCAGGTGGTGGCGCAGTCGGACTGCACCGTGACGGTGGTGCGGGCGTGAGGGGCCGCGGGACCGGGCTCGCGCCGGGTCAGTAGAAAGCGTCGATCCGCGTGGCGCCCATCAGCGGCTCGATCAGCCGCGCCAGCGGACCGAATCCCTCGTAGCGCACCGCCACCTTGTGCGCGTAGTTGAAGAAGCGCGGCAGGTCCGCGCTGTAGGCCGGTTTGTCATCACGGTGCTTGAGGCGGCAGAAAATGCCCAGCACCTTCAGGTGGCGCTGCAAGCCCATCCATTCCAGTGGCTTCCAGAACTCGCCAAAATCGGCGGGCACCGGCAGCCCTACCTTGCGCGCCTGCTGCCAGTAGCGGATGGCCCAGTCGAGCTCCTGTTCTTCTTCCCAGCTGATGAAGGCGTCGCGCAGCATCGAAGCGACGTCGTAGCTGATCGGCCCGCGCACCGCATCCTGAAAGTCGAGGATGCCGGGACTCGCCAGCACGCCCTCGGCGACCGCGGCGCCATCGCACACCATCAGGTTGCGCGGCATGTAGTCGCGGTGCACGGCCACCGTCGGTTGCGCCAGTGCGCTGTGCACCAGCAGGTCGCACGTGGTAGCCCAGGCGGCTTGTTCGTCGGCGTTCCAGGTGACGCCGAACTCGCGCTGCACGCACCACTCGGGAAACAGCGCGAGCTCGCGTCGCAGCAGCGCGTCGTCGTAGGCAGGCAACGTACTCGCATCGACGCGCTGCTGCCACGCGACCAGCGCCGACACGGCGGCGCGCATCAGCCGGTCGACAGTGGTGGTGTCCTGCGCCGCGACGGCGGTTTTCAACTCGCACAGGTAAAGGCGCGAGCCAAGGTCGCTCAACAGAAGGAAGCCGTGCTTGACGTCCTGCGCCAGCACCTGCGGCGCGTTCAGGTGCGCGTCGCGGATCAGCGTCGCCACCGAAACGAACGGCCGCACATCTTCGTGTGGGGGCGGAGCGTCCATCACGATGCAGCTCGTGTGGGCGCCGTCGATGCGCAGATAGCGCCGGAAGCTCGCGTCGCTGGACGCCGCGCGGAGGGTTTCCAGGCGCAGCCCGTGCGCGGGCACGAGCGCTGCCAGCCACTGGTGGAATGCGTCGCGCCGGGCGTCGTCCGTCCAGGCAACACCAGGGAATGTGTCAGACACAACAGAAGCAGGTAGAGGGGTCATGGCAGGGCTGGGTGTCGGTGCAGAGGCGCGGAAAAGGCCGGGTCATCCGGGAGCAGTCGCTGCCACACCCTCATGGATAATCAATTTTACAAACCGCCGCTCGCGCTCGTGGCGCCCGCCACCTTTCCCGTCCGCATTCCGTCGCCGTGCTGCCTCGTCCACTTGCCCGTTTTCTGCGTTCCGGCGGCCCGACATTCGATGTCGCTTCAGGCTGCTGCTGCGCATGGCCGGTCCTCTCGATGGCGATGGCATTCGTGGCGTTGAGCAGCCCGGCGCGGGCTCAGTGGGGCCGGCCGCCGATCGGCTCGGTTCCGACACCGGCGGCTGCTCCGGCATCCGCACCGGTCGCGTTGCCGTCGTTTGTCTCCGCGTCTGGCATCGAGCTGAAGCTCGCACCGAGCCTGCAACCGCTGCCGCGCGGCGAGGCCGGCAAGCAGCTGCCGATCTCGGTGCAGGCTCGAACGGTGCGCGGCCGCCCTGACCTCGATACCGTTGCCGAGGGTGATGCAGTCCTGCGCCGCGGCGACCTGACGATTCGTGCCGATCTGCTGAGCTACGACCAAGTCGAAGACCTGGCCTTGGCCCGGGGACAGGTGCAGATCACCCAGGACGGCAATCGCTATGCGGGTCCGGAACTGCAGCTCAAGATCCAGCGCTTCGAGGGGTTCTTTCTCAGCCCGACGTATTACTTCGGGCGGGCTGCCGCTGGCGGCAAGGCCGAACGCATCGACTTCATCGACAGCCAGCGTACGGTTGCGACGAAAGCGACCTACAGCAGTTGCCCTGCCGACGGCAGCGGGGACCCCGCCTGGCTGCTGACCAGCGATCGCGTCAAGATGGATTTCGACGCCAACGAAGGCATCGCCAAGGACGCCGTGCTCCGCTTTCTGGGCGTGCCGATCCTGTGGGCGCCAGAGCTGAGCTTTCCGCTGACCGACGAGCGCAAGTCGGGTTGGCTGCCGCCCAGCGTGACGATCGACAGTCGCACCGGCGTTGCGGTGGAAATGCCCTGGTACTGGAACATCGCGCCGAATCGCGATGCCACCTTCACGCCGACGGCGAGTCTGCGACGCGGCCCGGGTCTGGGCACCGAGTTTCGCTACCTCGAACCGAACTACAAGGGCGAGCTCAACCTCAACTTGCTGCCCAACGACCTGGAGGCCAACAGATCGCGCTATTCCTTCAGCGCGCGCCATCAGGCCACATGGTCCGACGACACACGGCTGAACATCCAGGTGCACCGTGTCTCGGACGACAACTACTGGAAAGACTTCCGGCGCGACCCGACCAACATCACGCCACGCCTGCTGCTGTCCGACATCCAGGCGACGCGGCCCTTCGACGGTGCCTTCGGCAACTGGACGACGTACGCCAGGGCGCAACGCTGGCAGGTGCTGCAAAACGCGGACAGCTTGATCGAAACTCCCTATGAGCGGTTGCCGCAGATCGGAGCGCGCACCTTGCAGCAACCGGTGGGCGAGGGTTTCGAAGTCGACTTCGAGGGCGAGTTCAACCGCTTCGCCAACCCGGACGGTAGCCTCAACCCAAAGCGGCCGGCCGGCGTTCGGCTGCATGCCTTGGCGAGCATCAGCCGACCGTGG
>JARXKP010000073.1 GCA_030271615.1 Pseudomonadota bacterium
AAGGTCAGCGGATTGCGCGTCATTTCCGCCAAGACCGCGCAATCGGTGCGCCAGATGCTTGCGCTGGTCACCGGACCCGGCGGTACGGCACCGAAGGCGCAGACGATGGGCTACTCGGTCGGCGGCAAGTCGGGCACCGCCTACAGCCACGAGGGCAAGAGCTACGACAACAAGAAGTACCGCTCGTGGTTCGTCGGCATCGCGCCGATCAACAACCCGCGCATCATCGTGGCGGTGATGGTCGACCAGCCGACCGCCGGCAAGTGGTACGGCGGCGATGTGGCCGCGCCGGTGTTCAGCGACCTGGTGCAGAACACGCTGCGCACGCTGGGTGTCGCGCCCGACCTCGACGTGAAGACGCAGATCACCGCGCGCAACGTGCCGGCCGAGGACGAGAGCTTCTGATGGCGCAGCAGCAGCTCGGCTCGGTTCCGGCCGCCTTGTCGTGGCTCGCTCAGCGTGGCGCGCGCGGCCTCGCGACCGACAGCCGCCGGCTCGAACCGGGTGATGCCTTCATCGCCTGGCCGGGCCACGCGCAGGACGGTCGGCAGCACGTGCTGCCGGCCCTGGCCGCGGGAGCGCCGGCCTGCGTGATCGAGGCCGAGGGCGCCGAGGCGCACGGCTTCGACGACGAGCGCATCGCCGCGATGGAGAACCTGAAGGCCGTCACCGGTCCGCTGGCGAGCGCGTTCTTCGGCGCGCCCAGCGATCGGTTGTCGGTGATCGCCGTCACCGGCACCAACGGCAAGACCTCGACCGCCTGGTGGTCGGCGCAGGCCCTGTCGGCGCTGGGTCGGCGCTGCGGCGTGATCGGCACGCTCGGGGTCGGCGCGGTACCGCAGGGCCACGGTGCGAACGTCCGCGCGGCGTCGCCGGAGCTGCGGCCCACCGGCCTGACGACGCCCGACCCGGTGAGCCTGCAGCGCGCCTTCAAGCGCTTCGTCGACGACGGTTTTGCGGCCTGTGCGATCGAGGCGTCGTCAATCGGCCTCGCCGAGCAGCGGTTGTCGGGCACGCACATCGATGTCGCGGTGCTCACCAATTTCACGCAGGACCACCTCGACTACCACGGCTCGATGGACGCGTACTGGCAGGCCAAGGTCGACCTGTTCGGCTGGCCGGGCCTGCGGGCGGCCGTGCTGAACCTCGACGACCCGCAGGGGGCGGCGCTGCAGCGCGCTCTCGCCGGAGGTGCGCTCGATCTGTGGACCTATGCCGTCACCGAGACCGCGGCGAAGACCGGCGCGGCGCGCCTGACGGCCCGGTCTGTCAGGTACGTCGACGGAGGGCTGGCCTTCGAGCTGGTCGAGTCGAACGAGCCGCCGGTGCCGCTGCGCACCGGTCTGATCGGCGACTACAACGTGGCCAACCTGCTCGCGGTGGTGGCGGGTCTGCGTGCGCTCGGATTCGCCTTGAGCGATGTGGCGCGGGCTTGCGAAACACTCACGCCGGTGCCCGGTCGCATGGAGCGGGTTGTGGTTCCGATGACGTCCTCTGGCATGGCCCTTCCCGAGGTGCTGGTCGATTACGCCCACACCCCCGACGCGCTCGAAAAGGCCTTGTGCGCGCTGCAACCGCTGGCCCGTGCGCGCGGTGGTGCGCTGTGGTGCGTGTTCGGCTGCGGGGGCAACCGCGATGCGGTCAAGCGACCGTTGATGGGCGCGATCGCGCAGCGTCTCGCGCAGCACGTCGTCGTCACCAGCGACAACCCTCGGCATGAAGCGCCGGGCGCGATCGTCGCCGCCGTCGTTGCGTGCATGGCCGGACAGCCCGAGCCGCGGGTCATCGTAGACCGCCGTGCGGCGATCGCTCATGCCGTGAGCCATGGCGGACCGCATGACGTCATCCTGATCGCGGGCAAGGGGCACGAGACGGTCCAGGACGTCGCCGGTGTGCAGCATCCGTTCAGCGACACGGCCGAAGCCCGCGCCGCCTTGCTGGCGCGAGCGGCGGTCGCGGAGACGTCGTCGTGATGACACTCGCGCAAGCCCACGCGCTGCTGCCCGGCTCGCGCCTGGTCGGCGACGGCAGCACGCCGGTGCTGCGCGTCCACAGCGACACGCGCACCCTGCGCGCGGGCGACCTGTTCGTCGCGCTGCGTGGCGAGCGCTTCGACGCGCACTCCTTTCTGACTCAGGCCAGGGCGGCCGGCGCCGTCGCCGCGCTGGCCGAGCGCGGTCTGGCCGAAGCGGGCCTGCCCGGCTTGCAGGTCGACAACAGCCTGACTGCGCTGGGCGTGCTGGCGGCCGCCTGGCGGCGCCGTTTCGACCTGCCGCTGATCGCGGTCACCGGCAGCAACGGCAAGACCACGGTGACGCAGATGATCGCTTCGATCCTGCGTGCCTGGCAGGGCGGCGGCGCGTTCTCCACCGAGGGCAATTTCAACAACGACATCGGCGTGCCGCTGACGCTGCTGCGCTTGCGGCAGGACGAAACCGCCTGCCACCGCGCCGGTGTGGTCGAGCTCGGCATGAACCATCCCGGCGAGATCGCGCAACTGGCCGCGATGGCCGCACCCACCGTCGCGCTGGTCAACAACGCGCAGCGCGAGCACCAGGAATTCATGGCCGGCGTCGAGGCCGTGGCGCGCGAGAACGGCAGCGTCATCGAGGCGCTGGGCGCCGATGGCATCGCGGTGTTTCCGGCCGACGACGCTTACACGCCGCTGTGGCGCACGCTGGCCGGCGCGCGCCGCGTGCTGACGTTCGCACTGAGCTCGTCCGCGAGCCCGACGGCCGACGTGACCGCCGATGCGGTGTGGCTCGCCGACGAGACGTCCACCGGTGACCACTGGAGCGTGGCCTTGCGCACGCCGTCCGGCAGCGCCACGCTGAAGCTGCGCGTCGCCGGTCTGCACAACGTCAAGAACGCGTTGGCGGCCACCGCCTGCGCGCTGGCCGCCGGTTGCCCGCTGGAGGCGGCCGTGCGCGGACTCGAAGCCTTCACGGCGGTGAAGGGCCGCTCGCAGAACAGCACCTTCATGCGCGACGGCCGGCGTGTCACGTTGATCGACGACAGCTACAACGCCAACCCCGACTCCGTGCGTGCCGCGATCGAGGTGCTGGCCGGGCTGCCCGCACCGCGCTGGCTCGTGCTGGGCGACATGGGCGAGGTCGGAGACCAGGGCCCGGCGTTTCACCACGAGGTCGGGGCCTGCGCACACACGGCCGGCATCGACGTGATGTGGACGACCGGGCTGCTGTGTGCTCATGCGGCCGCTGCCTATGGTGCGGCACGCCATTTCGATTCGACCGAGGCCCTGCTGGCGGCGCTTCCCGAGGCACCCGCCGCCGCGTCGGTGCTGGTCAAGGGGTCGCGCTTCATGAAGATGGAGCGGGTGGTGGCCGCATTGACCGCAGCGGCATCCGCCCCGCGGACCGGAGGCTCGCATGCTGCTTAGCCTCGCGCAGTGGTTGCAGACGATCTACCCGGGACTGGGATTTTTCCGGGTCTTCCAGTACATCACCTTCCGTGCGGTGATGGCTGCGTTGACGGCGTTGCTGATCGGCCTGGCCTTCGGGCCGTGGGTGATCCGCCGTCTCGCCGAACTGAAGATCGGCCAGCCGATCCGCGAGTACGGCATCCAGGCGCACATCAGCAAGACCGGCACACCGACGATGGGCGGCGTGCTGATCCTGATCGGGATCACCGTCTCGACGCTGCTGTGGTTCGACTGGTCCAACCGCTTCGTCTGGATCGTGCTGCTGGTGACGCTGGGCTTCGGCGCGATCGGCTGGGTCGACGACTGGCGCAAGGTGGTCGACAAGAACCCCGAGGGCATGAACTCGCGCGACAAGTTCTTCTGGCAATCGCTGATCGGGCTGGTGGCCGCGTTCTACCTCGCGTTCAGCGTCAGCGAGACCTCGAATCTGCGGGTGCTCGAGTTGTTCATGCGCTGGGTGCAAAGCGGGTTCTCGAACGACCTGCCGCCGGCGGCCGACCTGATCGTGCCGTTCTTCAAGACCGTCAGCTACCCGCTCGGTGTGTACGGCTTCATCGTGCTGACGTGGTTCGTGATCGTCGGCGCCAGCAACGCGGTGAACCTGACCGACGGGCTCGACGGCCTGGCGATCATGCCGGTGGTGATGGTCGGCTCGGCGCTGGGGGTGTTCGCCTACGTCACCGGCAACGCCTACTACAGCAAGTACCTGCTGTTCCCGCACATTCCCGGCACCGGCGAACTGCTGGTTTTCTGTGCGGCGATGGCGGGCTCGGGCCTGGCCTTCCTGTGGTTCAACACCTACCCGGCGCAGGTGTTCATGGGCGATGTGGGCGCGCTGTCTCTGGGCGGGGCGCTGGGCGCGATCGCGGTCATCACGCGGCAGGAAATCGTGCTCGGGATCATGGGCGGCGTGTTCGTCGTCGAGGCGCTGTCGGTGATGCTGCAGGTCAGCTGGTTCAAGTACACGCGCCGGCGCTTCGGCACCGGCCGGCGGATCCTGAAGATGGCGCCGCTGCACCACCATTTCGAGAAATCCGGCTGGAAGGAAACGCAGGTCGTCGTGCGTTTCTGGATCATCACGATGCTGCTGTGCCTGATCGGGCTGGCCAGCCTGAAGCTGCGGTGAGTGCACTCGCGATGAACGTTCCTCGACACCTCCAGGGCATCACGGTGCTGGTGCTCGGTCTTGGTGAATCCGGGCTCGCGATGGCGCGCTGGTGCGCGCGCAGCGGCGCCACGGTGCGCGTCTGGGATTCGCGCCTGCCAGCCAGCGCATCCGTCGACAGCGCAGCGCTGCCGAACGCCACGACGCTGATGGCGCAGGTGCCTGGCGCGCAGCTGCTCGGCGGCCCGCTCGAAGCCGCTGCGTTCGACGGCGTGCGCCTGGTGTTGAAGAGCCCCGGCCTTGCACCGACCGATGCGCGCATCGCCGCGCCGCTCGCCTTGGCTGTCGAGGCAGGCGTGCCGGTGCAGGGCGAGCTCGACCTGTTCGCGCGCGCGCTGGCCGACCTGAAGACCGAATGGGGCTATGCGCCGCGGGTGCTGGCGATCACCGGCACCAATGGCAAGACCACGACCACCGCGATGACCGCGTTGCTGGTCGAGCGCAGCGGGCGGCGCGTGGCGGTGGCCGGCAACATCGGGCCGACGATGCTGCAGACGCTGGCCGACGCGCTGGACCGCGAAGCCGATGCCACCGCCGTCGCCGGTGATGGCGAGGACGCCGAGGCGACCCCGAAGGCGCCGGTGTTCACCCACCTGCCCGAGGTCTGGGTGCTCGAGCTGTCCAGTTTCCAGCTCGATGCGGTCAAGGGCTTCGAGCCCGACGCGGCGGCGGTGCTGAACATCACCGAAGACCACCTTGACTGGCACGGCTCGATCGCGAACTACGCGGCGGCGAAAGCCCGCGTCTGGGGCCGCGAGACCGTGATGGTCGTCCATCGCGACGACGCGCGGGTCGAGGCCCTGGCGCTGGCGGCGCAGCCGGTCGCGTCGCCCATCAAGGGCAGCGCCAAGGCACGCGCACCGAAGCTCGCCCTGCGCCCGGTCGTGCGCTTCGGCCTCGATGCACCGCATCACCCGGGCGATTTCGGCCTCGTCACCGAGAACGGCATGGCGTGGCTGGTGCGCGCGCTCGAATCCGACGACACCTTTCCGCGCAAGCGGCCGCGCGCCGGCGTCGATGCCGAGCCGGAGGAACTGCACATCCAGCACCTGATGCCGGCCGATGCGCTGCGCGTGCGCGGGCGCCACAACGCTGCCAACGCGCTGGCGGCGCTGGCGCTCGCGACCGCGATCGGGTGCCCGCTGGCGCCGATGCTTCATGGCTTGCGCGATTACGCCGGCGAGCCCCACCGCGTCGCGCATGTCGCCACCGTCAACGGCGTCGACGCCTACGACGACAGCAAAGGCACCAATGTCGGCGCGACCGTCGCGGCGCTCGAAGGCCTCGGCGCCGATCGCACGCCGTCCCGTCTGGTGGTGATCCTCGGCGGCGACGGCAAGGGGCAGGACTTCACGCCGCTGGTCGAGCCGGTGCGCCGTCATGCCCGGGCCGTCGCCACGCTGGGACGTGATGCCGCCCTCATCGAAGCCGCACTGGCCGCCATCGACGGTTTGCCGATGCAGCGCCACGCCTCGCTCGAAGCGGCCACGCGCTGGGCTTTTGCTCAGGCGCAGCGGGGCGACGCGGTGCTGCTGAGCCCGGCCTGCGCCAGCCTCGACATGTTCCGCAACTACGCGCATCGCGCCGAGGTGTTCATCGCCGAAGTGCAGGCGATCGCGGCTGATGAAGGGGTGGCGGCATGACTGCACTGCGCGCCCCGTTCTTCGAGTCGCTGAAGGCGCGCCTGTCGGGCTTGCGAGGTGCCCCGGCGGCCGAGAACACGACCATTCCGGTGCGCGACTGGATCAACGTGTCGTCGGGTGCACCGGCCCGTCTGCTCGCCTTCGATCAGGCGCTGGTGTGTGTCGTGCTGGCGCTGCTGGCACTCGGCATGGTGATGGTCTACAGCGCGTCGGTCGCGATGCCGGACAACCCGAAGTTCACGCTCTACACCTCGACTCATTTCCTGACCCGGCACCTGCTGTCGATGAGCATCGCCTTCGTGTTCGCCATCGTGGCGGTGCAGGTGCCCCTGAGCTTCTGGGAGAAGGCCGCGCCGTGGGTGTTCGTGCTGGCCCTGCTGCTGCTGCTGGCGGTGCTGGTGCCCGGCATCGGCAGGGTGGTGAACAAGTCGCGCCGCTGGATCCCGCTGGGCCTGATGAATTTCCAGCCGAGCGAGCTGGCCAAGCTCGCGATGGCGATGTACGCCGCCAGCTACATGACCCGCAAGATGGAGGTGAAGGAGAAATTCGTGCAGGCGGTGTGGCCCATGGCGGTGGCGCTGGGCATCACCGGCGCGCTGCTGCTGCGCGAGCCCGACATGGGCGCCTTCATGGTGGTGGCGCTGATCTCGATGGGCATCCTCTTCCTGGGCGGCGTGAACGGCAGGATGTTCCTGCTCAGCGGGGCGGTGTTGGTGGGAACCTTCGTGCTGGTGATCGCGTCGAGCGTCGAAAAGCGCGAGCGCATCTTCGCGTACCTGGATCCGTGGGACGAGAAATACACGCTGGGCAAGGCCTATCAGCTGTCGCACTCGCTGATCGCCTTCGGCCGGGGCGAGATCTTCGGCCAGGGACTTGGGGCGAGCGTCGAGAAGCTGCACTACCTGCCCGAAGCGCACACCGATTTCCTGCTGGCGGTGATCGGCGAGGAGCTCGGCTTCGTCGGCGTCGCCTGCGTCATCTTCGCTTTCTTCTGGCTGTCGCGCCGGGTGTTCCACATCGGTCGCCAGGCGATCGCGCTGGATCGGGTCTTTGCGGGGCTGTATGCGCAGGGCATCGGGATCTGGATGGGCGGCCAGGCGTTCATCAACATGGGGGTCAATCTGGGCGTGCTGCCGACCAAGGGGTTGACGTTGCCGTTGATGAGCTATGGGGGCTCGGCCATCGTGATGAACATGATCGCGCTGGCGATCGTGGCTCGGGTCGATATCGAGAATCGGCAACTGATGCGAGGGGGTCGGGCATGAACGCTTGCTTGCCTATTGCTGCAGCCCGCCGGGTTTCGGCCCGGCTGCCGAGTCACTTTCTTCTGCTGCCCCAGAAGAAAGTAACCAAAGAAGAGGGGCCGAACACCAGCCATTTGGGCTGCTCGCTTCGGCCACACACCTCCTTCATCGGCTCTGGCACGAGAACACCCACCGAACCACTACCACGGGTTCCTCGCTCACATTCAGTCGACTCGGTATCGGCACGGCTCGACCCTGCGGGTCATCGTCGCGAAGACCCGCAAGGGTCGAGCCGAAGCGACAACAAGCGATTTGGCGTTAGCGAGGAAACCGCTGAAGTAGCTCGGTGGGTGTTCTCGTGCCAGAGCCTTTGCCGTCAGCCTTTTGGCCGCAGCGTGACGGCCAAATCGGCTGGTGTTCAGGCCCTTTGCTTTGGTGACTTTCATTTGGGCCCGCAAATGAAAGTTACCCGCCTGTCGGGGCGGGTCCCGACGCGCTGCATCGAACAGCAACCCATGCCGAGTGGTCAAGCATGACCCAGAGCAAGCACTTGATCGTCGTCGCAGCCGGCACCGGCGGCCACGTCATCCCCGGCCTCGCCGTGGCAAAGGAAATGCAGCAGCGCGGCTGGACCGTGAGCTGGCTCGGCACGAGCACGGGGATGGAAAACACGCTGGTCCCGCCCACCGGCATCCCGCTCGACACCGTGGCCTTCACCGGCTTGCGCGGCAAGGGCCTGATCCACACGCTGACCGGCGGCATCCGCCTGCTCGCAGCCTTCTGGACCTGCCTCGGCATCATCCGCAAGCGCCGCGCGCAGGTCGTGCTCGGCATGGGCGGCTACCTCTGCTTTCCGGCTGGCCTGATGGCCGCATTGCTGCGCAGACCGCTGATGCTGGTCAACGCTGATGCGGCACTGCTGATGAGCAACCGGTCTCTGCTGTCGGTGGCCGATCGCATCGCCTTCGGCTTCGACGGCCCGGCGGCGCAAGGCACGCGGCACGGCGTCGTCACCGGCAATCCGGTGCGTGCCGAGATCGAGGCCCTGCCTTTGCCGGCTGCGCGCTATGCCGGTCGCAGCGGCCCGCTGCGGCTGCTGGTCGTCGGCGGCAGCCTCGGCGCCCTGGTGCTCAACCGCTGCCTGCCGCAGGCGCTGGCGCTGATGTCCCCGACGCAACGGCCGCAGGTCACGCACCAGACCGGCGCCGCGCACGCGGCCACCGTGCAGGCCGACTACGCTCGGTCATCGGTGCAGGCCGAGGTGCTGCCGTTCATCGACGACATGGCGCAGCGCCTCGCCGATTGCGACGTGATCGTCTGCCGCGCCGGCGCGATCACCGTCAGCGAGCTGTGCGCCGCCGGTGTCGCCAGCGTGCTGGTGCCGCTGGTGGTCAGCACCACCTCGCACCAGCGCGACAACGCGCAGTGGATGGCGTCGCACGGCGCGGCGGTGCACTTGCCGCAAGGCGAACTCACGCCGCGTCACCTCGCCGACGTGCTGGCTGCTCTGACGCGCGAGTCGCTGCTGGCGATGGCAACGAAGGCCCGCGCGCTGGCCCGACCAAAGGCCGCGTCGCGCGTGGCGGATGAGCTCGAAGGGCTGATCGCCGCATGAAGCACGCCGTCAAACACATCCACTTCGTCGGCTCGACGGGCGCGCAGCGACCGGCGATCGTCATCACTGCGGCGCTTGCCGCCGAACCCAACGAAGGCGCTCGATCGTGAAACACGCGGTCAAACACATCCACTTCGTCGGGATCGGCGGCGTCGGCATGAGCGGCATTGCCGAGATCCTGCACAACCTCGGCTATGTCGTGTCGGGCTCGGACCAGAGCGACAGCGCCACCTCGCGCCGGCTTGCGTCGCTCGGCATTCGCGTGCATGTCGGCCACGACGCGGCGAACATCGACGGCGCCGAAGCCGTGGTGACGTCGACCGCCGTCAAGGACGACAACCCCGAAGTGATCGCGGCCCGCGCCAGACGGATGCCCTTGGTGCCGCGCGCGGTGATGCTGGCCGAGCTGATGCGCCTGAAGAAGGGCATCGCGATCGCCGGCACGCACGGCAAGACGACGACCACCAGCCTCGTCACCAGCGTGCTCGCCGAAGCCGGCCTCGACCCGACCTTCGTGATCGGCGGGCGGCTCAACGCGGCCGGCGCGAATTCACGATTGGGTTCGGGCGATTACATCGTCGTCGAGGCCGACGAGTCCGATGCGTCGTTCCTGAACCTGCTGCCGGTCATGGCGGTGGTCACCAACATCGACGCCGATCACATGGACACCTACGGCCACGACTTCGCGCGGCTGAAACAGGCGTTCGTCGACTTCGTGCACCGCATGCCGTTCTATGGCGCGGCGATCGTCTGCTGCGACGACCCGGGTGTGCGATCGGTGATGCCGATGCTGTCGCGTCCGGTGGTCACCTACGGCTTCGGCGTCGACGCGATGGTGCGCGCAGTCGACGTGCAGGCCCGATCCGGGCGGATGCACTTCACGGTGCAGCGCCGCAACGGCGTTGCGATGCCCGACCTCGACGTGACCTTGAATCTGCCCGGCGACCACAACGTGCTGAACGCGCTGGCCGCGATCGCGGTGGCCACCGAACTCGAATTGCCCGACGCGGCGATGGTGCAGGGGCTGGCCGATTTCCGCGGTGTCGACCGGCGCTTCCAGCGCTACGGCGAGGTGCCGCTGAATGCCGCCGACGAAGCCGCCGGCAGCTTCACGCTGATCGACGACTACGGCCATCACCCGGTCGAGATGGCCGCCACCCTGGCTGCTGCGCGAGGTGCGTTTCCCGGGCGCCGGCTGGTGCTGGCCTTTCAGCCGCATCGCTACACCCGCACCCGCGACTGCTTCGAGGACTTCATCAAGGTCATCGGCAGCGCCGACGCGGTGCTGCTGGCCGAGGTGTATGCCGCCGGCGAAGCACCGATCGTGGCGGCCGATGGTCGCGCGCTGGCCCGCGCCCTGCGAGTCGCCGGCAAGGTCGACCCGGTGTTCGTCGACGACATCGCAGCGCTGCCGCAAGCCATCGTCGATCACGTGCGGTCTGGCGACGTGGTGGTCTCGATGGGTGCCGGTTCGATCGGCAATGTGCCGGGGCTGGTGCTGGAGCTGAAGCGGCGCCAGGACGCGATCGGCGCAGCCGCAGCGGAGAAAGCCCGATGAGTGTCGATCCGAAAGCCCTGGGAAACATCTCTGCGTCCGAGCTTGGAAAGGTCGCTGTGCTCCTGGGCGGCACCTCGGCCGAGCGCGCGATCTCGCTGATGTCGGGCAGCGGCGTGCTGGCCGCGCTGCAATCGCTGGGCGTCGATGCGCGGGCTTTCGATCCGGCCGAGCGCGAGTTGTCCGAGCTGAAGCACGAAGGCATTGCGCGCTGCTTCATCGCGTTGCACGGGCGCCATGGCGAGGACGGCACGGTGCAGGGCGCGCTCGAACTGCTCGGCATTCCGTACACCGGCTCCGGCGTGATGGCGTCGGCCGTCGCGATGGACAAGGTGATGACCAAGCGCATCTGGTTGGCCGAAGGCCTGCCGACACCGCGCCATGTGTGGCTGCCGCCGGGCGAGCACGGCCTCGAACAGGTGTGCAGCGTGCCCGGACAGCTCGGCCTGCCGCTGATCGTCAAGCCGCCGCGCGAAGGCTCGTCGATCGGGGTCACCAAGGTGATCGGCTCGAACGATGTCGATCGGCAGATGCAGGACGCAGTGGCGCTCGCCGCCCGCTACGACGCCGACGTGCTGTGCGAGGAGTTCATCAGCGGCGAGGAAGTCACCTGCCCGGTGCTCGGTGAAGGCGCCGATGCGTACGCGCTGCCGGTGATCCGCATCCGCGCCCCCGAAGGCGCCTACGACTACCAGAACAAGTACTTCACCGACGTCGTCCAGTACCAGTGCCCGAGCGGTCTGCCCGAGGCCGAAGAGCGCGAGATCCAGCGCCTCGCGGTCGCGTCTTACCGCGCACTCGGCTGTCGCGGCTGGGGCCGTGCCGACCTGATGATCCGCGCGTCGGATCGCCGGCCCTTCCTGCTCGAGATGAACACGTCGCCGGGCATGACCACGCACTCGCTGGTGCCGATGTCGGCGCGGGCCATCGGCCTGGGCTACGACCAGCTCTGCCTGCTGATCTGCAGCCAGGCGCGCCTCGATGCGCCGCCAGCGGCAGTGGTGGCTGTTCCTGCTTCCGTCACCGTGCCGGCCGTCTGACGCCCCTATCCGATGTCCAGCACCCCCTTCGTTCGATCGCGCTCCGCGGCACGCCCCTCCGCGGTGCCGCAGGCGTTGCCGAGCGATGTGCGTCTGTTGCGTTTCACCGCGAACGGCTTGTTCGTGCTGGCGGCGCTGGTGCTGGGGGCGATCGCGCTGCAGCTGCTGGCGCGTCAGCCGGCGTTCGCGCTGCACTCGATCCGCATCGATGGCGACTTGACCCGCAACAGCGTGGCCACGATTCGCGTCAACGCGGTGCCCAAGCTGCGCGGCAATTTCTTCACCACCGATCTGCAGGCCGACCAGCGCGCCTTCGAATCGGTGCCCTGGGTGCGCCGCGCGGTCGTGCAGCGCGTCTGGCCGAACCGGCTCGCGGTGCGGCTCGAGGAGCACCGGCCTGCGGCCGTCTGGCGTGGCGGCGGTGCATCCGACCAGTTCGTCAACACGAGGGGCGAGGTGTTCGAGGCCGGTGTCGGCGATGCCGAAGAGGACAGCCTGCCGGCGTTCGACGGGCCCGATGACAGTTCGGCCGCGATGCTGGCGATGCATGCGCGATTGCAGTCGGTGTTCGGGCGGCTCGACCGGCACGTCGAGATGCTGCGGCTGTCGGGCCGCGCCTCGTGGCGCGTCGAGCTGGACAGCGGCGCCAAGGTCGAACTGGGCCGCGGCACCGATGACGAGGTGGTGGCCCGTGCCGAGCGCTTCGTCGGCACGGTGACGCAGATGACGCAGCAATTTCAAGCCCCGCTGGTCTATGCCGACCTGCGGCACCGCGACGGTTATGCCCTGCGCTTGCGGGGCATCACGACAACCCTCACCCCTGGTCCCGGCCAGGGCGCGGGCACGAAGAATTGAGCGAGAGGATCGGATGGCCAAGGAATTGAAAGATCTGGTGGTGGGACTCGACATCGGCACCGCGAAGGTGATGGTGGTCGTGGCCGAGTTGCTGCCCAGTGGCGAGTTGCGCGTAGCCGGTCTCGGCAGTGCGCCGACGCACGGCCTCAAGCGCGGCGTCGTGGTCAACATCGACGCCACCGTGCAGAGCATCCAGCAGGCGCTGAAAGAGGCCGAGATGATGGCCGACTGCAAGATCACGCGCG
>JARXKP010000074.1:0-4759 GCA_030271615.1 Pseudomonadota bacterium
TGCCGAAAAACAGCTCGGTGAGTTCGAAGTGGATCGACACGCCGTAGCACGCCAGCGTCGCGGCGGCGACCCACCACAGATCGGTGCCCCAGCGCGGAGGCTCGAGGTGCTCGGACTCTGCCGGCGTCATGAACTGCCTCCGCCGCGTTCGATCAGACCGGCGGAGTTGCGCTTCAGCGCCTGCGAGGCAGCACGTGTGCCGTAGCGTCTGGTGGTGCAGGTGGTGTGGCGCATGCGAGCGTGCAATGTAGTGGACAAGCCCTGCCCCGCGATGAGGCACGCATACAGAGACCAGGGAGTCTCAACGACGTTGGTGCGCCCCCTAGCATCGAACCACCGAAGAATTTTCAGCGACGAGCTGTATCAAATTCTGAACGCTCTGTTCCATGTCGAAACACAGTGCGTAGCGTCCGCTGCAAGTCGACGTGCGATGCGTTGAGACCCGCCCGTTGGATCGCATCGAGATTGAATTCGCGATCTCGTCCCGGACCCCGGAGTTTCCCTATTCGGACGTTCCCTCGAATCCTGTCGACACGGGAAAAAAGTCAATGCGAAGGTGGTTATTTACGGGTTTTCCATCGCACGCAGAAAGGGAAATTTTCCTAACCATCGTTGATCGCGATTGCGTTCGTGCAACCTCGAATGGAGCATGCGACAGCGGGCACAAAGGTTGCCATCTCTGCAACGTGTTCGGAGAGTCGCGGTGGGTATTTGGTGGTGCCCCGCGACCTTGCCATACCACCTTTGACAACAGGAGAAAGCAATGGGAATTTCCGGGCAATCAAATGCACGCGCTGCGGTGTGTGGTTTGGGTGTAGTAATGCTCGCGTTACCAGGCTTGGCGCTCGCCAACGCAGATGTCGAGAAGAACACTGCGAACCCCAAGAACTGGGCGATGCAGGCTGGTGACATGTTCAACCAGCGTTACAGCAAGCTGAGCCAGATCAACAAGACCAACGTCGGCAAGATGCAGGTCGCGTGGACCTTCTCCACCGGCGTGCTGCGCGGTCACGAAGGCTCTCCGCTGGTGATCGACGGGACGATGTATCTGCATTCGCCGTTCCCCAACAAGGTGTTCGCGATCGATCTCGACACGCAGAAGATCAAGTGGAAATACGAGCCGAAGCAAGATCCGGCCGTGATTCCGCAGATGTGTTGCGACACCGTGAACCGCGGGCTGGCCTACGCTGAAGGCAAGGTCTTCCTGCAACAGGCGGACAGCAACCTGATCGCGCTCGACGCGAAGACCGGCAAGCTGATCTGGTCCGTCAAGAACGGCGACCCGAAACTGGGTGCTGTGAACACCAACGCACCTCACGTCTTCAAGGACAAGGTCATCACCGGCATCTCCGGTGGCGAGTGGGGCGTCCGTGGCTATCTTGCGGCTTACGACATCAACACCGGCAAGCCGGTCTGGAAGGGCTACAGCGTCGGACCTGACTCCGAGATGTTGATCGACCCGGCCAAGACGACCACCTGGGCAGACGGCAAGGTGACGCCGGTCGGACCGGATTCTTCACTGAAGACCTGGAAGGGTGATCAGTGGAAGATCGGTGGCGGCACAACCTGGGGCTGGTATAGCTACGACAAGGCGACCAACGCGGTGTATTACGGCACGGGCAATCCGTCGACGTGGAACCCGTCGCAGCGTCCTGGCGACAACAAGTGGTCGATGAGCATCTGGTCGCGCGACGTCGATACGGGCAAGGTCAACTGGGTCTACCAGATGACGCCGTTCGACGAGTGGGACTTCGACGGGATCAACGAGATGATCCTGGCCGACATCGATGTCAAGGGCAAGCCCACGAAGGCGCTGGTGCACTTCGACCGCAACGGCTTCGGCTACACGCTCGACCGTGTGACAGGCGCACTGCTGGTGGCCGAGAAGTACGACCCGAAGGTGAACTGGGCCACCCACGTCGACATGAAGACCGGCCGTCCACAGGTCGTGTCCAAGTACTCGACGGCGCAAAACGGGCCTGACGTCAACTCCAAGGGCATCTGCCCGGCAGCGCTGGGTTCGAAGGACCAGCAGCCAGCGGCTTTCGATCCGGAAACCAAGCTCTTCTACGTGCCGACGAACCACGTCTGCATGGATTACGAGCCGTTCAAGGTCGAGTACACCGCCGGCCAGCCTTACGTGGGTGCGACGTTGTCGATGTTCCCGGCTCCAGGCAGCCATGGTGGCATGGGCAACTACATCGCCTGGGACGCTGGCACGGGCAAGATCGTCCAATCCAAGGCCGAGAAGTTCTCAGTGTGGAGTGGCGCGATGAACACCGCAGGCGGTCTGTCTTGCTACGGTACGCTGGAAGGCTACTTCAAGTGTGTCGACAAGAAGGACGTGAACAAGGAACTGTTCAAGTTCAAGACGCCGTCGGGGATCATCGGCAACGTGTTCAGCTATGAACACAAGGGCAAGCAGTACATGGGCGTGTTCTCGGGTATTGGTGGCTGGGCCGGTATCGGCATGGCTGCTGGCCTCGAGAAAGACCAGGACGGCTTGGGCGCTGTGGGTGGCTACAGGGAACTCAGCCAGTACACCGAACTGGGTGGCTCGTTGACCGTGTTCGCTCTCCCCAACTGATCGAGTTTCGTCCTGATTAACCCTCGCCGGGCAACCGGTGGGGGAACCGATCCAGGGGATGACGCTCTAGTTGAGCGTCATCCCTTTTTACTTAGTGAGCAACTCCTCCGATCATGAAGTCACGACACCTCATTTCCGTTGCCGTTATTGCTTTCGGCGCGTCCGGCTTCGCTGCCATCGCGCAAGAAGTGAAGACCGATCTGTATACCGTCGTCGATGGGAACAAGGTCGATGCTGAAACCCTCAAGGGATTCAAGACCTGGCGCACCGCTGCCTGCGACCGCTGTCATGGCGCCAATCAAGAAGGCTTGGTCGGGCCGTCGTTGGTCAACAGCCTCAAGGTGTTGACCAAGGAAGAATTCGTGACCACGGTGACGAAAGGGCGGCTCGAAAAGGGCATGCAGAGCTTTGGTAGCAGCCCGGTGGTGATGGAGAACATCGACCACCTGTATGCGTATCTGAAGGGCCGTTCGAACGGTGACATCAAGACCGCCCGCGTGACGGCCATCGAATGAAGATGGCAGCGTTGACGGTGCGCTGGCGGGCCTTGTTGAAATTGCGTTTCTGGGTGTCGATCTGCTGGGTCGCGGTCGCTGGTCTGGGTTCGTCCGCCCATGTCAGCGCCCAGACCGAACCCGGCAGTGAACGCAAGGCCTTTCGCGTCTGTCAGGATCCGAACAATCTGCCGTTTTCGAATGTGAGCGGTGAAGGCATCGAAAACCGGATTGCCGAGTTGTTCGGCAAGGAGCTCGGTTTGCCGGTCACGTACTACTCGTTTCCGCAGAGGCTGGCCTTCATCCGCAACACCTTGCGCTACAAGTTGCCCGGTGAGGACTTTCGTTGCGACATCGTGATGGGCGTTCCCGCCGGGTACGACCAGGTGTCGGCGACGAAAGCGTATTACCACTCCACCTACGCCCTCGTCTTTGCGAAAGGACGCGGACTCGATCAGGTCAAGTCGATCGACGATTTCCTCGCAATCGATCGCACGCAGCTCGAAAAGCTGCGCATCGGTCTTTACGATCGCACCCCGGCCTCGGAGTGGCTGGTCAAGCACAAGCTGCTGGAACAGGGTGTTCCGTACGCGACGATGAATGCCGCTCCCGAGTTCTATCCGGGCGAGATCATCGAGCGCGATCTGGCGGCAGGCAAGATCGATGCGGCCATCGTCTGGGGTCCTATTGCCGGCTTCTTTGCGAAGCGGGTGAAGAGTCCCGAATTGGTGTCGATTCCGATGCAGTCCGAGCCTGGGGTCAAGTTCGATTTCAAGATGGCCATGGGCGTGCGCTACGGCGAACGCGAGTGGAAACAGCAGATCGAAACGCTCATCGATGCCAAGCAGCAGGAGATCCGCGCGATCCTCCAGGAGTTCGGTGTTCCGCTGATCGAGGACATTCCGCTGGCTGTCAAGAACTAGAGATTCCCTGGCGACGACATCAGCGAAATCAGACAACCCATGAAGTACGCAGCGGTGTTGATGGCGGGTGTGTTCTCGTGGAGCGCGGCGCACGCGGGCGTCGACCGCGCGGCCTTCATCGAACTGAGCACGAAAGTCCTCAAGATCGAGGTGTCTCGGCAACAGGGCGGCTACTCGCTGGGGTCCGGCGTGCTTGTGGCTCCGAACCGGATGCTCACCAACTGTCACGTGACGCGTGATGCACAGGAGGTCTACACCTACCAGCACGGCATGCGCTTGCAGGCGGTGGCGCAGGTCAGCGATGCGCGTCGCGATCTGTGCCTGCTGTTCGTGCCGGGGCTGAGTGGTGAAGGAGTGGCGCTCGGGCGCTCGAACTCACTCAGCGAAGGGCAGTCGGTGTCGGCCATCGGTTACACCGGCGGCATCGGCATCCAGAACAGTCCGGGCGAGATCGTCGTCTTGCATCCCTTCGATGGAGGCAAGGTGATCCAGAGCACCAACTGGTTCACTTCCGGCGCCAGCGGTGGCGGTTTGTTCGACGACGATCTTCGCCTGGTCGGGATCATGACGTTTCGCCTGCGCGGCGGCGAGGCGCACTACTTTTCCGCCCCGGTCGAGTGGGTTCAGGATCTGCTCGCCCGGCAGGACGACGCACAGGAAATCGCCCCGATAGCGCCGACCGTTCTTGCTTTCTGGCAACAACCGCTCGGCCAGCAGCCGCGCTTCCTGCAGGCGGCCGTGCTGGAGCGCGACAG
>JARXKP010000074.1:4859-12660 GCA_030271615.1 Pseudomonadota bacterium
AACCGCTCGGCCAGCAGCCGCGCTTCCTGCAGGCGGCCGTGCTGGAGCGCGACAGCCGGTGGAACGACCTGGAGCGTCTGGCTGCGGGCTGGACCGTCGCCCAGGAACACGACTCCGAACCCTGGTACCTGCGCGGCCTGGCGTTGCAACACCAAGACCGCCTGGTCGATGCGAAAGAATCCCTGGAGCGGTCGGTGACGATCACACCCACTCTGGCGCTGGCCTGGCACCGTCTCGGGCTGGTTTACAGCGGTCTCGGAATGGTGGCGCAGGCGCAAAGCGCGCAGCGCAGACTGAACGAATTGAACCCCGAACTGGCGCTCGAACTGGCCCAGCGGCTGCTTCCCTATTGATTTTTTCGTTCCCGAATCAACCCGTACCGTCACCATGCCATTCACGCTGTACCCCAAGCTCGCCGGCGCACTGTGTGCCCTGCTTGTCGTCTGCGCTTCGCAATCCCATGCGCAGGACACGAAGCAAGACGACAAACAGGACTTTTCCGCCGCAGAGAAGCTGCTTTTCATGTCGAACCAGTTGTCGGGATTGACGGCGCCTTCGACGGTTCGATATTCGTTTCGCAAAGCGGGCAGCTTTGAGGAAGGATTCGAAGACAGCGTGGTGTTGCGCTTCAGCGCGCAGTCCGACGGCAAATGCTGCAACGTGGCCAGCGAGTTCTTCACCGGGACTCGTCAGCTGCCGCTGCCCGATGCGCCTGCCACGGAAGGCAATCCGGTGATCCTGCATTTTCTCGAACGAGACATTGCCGAGATGAAGCGACTGACCAAGGGCTCGTTGAACCATTTCCGCAAACGCATCCGCATGGCCGCCTATCAGGATGCGACGGTTCGCGACACTTCCCTCACGTACGAGAACAAGACCATCGCTGGCAAGGAAGTCACCTTCTCGCCGTACCTCGATGATCCGAATCGGCCGAAGTACGAGAAATTCGCCCGCAAGCAGTACCAGTTCCTGTTGTCGGATGCCGTGCCGGGGGGGGTGTTCGGCATACGCACGCAGATCAGCGGTGAAGCCCCCGGGTCGCCGGCCGTGATCACCGAAGAACTTTTCGTCGATGGCGCGTCCGCTGCGACCCCACCCCTGAGCAAGTGAGCCTCTCCATGTCCGTGTCCAGAAATTTGGCCTGCGTCGCCACCGTCCTCATTTGTGTTCCGTTTGGCGGGCTCGTGCACGCCAACGATTTCCCCACCGTGGACCGTGTGCTCTACGTGCGCGACTGCCTGCGCGCGAACCCGGGCCCTCAGTTCGAGATGATCAACAAGTGTTCCTGCGCGCTCGATCGCCTGGCCGAGCAGGTGACGTATGACGAATACGTCAACTTGAGCACCACGGCCAATGCAACCACCATCGGTGGTGAGCGCGGCGCTGCATTGCGAGACAACGATGGAGCGCAGAAGGACGCCAAGAAATTCCGCGACCTGCAGGCCAAGGTGAAGAACAGCTGCTTCATCAGCGCCGAGCCGAAGTGACGCGGGCGGCGGTTTCCGGCCGCGCGGCCGTCGCCATCGGGCATCGCACACAGCACTGTCGATGACACTCGCGATGCGTTCTCTGCGGATGTTGGCGATCTGGGCTGCAACGGCTCTCGCAGCGCACGCGCAGCCGATCGAGCCCCGGCTCCAGGTGGCCGAGTTGTCTCCCGGCGTGTTCGTGCACCGGGGTGTCATCGAAGACTGGGAGCCGGCCAACGAGGGCGATGTCGCCAACCTGGCCTTCATCGTGGGCGCACGCTGCATTGCAGTGATCGATACCGGTGGCACGCCCGAGGTTGGTCGCCGCTGGCGTGCCGCGGTGGCCGCGGTCAGCCCGCTGCCGATCTGCTATGTCATCAACACGCATGCGCATCCGGACCATGTCCTCGGCAACCATGCATTCCAGACTGCGGCTCCTGGCGCGGATGCCGAAGCGAACCCGCAGTTCGTCGCCCATGCGCGCATGCCTGCGGCACTGGCCGCGCGCGAGCGGTACTACCTGAACGCACTGCAACGCGACTTTCGCGTGGACCTGACACACGGTGACCTCGTCTATCCGACGCTGACCGTCGAGGTCGGCCAGACGCTCGAGATCGACCTGGGGCAACGCGTCGTCGAGTTGACCGCCTGGCCCACGGCCCACACCGATCACGACCTGACCGTGTTCGACCGCCAGACCCGCACGCTGTTTCTCGGCGACCTGCTGTTCGTGACGCACCTGCCGGTGATCGACGGCAGCCTGCGTGGCTGGGTTGCTGCGATGGACCGTCTCGCGCAACGGCCAGTGGCTCTGGCCGTTCCCGGCCATGGTGCCGCCAGCCGCGACTGGCCGTCGGTGTTGCGGCCGCAGCAGCGCTACTTCGACGCCTTGCTCACCGAGACACGTGCTGCGATCAAGTCCCACGTCACGATGCAAGGCGCGGTGAAGACGGTCGCTCGAGAAGCCACGCAAGGCTGGTCGCTGGTCGATCATTTTCATGAGCGCAATGTGACAACGGCGTTTGCCGAACTGGAATGGGAAGACTGAGCGTCATGCCATGGAAGGTGTCGCTGTCGTCACGGGTGTCGGCGCTGCTCGCAGCGCTCGTGCTGGTCGCTGCGTCGACGCAGCCGCAGGCGGCACCCTGCGCCTACATCACCAACCAGGGCAGCCACGATGTCTCGGTGATCGACCTCGCGACCGACAGCGTGGTCGCCACCGTCCCCGTCGGGCGCGGCCCGGCCGGTGTCGCGGTCGCAGCATCCCAGGCGAGAGTCTTCGTGACCAGCCCGGACGCCCATTCGATTTCGGTCATCGACATGCGGACCCGGCAGGTGATCGACACCCTCGTGGCCGGCGACGGACCGCTCGGCATCGCGGTGTCGGACGACGGCTTGCGCGTCTACGTGAGCGACTGGTATCGCAACCGCGTGATCGTGTACGACAGCCGCGTGCACCACCCGCTGATGACCATCGCCGTGGGCAAGGCCCCGGCCGGCCTGGCGGTGCACGAGAGCGGCGACGCGGTATTCGTGGCCGAACGCGACGAAGACACCGTTGCGGTGATCGACGTGAACAGCCAGCGCGTGCTGTCGCGTGTGGCCGTGGGCTCGCGACCGTTCGCGTTGCTCTACGACGCACCGCGCCAGCGGCTCTACGCGCTCAACGTGCAAAGCAACGATGTCACCGTGCTCGACGTGCGCGACCTGTTTCGCACCGGGCAACTCCAGGTGATCGCGACCGTGCCGGTGGGCAAGGCGCCGTACGGCGCTGCACTGGCCGACGGAGGAGCCTTGATCTACGTGACGAACCAGCACGAGGACAGCGTCAGCGTGATCGACGCCGACACCTTGAAAGTGGTGCGCACCTTGAAGGGCTTCGGCTACCCGGAAGGCATCGCGTCGCACCAGGGCCGGGTCTATGTCGTCAACTGGATGGACGACAACGTCAGCGTGCTGGACGCCAAGACCGGACAGACCCTCAAGACCATTGCCACCGGGCAGAATAGTCGCGGCTTCGGGGCCTTCATCGGTGAAGCGCTGACGCCCTGACCGGCCCCGCCGAACTGACTTGAATGACCCCCGTGGATTGGAGAACCTGAGCATGTTGCATCGAACGATCGGTTTCAGCGCGGTGCGCTGGATGGCGGGGCTGTTGTTGTGCAGCCTGTTGTCCGGGGCACAAGCCCACGGCCCGACGCGCCAGAAGGTCGCCGAGAAGATCACGATCGACGCGCCCGCCGAGGCCGTGTGGGCACGCATCAAGAATTTCGACGCGCTGAAGGATTGGCACCCGGCCGTTGCTGAAAGCCCCGCTTCGGCAGGCAACACCGAAGGGTCGGTGCGCTCGCTGAAACTCAAGGGCGGCGGCGTGCTCGAAGAGATGCTGGAAAGCTTCGACGAAGCGAAGATGAAGTTCAGCTACCGGGCCAAGGATGGCGGTGCCCTGCCGGTCACCAACTACACCTCGACGCTGCAGGTCACCAGCACCGGCCCGACGCAGTCCACGGTCGAGTGGCGCGGGGCTTTCTACCGCGCCTACCCCAACAACGATCCGCCGCCGGACCAGAACGACGAAGCCGCGTTGAACGCGATCACGGGCGTCTACCAGAGCGGGCTTGCAAACCTGAAGAAGCTCGCCGAAGGCAAGTGACTCGTGTGGGCTTCATTGACGCGAGGGCACGGCCGCACTGGGGCGTTCTTCGCGGCCCTGCTGATCGGGATGCTGGCGGGCTGTGCCCGTGGTGGCGAGACCCGACTCGCCGCGCATGACGTCGCGGTTGCGGGCGGTACCACGGTGCAGGTGGCCGACGGCGTGTACCTGGTGCGAGGCACCGGCGGCGAGATCGATGCGGACAACCTCGGCCGCATCGGCAACGCCGGTTTCATCGTCGGCGACAGCGGGGTCATTGCCATCGATGTCGGCACTTCCTACCGCCACGGCGTGGCCTTGCTCGACGCGATCAGGCGCGTCACCGACAAGCCGGTCGCGGTGGCGCTGGTCACCCAGGTCCATCAGGAATTCCTGTTCGGTGCAGCAGCTTTCCGAGCGCAGGGCATTCCCATCCGCATGCAGAGCAGTGCAGCCGGTCTGATGGCGGCTCGCTGTGGAAACTGCCTGAAGACCCTGCGGCGCTTGCTGGGTGAAGACGAAATGCGCGACACGACGATGTTCACGCCCGACCAGGTTTTCGACACCAGCCACACGCTCGACGTGATCGGCCGACCGGTGCGCGTGCTGTATCTCGGTCACTCGAGCGGTCCGGGTGACATTGCCGTTCTGGATGAGCGAACCGGCGTCCTGTTTGCCGGCGGCCTGATCGACCAGCATCGCATTCCCGATGTGCAGGACAGCAGCCTGCCCGGCTGGCGAGCGGCACTGTAGACCCTCGCCGCGCTGCGGGTGAGCAGCGTCGTGCCCGGTCACGGGCCCGCCACATCATCTGAAGCGATCGCGACCACGCGGCGATACCTGGATCGACTCGAAGCGCGGGCCAGGCAGCTGGTTCTCGAGGGTGCGGCACTCAGCGAGGTGCCTGATGCCAGCTCGCTCGACGAATTCAAGGATTGGGATCAGTACGACACGATCCACCGGCGCAACGCGTCGATCGTGTTCGTGCGCATCGAGCGCGAAGTGAATTTCAAGTGAATCTGCGGACGGGAGCGATGTGATGTCGACGACAGTGAGGCTCTGCAGGGCCATGTCGATGGCGTGGGCCCTGATGATGTGCGGGTGGGTTGCCGAACCTGCGCATGCCGCTGTCGGCGGGCTGAACTCGACCGCCGCGCACAACGACTCGTCGCCGGAGTGGGAGAAGCTGCGCGCGCGCTTTTTCCCAAATCGCGAGATCGCGGCCGACGCGGCCAGCCAGGTTCAGCTCATCGTTCCACTGCGCGCGGCTTACGGCGCCTCGGTGCCGGTCAAGATCGTGTCGAAGCTGCCGCAGCGGCCCGATCTGTATGTGAAGAAGATGTACCTCTTCATCGACAAGAACCCGTCTCCGCTGGCCGCCGTGCTGGACCTCACCCCCGACCTCGGCCAGGCCGATTTCGAAACCCGGCTGCGCGTCGACGAATACAGCCACGTGCGTGTGGTCAGCGAGCTGTCGAACGGCGAGCTGCACATGGACTCGCGCTACGTGAAGGTCTCCGGCGGCTGCTCCGCACCGCCGAACCGCGAGCACCCCGAGCTGATCGGCAAGACGCTGTTGAAGCTGCACGGGCCGGTCAGGCTCGATCTGCCCAATTCTGCGGACGTGACCGTGCTGCACCCCAACGACACCGGGTTCGAGCTGAACAACGTCACCGTCATGTTCATCCCGCCGCACTTCGTTCGATCGATCAAGGTCAGCTACGGCGACCGCAAGCTGTTCGATGCCGACCTCGATTTCTCGGTCAGCGAGAACCCGACGTTCCGCTTCAACTTCGTGCCCCATGGCGACGCCGATCTCAAGGCCGCGGTCGAGGACTCGCGCGAAGGCCGGTTCATGGGCACGCTGCCCATCCGTCACAACGAGCTGTCGGTGCAGTCCGATGCGCCGCCTGGCCACGGTGCGCCCTGACCTTCCCCGCTGGTGCGCTGCGTGCGTGGTGGCGTGCTGGCTGATGCTGTCGGCGGCGGCGGTGTTTGCCGCCGGATTGCCCGCCGTCTATCAGGCCGTCGTGGTCCAGCCGGCCGGCTTGCCGGCGCAGGCCGAGTTCGATCTGCGGCCGGCGATCGAGCGGGCCCGGCGCGAGAAGAAATCGCTGTACGTCTACCTCGGTGCCGACGACTGTCCGTACTGCCGCCGCTACGAGGCATTCCTGGACCAGAACGCAGGCGAGCTGGTGCCGCACTTTGCCAGCTACCTGGTGGTCGACCTGCGCAGTTCGCTGAAGGTGACCGTGAAGGCCCTGTTCATCAGGACGAATCTCGGCAGCCTGGCCTATGCTGATTTCCAGCGCGCCATCGGTGACGAGCGCGCCCGGATGCTGGTCTATCCGAGCGTCTGGTTGCTCGATACCGACCTCAAGCCGCTGATGCAGATGCCGGCCGGAACCGGCACCTTCCAGACCGTGCCGGAGCAGCTCGAGATCCTGCGCCTCGTGCAGTGAGCCGCGCGCGGCGGCCATGAAAAAAGGCAACGGCGACGTTGCCTTTTTCGACCGACAGACGCGCAGATCAGTCGGCGGCAGCGAACGGATGCTTGGCGGTCTTGTACTGCGCCTGCACCTCGGCGGCTGTCGGGTAGCCGCGCACCGCGCGTTCGATCGACTCTTTGGTTGCGCGGTAGTTGTAGTCCTGGATCTTCGTGTCGTCTTCGGCCATCCAGTGGATGAACACGCCGACCGAGATGAACAGCTCGTTGGCCTGATCGGCGCGCAGCGTGCCTTCGGCCAGGCAGTCGGCGATCGCCATCGCGACGCCGCGCTGGGCCGGCCCGAACATCTGTACCGCCTGCTTGGCACCCTTGATCGTGACCTTGTTGAACATCACCGCGTTCGGCTTCGCGGCCAGGTTGGGTGCAATGACGGCCAGCAAGGAGGTGAACCCGTCCTTGTTGTTGACCAGGGCGTTCGCGAAGGCGGTTTCCGCCGCCGATCCACGCGGCCCGATCAGCAGGTCGATGTGAGCGACCTCGTTGCCTTCGCCGACCAGCGATTCACCGACGCGTACTTCGGTGATGCGTGCAGCGAGCACCGGTGCCGGTGAGGCCGCGGGCGTTGCTGCGGATGCAGCCGCTGGCTTGGCCGCAGCGGCGGCTGGAGCGGGGGTCGACACCCGCGCGGGTTCGACCTTCTTCTTGCCGAACAGGAAGTCAAGAAATCCCACGGTAGTCTCCGATCTTGTTGGTGTCGAGGTAGATCGGAAGCCTAGCAGTGTGGTGACTCGGTTTCAATCAGGCGCAGCGAGCTGGCGCGGTCGCGAAACACCAGCGGGTGCTCGGTGGCGGGTCGGGCTGCGACCACGTCGGCGCGCGCCACCGCATCGGTCACCAGGTGGTGCAGCGGACTCTTCGCACACACCGGGTCGGTGGCTGCCGCGTCGTTGGTCAGCATGTAGGCCTGGCAGCGGCAGCCGCCGAGGTCGATCTCCTTGAACTCGCAACTCGAACAGGGTTCCTTCATCCAGCCGGTGCCGCGGTAGCGGTTGAAGCCTTCGGAGTCGAACCAGATGTCGCGCAGGCTGTGCTCGCGCACGTTCGGAAACGTGAGGCCAGGCAGCATCTTCGCAGTGTGGCAGGGCAAGGCCGTGCCGTCGGGCGCGACCGTCAGGAACATGCTGCCCCAGCCGTTGACGCATTTCTTCGCCTTGCCTTCGTGGTAATCGGGCGCGACGAAGAAAATGCGCA
>JARXKP010000075.1 GCA_030271615.1 Pseudomonadota bacterium
TGCCTTTGGCGAGCACCTTGCCGGCGGCGCGAACCGTGACCTTGAGCACCACCATCCCGGTCGACGCCGACACCTCCGTGACCACGCCGTCGACCTGTGCGGCCTGCCCGACATAGAGCGGCTTGCGAAAGTCGAGCGCGACGCTGGCCCACACGCTGTCGCGCCCCGGCAGTTGCATGCCGATCAGCTGCGACACCTTGGCCACCATCAGCGCGCCGTACACGACGGCGCAGTCGAAGCCCTTGGCACGCGCGAACTCGTCGTCGGTATGCAGCGGATTGAAGTCGCCCGAGATTTCGGCGAACTGCTGCATCTGCGCCGCCGTGACCGAGAAATCGACGCAGGCCTGCAAGCCCTCGACCAGCTCCTCGAGTGCCAGCACCCGCGAGGGAGGTGCGTGGGTCATGCCGTCTTGGTCACGATCAGCGAAGCGAACTCGCCGACGTTCTTCAAACGCCCGACTTCGGCGGCGGAGAACTTCAGACCGAACTTCTTCTCGATCGCCAGGACGAGCCGGATGTGGCTGAGGCTGTCCCATTCGTCGACGTCGTCGGCGGTCAATTCCGGCGTCACCACGATGCTTTCATCGTCGAACACATCGTGAAAGATGGCGGTCAGCTTGGCATAGAGGGCATCGGTGCTCATGGCGGG
Source organism: Pseudomonadota bacterium (assembly GCA_030271615.1). Lineage (GTDB taxonomy): Bacteria > Pseudomonadota > Gammaproteobacteria > Burkholderiales > Burkholderiaceae_C > PBB1. Next base: position 652 of record JARXKP010000075.1, read on the forward strand.
GTTCCTTGAAGAATCGGGAGTGGATGGGGGCGGGTCGGATCGGTGGTGTTCAGTGCGCACCGGCCGATGGCGACCGGTTCAAGGCCGTGCGGGTCTTGATGGCCGCGGCCAGGCGCTGCGCCCAGCGTTCGGTCACGCGCGGCTTGGGGTGGACTTCGTCGCTGAAGTCTTCATCGGCGTCGGCGCCATCCATCCGCAGCACGGTCACTCCGGCGTGTGCTTGCAGCCCGCTCAGCAACGATGCGAGGTGCGTGCGGTAGTCGGTTGACAGCGGCGACGCCCGGGCATGCCACTGGGGAATCGGCATGTCGACCAGGATCACGCGACCGCCTTCGGCCAGGATGCCTTCGACCGTGCGCTGCAGGACTTGAAACGGTGCATCGCCGAGCGTGTCGGTCGAGCCCATGTAGTCACGCCAGAACGCGAGGTACTTGCGCTGGTCGGCGTCGCCGATCACCACCGCGTTGCGTTGCGCGTCGGTCATCGACGGCGGCTTGTCGGCCATGAATTCGCGCAGCGACCGCGTCAAGTCGCGGGCTGTCCGGTCCAGCACGAGGTAGGGGTGGATCAGCAGCACGCCTGTGTCGAGATATCCCGGCGGCAACACGGGAACGGCGCCGGCGTCGGTGCGCCGGTAGAAGCCATAGCGATAGCGCTCGATGTCGATGTCGGTGTCGCCCGCATGTCGATCCGGGGTGTTCCAGCGCGCCTTGTCCGAGGCGAAGACCCCGTACCACAGGCCGATGACGTAGGTGTTGTGTTTGCGGGCCTCGGGGCTCTGCACTTCGCGGATCAGATCGACGATCTGGCTGATCTGGCCGATGTTGGATCCACCCACCGACAGGTTGTGCACCTCGACGTCCGGCAACAGGGCCTGCACCTGCGCCTGCTTGAAGCCGACGAGCATGTTCGACGCGCCCAGCAGCAGCACCCTGTCGGCTGCCGAGTTCAGCTGGCTGCGCGCCATGAAGACGTACTTCGGCTCGGTCAGGAACAGCGAGGACGAAGCCTGCCCCGCATTCAGGCGGGGGCCCGTGTCGGAGCGAGGCACCAGCAGCAGGCTGACGGCCAGCAACACCCCGTACAACGCGAGCAACGCGCCGATCAATTGGGCGATCTGCTTGATGACGAGCTTCATCAGAAGGCCCTGTAGACGAACTCCGGCGCCTTGTGAAAGAACGAGGCGACGGTCACGATCAGCAGGATCTGGAAGGCAAGTGACAGGTTGCGCACGATCACGCCGTCGGACCCTTGTGTCACGGCCTGGCTAAACGGCGTCAACAGCGCCGCGAACCTGTCCCAGGCGAAGAAGGCGGCCCCTGCCGCGAGCGCCAGGCCGAGGTAGCACGATGTGACTCCGACGACGCCGAGGTGGCCTGCCAGCCATTTCAACTGGCGCATGTCCACCCAGAGGCAGGTCAGCGCCAGTGCGAAATAGGCCAGCGTGAGGCCGCGAGACAGGTAGACGAAGGCCGTCCGGTCGGCGAGCGCCTTGTAGCCCTTCTTGCCCAGCCGCTTCGTCATGACCACCTGCCACAGCTTGTTGACGCTGGCGCCCGCGCCCATCAGCAGTCCATACACGACGAACACCGAGGTCGTGCCGTGCCAGACCCCCATGATCAGGAACGTCACGAAGAACGCCACCACGCCGAGGTAGGGGCCCGCCTGGGGCGAGGTGTAGCGGGTGGCCAGCACCTTCATCAGCGGGTTGAAGACATAGGTCTTGAACCAGTCCGACAACGTCATGTGCCAGCGTGACCAGAAGTCGAGAAAGCTGCGCGCGGAGAAAGGACGGTTGAAGTTCTCAGGCAACTCAAGGCCCATCAGGGTGCCGACTCCGATGACGATGTCCATGTAGCCGGCGAAGTTGGCATACAGGTAGACCGTGTAGAAGAGCGCCGCAGCCGTGAACAAGGCGCATGTCAGCAGCAGCGCGGGCGTCGACCCGGTGTCCAGCAACCGGCCCGACATGCTGCTGAACAGGTAATTGAAGATCGCCGACACCACGCCGACTTTCAGGATGCCCTTGATCACGCGGGCAAAGGCGTGAAACACCGTCTCTTCATCGAGCACCAGTGCCCGGTCTTTTTGCAGGGCGTAGTCACCGTATCGCTGAATGGGGCCGGCGATGAAGGAGAGAAAGTTGCAGGTGTAGTTGAAGAAATGAAGCGGTGCGATGGGCCGAGTGAGTTCGCCCTGCTTCGCATCGATCATCAGGTGCAGCACGCGAAACAGCACATAGGACAGCCCGACGATCAGGTAGGGGAACGGCAGCACCAGCGAGTCGCCCAGGAAACTGAATTTCTTCAACACGATGAAGCTCGCGATCATCCCCACCAGTCCCACCCACAGGCTCGCCGCTGAGCGGCTGCGCCGCACGCCCTCGACGACGAGATAGCCAAGCAGCAGGAAGGCCGCCAGTGGGCCGACCTGACCGACGCTGTCGACATAGCTGCCAATGAACACGAGGCTGGCCAGCAGCAAGACGCCGCTGCGACCGGCCGGAGATGGCAGCGCGTGGGCGAGCAGCACCACGGCCAGGACGAAGGCGATGAAGCTCGGCGAGGTGAAGGCCACGGTCGCGTCCCTCAGTCCAGCTTGAACTGCTTGAACAGCGGCACCAGCGCGTTGCGGAAGACCTGGTAGCCGACGGGCGAGATGTGCAGCCTGTCGGTGCCGAAATACTCGGCGTGCGGTGCGCCATCCGGGTCGGCCAGCAGCGCATACAGGTCGAGGACCACCACATGGGCGCGGCCCTGTGCGGTCGACTTGATGAGCGTGTTGAGTTCGATCAGCCGCTTCGGATCGACCGGAGCCTTCGGATGGTTGCGCGGCGGCAGTGTGCACAGCACGATCGGCACGCCGGGTGACGAGCGCTCGGCCCGGTCCAGCACCTCGACGAGGTTGCTGCGTGTTTGCTGAACGTCTTGCAGCGCGCTCAGATCGTTGGTGCCGCTCAGCAGGACGATGGCCTGGGGGTGCAAGTCCAGCACGTCTTCCTCGAAACGAAACAGCAACCCGCGCGTGACTTCGCCGCCGATGCCCCGGTTGGCCACAAGCATGTTCGGAAAGTCCTTGGGCAGGGAAGCCCAGCCACCAACCAGCGAATCACCGGCGAACACGACGCTGCCCTGCTTCTTCTCGCGCTCCTGCCAGAACGCCTTGCGGTTGTCGGTCATCCAGCCAAAGACGCGGATCACGCCCTTGCCAGGCCAATCCCTGGCGTTTGTGGGGAAGGGGGTGGGGCCGGAGGGCGCTGGTGATGATGCTTGAGCGGCAAACGCGTCTGGCGCATTCGCGCGTGGCTCGGCATGAGCGATCGCCAGGAGTGAGGCCAAGGACCACAGAAGGAAGAAAGGCTTCGCGAAAACATTCATATTGATCCTTGAGAGGAGCTTGCTAGAGCCGATCGCAGGATGCGGGCCAACGCGTTGTTGTCGGACCGTGTCACGAGGTCGACGACTCGCCGCAGGTGGAGTCGTGGAGCGCGGCTGGCGGAGCCTTCGAAGGACGAAGCCGTTGAAATGCTCCTGCAGCCCATTCGATGGCCGCTCGGGCGCCGAATGTGCCCTATCCCGGCATCAAAGTTGCGAGTTTTATGGATACCAAATGTTGCGAAGGGCTCGGCAGCGCTGGCGTTTGCCCACAATCGTCCAGGCAGCGCACCTGCGGTGCTGCTGGGTGGCGGGCCGCTCGCGCTGTCGCGGCCGGGAACATCAACGTGCTGCTCAGTCCGGGACCACGTGCCACATTTTTTGATTGACTGATCGATGGGCTCCCAATGAAGCGTTCGTCGACCCCAGCGGCCGGAACACCGAAGATCCTGTTGCTGACCTACATCTCTCCGCTGCAACGGTGGGGTTCGGCGAAACGCTCGCGCTTTCTTGTCGACGCGTTGAAGATGCATGGTGCCGTCGACGTGCTTGTCTTCAGCTTCGTGAACGACGCTGCTGCCGACCCGCCCCTGACCGTGACCGACTTCGGTGGTGTCAGGGTGATGGACCTGCAACTCGTGCAGCACGGCCTGCTCAGCCGCCCGCGTTTCGACGTGACCTCCAGCGATGTGAGCAGCCAGGTTGCGCAACATGTCGACCTGGCTTCGTATGACCTGTTGGTCAGTCGCTACGTGCGACCCGCCATGAAGCTCGAACTGCCCCGCGGAGTGCCGTTGATCGTCGACTTCGACGATGCCGTCTACGACCCGCCCTGGTACGCGTTGCGCACTGTGAAAAGCTGGGTCGGTGTGTTGCTGCGCTTGTTCAATGATCGGGTCATCGTGCGTACGCGGCTAAAGGGTGCGGCGTGGCGCGAGGCGTACTATTTCTTTTGCCGCGATGCCGAGCGGGAAGTGTTCGGGTGGCTGCCCGGTGCTGTGCTCCCCAACCTGCCGCCGGCCGCCGATCGTGATGGGACACCGGATTTTTCAACCCCGGAACAGCCGGCGCTGATGTTCGTGGGCCTGCTGGACTACATGCCGAATCATGATGCGGTCGATTGGTTTCTCGACGCCGTCTGGCCCATCGTGTTGCGTGAGGTGCCGCAGGCGCTGTTCCTGATCGTTGGCAGTGGCGCCGAGGATCGCCTGGAGCGTTGGCGCCAGCACCCCAGCGTCGAGACGCTCGGCTTTGTCGATTCGCTGGCCGACGCCTATGCGCGGGCCACTGCCTGCGTGGTGCCGATGCGGTCCGGCGCGGGCACGAACATCAAGGCGCTGGAGCCGTATCTGTACGGACGCATGGTCATCGCCACGCCGTTGGTGGTGGAGGGTCACCACCCGCTGTTCAGGCCCGGTGACGACGTGCTGACGGCGGACGACCCGGCCGGGCTGGCACGCCATTGCGTGGCCATGCTGCGCGCGCCGCAACGAGCCAGTGAGATCGCGCGCTGTGGTTACCAGCGCATCACGACCACGCTGACAGAGGAGCGTTTTCGCCATGCCGTGGACTTAGCGGTCCGCGAAGTCCTGAGGCCGCGCGAGACCGACCCAGTTCGTGATTGAACGTCGCGGCCAGCGCCTCTTGCGGCGCGTCAGGTCGATGGAACGGGTCGTGGCGACCGTCGCTTCACCAGAACGCGTCCCAGATTGATCATCGGGTTCTCGATGAAGCGGTGCAGCAGCCAGGCAGATGCGAGGCTCATCGGCAGGCTCGTCACGATCAGCAGCGTGGCGAACCAGGCCTGCGACTCGATTCGGAATCCATGAACGAGCAAGCCGGCCAACAGGATCAGCACGATCATGTGCACGCAGTAGAACGGATACGAGATGGCACCGAGCCAGGTGGCGAGACGGTTGGTCAACATCCACGTTACTGCACGGTGCACAGGGCCCTCACTGAGGAAGAGTGAGTAAAACAGGGCGGCCCAAAGGACGGGTCCGAAGCCCATGCTGAAGCGGCTCAGACTCATCACGGCCAGCACACCGAGCAACCAGACCGCTCGCTGTCGTGAGGGGACCGGGAGCTGTTCGGGAGTCGGTGCGTGCAGGCTGCAATGCAATCTGTATGAAACGCAACCCACGAAGAACAGATACAGGCTGCTGAGAAGAAACGAGCTCTGTCGAAAGTACAACGCCAACAACAGCAGCCCGGCCATGGTGCAGGCCACCGGTGCCAGGCTCAGTCGCATTCGCTGCGCCAGGAAGAAGAGCGGCGGGGCGACCAGATAGAACTGCCATTCGAGGGTCAAGCTCCACGCCTGCCCGATGAAGGCAAGGGATGTCGATGGCAACAGAGCGTCCGACACCAGCCCGTGCAACAGGAGAGAGTGCAACACCAGGTGTTGCCAAAAGTAGTCCCTGCTGTCGGTCAGGTACCTGATCCGGTCTGCGGTCCGCGGGCCGGGCCAGGGGATGTCTTTCAGGACGTCGATCGAATAGTTCAGCACCACGACCGAGATCACCAGGCACGCGAGGTACACCGGGAACAACCGAAGCGCTCTGCGAACGATGTATCCACCGTATCCGTGATAGGACCTGTCCACGTTGAGGGCGATGACGAAACCGCTGATGATGATGAAGGTGCCGACGGCGGTGTCTCCATTGGCGAGCAGCCAGCCCCACCCGCGGTGCTTGTCGAATGCGAGCGAGGCCATCGTCGTCACATGGGTGATCCACACCCACAGCGACAGGTAGCCGCGCATCCCTTCCAGTCCATCGACTCGTCGCATCGCAAGCTTCCTTGTCAATCTCGGGTTGAATGCGTCAACGCAGGGTCGAAACCAGGCGAGCCGCCGTCGAAAGCTGCTTGTCGCGCAGCACGTCGCAGGTGGCAGTCAGCTCCTTCTGGAGGTCTGCCGAGCGGGCAAGCAAGTCGGCGAAGCGATCGATCAGGTCCTGTAGCGCAATGCCATCCGTGGGCACGGCCAGATCCTCGCGCCCGATGGATTCGAGAAAGTCCAGGCACTTCGGCTGGTAACTCAGCGACAGATTCGGAATGCCCAGCGAGCAGGCGAGCACCGTCGCGTGAAGACGTTGGCCCACCACCCACTGCGTATCCAGCAACTGCGCCAGCACCTCGTCCACATCGGCCGTCAGGGGTTGCACGCTGAAACGATCACTCTGCAGGCGGGATGCCAGCTTCGCCCCGATCTCGTGATCGATCGAATGCATCGAGATGTAGCTGATGTGGAAACCCTGGTCGAGAAGGTAGTTCGAGAACCCGATGGCCACTTCGAACAGGTGACTCGATCCGCCTGAAACCGGGTCGTGGCTGCCGAGGTTGAGACCCACGGTGGCAGGGCCTTCGACCGGCTTCGGGTTGGCTGGCGGCACGAAGGCCAATGCGGCGTCGCCGATGATCTCTGCAGTCTCGATACCGTTTTGAAGCAGCCATTTCTGGGATCGGGGTCCGCGCACGCCGACATAGCTGCATTTCGCCAGAGCTCTCAGCCAGCGCTGCGAATTGCCGCGATTGCGATCCGGAAATCTCGACCAGTATTCGAGATCGCCCACACCGGTGCCGAACAAGAATGTCGTGTAGCCCGCGCGCTGCGCCTGTTCGAGCGGTGCGAGGTAGGTGTCATCGTTGATCAAGGTGCCTCCGCCCAGAACGACACCTCTCTGGCGCTTGAAATTCGCGAGCGACGAGGTCACGGAGAGGTCGTAGAAAGGCATCAGAAGGCAGTTCGGAAACAGGGTGCGCTTGAAGGCCAGGTACAAGGCCTCGTCGCCGATGTTCTTGTGACCCAGCCAGCCGATGTAGCGCAGCAGAGGTTTTGCCGGGTCCATCGCGTCACCGAGTTCGCTCCGGCCGCGCAGGTACTTGTATTGCCGATAGCCCAACAGGTGCGTCTTGATTCCGTAGCCCATGTCACCTCCTAGATAGATCGAAACGCCTGCTGGCTTCAAGGTACGAGGTAGTACCAGGAAAGAGGCAGCACCAAGAAACATCCCAGCAAGGTGGGCCAGACCATTCGAGTTGCGGCTGCCGCGGCATTCGGGATCAGAAAGACCCGCCTGGCCAGCTCGCATCGGATGCAGAACCCAACCAGGATCGAACTGAGCTTCCCGCCAAGTACGCCGTAGAGACCGAAGGTCATGCCGCCCGCGATCATCGAAATCAGGACGATGCTGTTGCCTGCTGCACCCATGAGAGCCACGGCCTTGGAATGCCCCATGGCGGTGGCCATGTAGTTACCTGGAATGCTCGTAGCGGCATTGCTGAAGGTCCACAACAACGGCACGAGAATGGGAAACACCAGCGTGGCCGAGCCGGCTCCGAGCCAAGCTGACAGCAGGAGCTCGGCGAACGGCAGTATGGCGACGATGGACAGCGCCGATACCGCCGAGAGCAGGAACGTGAACCGCGTGAAACTGCGGCGCAGCCAATCCATGTCGTTGACTCGGCTGGCCGATTCGGGGATCAGGAAGCTGGCCCCCGCCGACATGACCGCCAGCGCGGCATTGGTCACGCTCATCGCCACCGCATAGGCTGCCAGGGTGCTCAGGCTCATGACCGAGGCGATGATCAGCCGGTCGGCCTGAGTCCCGAGGTAGCCGAATACGGCCTGCACCCAGGTCCACGAACTGAAGCTCAGCATGCGCTTGCGAAAGTAGTGCAGATGTCGCGTGAGACGAATCGCGATGCCGGCTCTGACGATGACGACTCGCAGCGTGAGGCAGGCCGACATGAGCATCCACACGCAACTCGACACCAGTACCCACGTCACTTGACCGGTGCAGACCGCAGTTGCTGTCGTTACCAGGGGAAGTCCCATCCGGTGAATGCTTTCGAGTACCGCGAATCGCTTGTATTGCTGCAACCCCTTGAGGATGTTGTGCCCCAGGCCGCAGAGCATGGAAGCGCCGAGTGCGAGCAACACGAACCCGACATAGACAACCGGGCCCATGGCGTTGGCTGTCTCGGGCGGCAGCGCCCAGTGAGCGTAGGCGGCCGCGCCCAGAAGGGCCAGGACGCTCAGTCCAAGGAACATCGCGCAGAGCACGGTCAGTCCCGAGGCGACCACATGCTCCACGGATCGGCGGCTGTGGCACTTTCTTGCGACGTAACGCAAGGTGGTGGGGCCGATACCCGCATCGGCCATCGACCCCGCCATCACGAAGGAGTTGAAAAGGACCAGCAGGCCGAACTGTTCGGCGCCCAGGAAGCGCAGTTGCAGCGGGATGGTGACCAGCTGAACGGCCTGACCTAGCACCGTGCCCGAGGCATTCGACGCGAAAACCGAGGCCAGACGTCTGGCTTGCGGCGCGAAGCTCATGGGCTGGACCCGCGAAAGGTGCAGCCGTTGCCGGGTAGCACTCCCAAGCGCCCTGGCGTTCGGGTGGGCGGATTCACCGGATCACCCCCAGCTTCAACAACGTGGCGCGCAACGCCTGCGGCCGTTCGGCCGGCACGAAGCGCCACAGGATCAGGCGGTTGCCGACCTTGTGCGGCAGCAGCACGACCAGCGCGGCCCACAGGCCGATCATCAGCCGAGCCTTCGGCGACAGGCCCTGTGGCTTCGGCAGTGCGCGCAGCACATCGCGGAACACTGCCGAAGCGCGGTCGCCCTCGATCGGGTGGGTTGCCGGCGAGAGCCGCAGCGAGGCCAGCCGGTAGGGCAGGTAGTGAAGGCTGAGGTCGAGGGCGCTGTCCGGAATCTCGATTCCCACACGTCGTGCAATTTGTTGGACGTAGAGGCTGCGTTGCCGCGCGCGCACGACGTGCAGATGGAACTGTTGGGCGTCGAGCCGGGACGCCGCGCCGTCGTTGCGTCCGTGCACGCGGTATTTGCCCAGCGGGGCGTCGATCGTCGCCACATCGCCGAGAAATGGTGCCGCGGCGACGCAGCACGAGTCGCCGGGTCGACCGCAGGCCTGATCCAGTGGAAGGATCTGGTCGAGGTAGGTGCGGGAGTAGGCGTTGCCGGATCCCGGCGGTGTGGGATAGGTGGTGGTCGCAGCGGCCCAGCGACGAAGCTCGTCCGGCTGCGGTACGCCATGGAACTGCGGGAACGTGCTGCCGAGCGGGCGTGCAGCGCCATCAACCACCTGCAGCCGGAACTGGACCTTGCTGAGCCCCGGCCGCCAGACTGCTGCGATTTCTCGCATCACCGAGCGGTCGAGCAGGTCGTCGGAGTCGAGGAAGATGACGACGTCGCCGCGGGCCAGGCGGTAGCCGGCGTTGTAGGCCATGTACTGACCGGCGTTGGCTTGCAGCACCGTCTCGATGCGTCCGGCATACTGGGCGATGACCTCGCGCGAGGCATCGGTCGAACCGTCGTCGACCACGATGACCTGCACTGCCGGCCAGTCGATCGCCAAGGCGCTGTCGATGGCCTGCCCGACGAACTCGGCGTAGTTGTAGTTCGGGATGATGACCGTGAGCCGCAGGTCGGTGCCGCTCGCGGTTGGCGTCGGATCGATGTCGTGTCGGGAGGTGGTCATGCGATGGCCTGCTGCCGACTCGCCGCATCGCTGGGCGCGGGTCCCGGCCACATCGCGAGCACCACGTAGAGCAGATAGACGGTTTCCGGCGTCAGCAGGTAACCGCCCATCACCAGCCAGTTGGCGAACAGCACCGCGCGGAACTGGAACGGCGCCGCAAACCTGCCGAGCCGGTAGGCCATGAAGCCAAGGCAGACGACGAAACCGGCAATGCCGTATTCAAAGAGCAGCTTGGCCCAGGTGGGGTCGTGGGAGTCGAATGCGGCGACGTTCTTCTGGATCGTGCCCGGTCCGTGCCCGAGCCAGATGGACCATGGCGAGCTGTCGAAGTTGGCGTCGACGAGATACATTGGTGCCACATAGCGCGCGTAGGCGCTGCTGCCGCGTGCGCTGAATTCACCGAATCGGCCCAGCGTGAAGGCCAGGTTGAGCGGGTCTCCCGCCAGTGCATTGCTGCCGAGGATCACCGCCAGGCCGACGCCCACCCAGGCCAGCAGCTTCGGCCGGAATGGGAACAGCAGGCCGAACGCGAGCGTCAGCAGGCCGGTGCCCGAATAGGAGAGCAGCAGGGCCAGTCCGAAGCACAGCATGCGCTTGACGCGCTTGAACAGCGTCAGTTCGATCAGCAGGCCGAAAGCCATCCAGAAGGAGAAGTTGGAAGGCTCGCGACAGAACAGGCCGTTGGCCTTGAAGGTCGACCCGACCGGGATCGCGCTGTTGTAGATGCCTTGCGCGCGGATCGGGTCCGGGATCAGCTTCGAGATGTCGAACAGCCAGGGCGTACGGATCACGAACTGCGCATAGAACTGCACGATGCCGGCGATCGCCACGATCAGCAGCACATTGCCTGCGGTGCGCATCATCCACAGCCAGTGTCCCTGGGTGTGGGGTTGTCGCGCCTGGTTGAACACGAATGGCAGGTAGATGGCGAGCATCAGCCACAGCGACAGGACCGATGTCCCGTTGCCGCCGTCGATGGTGGCGTTGAGCAGGAAGCTCACGACGCCCACCGTGGTGAGGGCGCTGAACATGGCGAGCGACATGGCGTCGAGCGCCAACCGGCCGTTGAGCAGCAGGACCGCCAGCAGCACGTAGGCGAGCGGCATGGTCAGCCCGAGCGGAAACGATCCGATGGCGATGCCGAACCGGTCGGTCATGACCATGCCTGCGAACAGGGCCGTCATCGCCCAGCGAAGGGCGGTCGGGGGGCGTGCCTCGCTTGTCGGCACGGGCACCACGGCCTGCGCGGGGGGCGCTTGCGCGTCCCGCGAGGACTGCCATCGAAACAGTGGGAGGTGGATGCCTTCAGCCATGGCAGCGCTTCACTTCTGCCAGACCCGGATGAAGTCGATCTCGAGACGGGCCGGGAAATCTTCGATGCGCAACGGCGGCCCGGGCCATTCACCGCCGACGGCCAGGTTGACCAGCACGTGCGCCGGGCCGGCGTCGGCGCCGCCCTTGTGCGTCCAGTCGAAGGGGCGATCGACGACAAGCTTCTCGTCGACGAAGTGGCGCACGCGACCAGGCTCCCACAGGACGGCAAAGGTGTGGAAACCGTCGGCGTAGTCGAACCCCGGGCGATAGGCGCCAAACTTGTCGAGCAGCGAGGCCTGCGCCGGCTGGCCCTTGCCATTACCGCTGCGCAGGTAGTGAAAGCTGTTCTTCGTGGTGTCTCGGCCGTTGTCGACGATCTCGAGGATGTCGATCTCGGGCGGCCAGACCTGATCCTGCGGGTTCAGCCACAAGGCGGGCCACAGGCCGCGGCCAGTCGGGACCTTCATGCGGCCTTCGACGTAGCCGTATTGGCCGCTCCATCGGGAGCGCAGCAGGCCGCTTTCGATCTGCCCGGGCTGAAGATCTCTCGGGACCCGGGCGACCAGCGCGAAACGTCCGTCCCTGAACTCGTGGTTGTCGTTGTCGCGGTAGCGCTGCCACTCGCCCTTGAGCGTGTCGAGGGTTCCGTTCTCGTAGATGAAGCGGGTGTGGAAGTTGTCGCGCAACTCGTCGGCGTTGCGAACCGTGCGGCCGAAGGTCCAGTCCTTGACGAGGCGGTAACCCTGATCGGCGATCGGAGCCGGCACCTCGGGATCGACGACGCGGGCATAC
>JARXKP010000002.1:0-4981 GCA_030271615.1 Pseudomonadota bacterium
GCCCGCCGCGCGCCGACCTGCCGGCGGCGCACAACGACCTGACCGAATTGCCGCAACCGATGCGGGAACGGATCGCGGTGGTCACGGCACATTTGTCGCGGCTGGTTCCAGGCGTCGGGAATGGCGCCGATGGTGACGGAGCGGCCTGGTACGCCGTCGTGCTGGCTCGACTGATGCCGGACGCACCGAGCACCGCGCCGGTCTGGCCCGATGGCGATGCGCTGGCGCACGCGCTGCTCGAGGTTCAGACCTTGCCGTGGATGTTGAGGCCGGTGCTGGTGCGCGCCTGGGTCGACGCGGCCGGGCAGGTAGGGCCGCGTGTCGGGCTCTCGCCGACGGCTGCCGACGCCTTGCGACTGGTGGCCGGCTTGCTCGATTCACCGCTGCCTCCCGAACTGGCCAGACGCTATGCCGAGTTGCGCTGGGCCGCATGACGCCACAGCCCGATTGCCCTAGAGTCGCCTGAGGTTTGTGTCGGGAGCGGCTCGATGTCGATGTCAAGAATCCTGTGCTGGAGTGCGGCAACGATGGTGTGGTGGGCCGCTGCGGCGCAGGCCCAGGACGCACAGAACCTGCGCGTCAACAGCCTGGCGGCCACCTGCGCCAACTGCCACGGGACCGGTGGCCGCGCGATCGATGACGCCGCAGTCCCGGGCCTGGCCGGCATGCCGGCCGGCTACACGGTCGAACAGATGAAAGCCTTCAAGACCGGAGCACAGCCCGCCACGGTGATGCACCAGATCGCGACGGGCTACTCCGACGCGCAGATCGAGCAGATCGCGGCCTACTTCGCGGCGCAAAAGAAGTGAGTGCCTCGTGATGAAGCTGAACCCGCACCGCCGTGAGTGGCTGAAGCTGGCCTCGGCCACCAGCGCGATAGGCACGCTGGGCCTGTTGGGGTGCGCGAGCGGCCCCGGCGCGATCCCCGACAAGGCCCGCGTGCTGGTGGTCGGCGGCGGCTACGGCGGCGCGACGGCGGCCAAGTACCTGCGGCTGTTCTCCGAACACAAGATCGACGTGGTGCTGGTCGAACCCGAAGAGGCCTTCGTGTCGTGCCCGCTGTCGAACCTGGTGATCGGCGGCAGCAGGCAACTCGGCGACCTCACCGTGCCGTATGCGAGCCTGACCCGGGCACACGGCATCACCGTCGTCAGGGACACCGTCGCCAGCATCGACGCGGCCCGGAAGATCGCGGCGCTGTCGTCGGGCGCGAGCATCCGCTACGACAAGATGGTGTTGTCACCCGGCATCGAGCTGATGTGGGACAGCGTGGCCGGCCTGAAGGACGCGCACGCCAGCGGCCGCGTGCTGCAGGCCTGGAAGGCGGGGCCCGAGACGGTGGCACTGCGCCGGCAGATCGAGGCGATGCCCGATGGCGGCGTCTACGCGATCACGATTCCCGAAGCACCCTATCGCTGCCCGCCCGGGCCCTACGAGCGCGCCTGCCAGGTCGCGAGCTATTTCAAGGCCGCGAAGCCGAGGTCGAAGGTGCTGGTACTCGACGCCAATCCCGATGTCACCTCGAAGGCCGGTCTGTTCAAGAAGGTCTGGGCCGAGCAGTACAAGGGCATCGTCGAATACCGCCCGCAGCACAAGGTGGCGGGCGTCGACGCGAGCGCCGCGAACGGCATCAACACCGTCAGGTTCGAGGTGCAGGACGACATCCAGGCCCATGTGCTGAACGTGCTGCCGCCGATGCGCGCCGGCGCGATCGCGGTGCAGACCGGTCTGGCCAACAGCAATGCACGCTGGTGCGGGGTGAACTTCCTTAATTTTGAATCGACGGTGGCGAAAGACATTCACGTGCTGGGCGATTCGATTCAGCTTGCGCCCGCCATGCCGAAGAGCGCGCACATGGCCAACGGCCAGGCCAAGGTGGCGGCCGCGGCCATCGTGGCCGAACTCGCCGGCTGGGAGATCAACCCGACGCCGATGCTCACCAACACCTGCTACAGCTTCGTCGATGACCGCAACGTGGTGCACGTGGCCAGCGTCCACGAGTACGTGGCCGCCGAGAAGACCTTCAAGACGGTCGCCGGCTCCGGCGGAGTGTCGGCCGGCCCGAGCGAACTCGAAGGGCGCTACGCCTGGAACTGGGCACGAACGATCTGGGCCGACACGCTGGGGTGATCTCTGCGGCCGACGCCTCGGCGCGGTTCAGCTTTCGCAGATGATGGCGGCCGAGGCGACCAGTTCGTTGAACAACGACATCGACATCTTGCCCGATACCGCATACGGGTTGAGCAAGGCGGTTTCGGAATACTTCATCACCAGCGCCGGGTTCAGGCGGGACAGGTTGGCGCGTCCCATCGACCAGCCCGCAAAGTGGCGCTCCTCGACTTCCTCGTAGCTGAGCAGCACCACGTCGTGGTGCCGCGGATCATTGGCGATCCTGTTGTACAGCGCGCTCACCGGAGATCGACCGCCTTCGAGGACCTGCAAGAAGATGCCGGCCGAAAAGCACAACACGCCCGTCACCCCGATGTCGGGGTTGTTGGCTTTCGACTTCTTCAGGATCGAGACCAGTTCGTTCTGGTTCACCGAGTCGGCGGCACGGCTGGCATACATCAAGCGCACGAGCATCAAATTCTCCTGAACGGTGTGGAGGTGTTCATCTCAGCTGCTCTTCCTGTCGAGCAGCGAGAGAAATTCGCGTCGCAGGTTGGCATCTTTCAGGAACGCGCCCCGCATCACGCTGTTGATCATCTTCGCCTCGGTGTCCTTGACGCCGCGCCAGTGCATGCAGAAGTGATCGGCCTCCATCACGATGGCCAGGCCGTCGGGCTTGACCCGGTCCTGCAACTCGTTGGCCAGCATCGTCACCGCCTCTTCCTGAATCTGCGGGCGGCTCATGATCCATTCGCAGATGCGCGCGTACTTGGACAGGCCGATCAGGTTCGAGTGCTCGTTCGGCAGGATGCCGATCCACACCCGACCCATGATCGGACACAGATGGTGCGAACAGGCGCTGCGCACCGTGATCGGCCCGACGATCATCAGCTCGTTCAGGCGCGAGAAATTCGGGAATTCGGTCACAGACGGCATCGGCGTGTAGCGGCCGGCGAACACCTCGTCGAGGAACATCTTGGCCACGCGCTGGGCCGTGTCGTGGGTGTTGTGGTCGCTGTCGGTGTCGATCACCAGCGCCTCCAGCACCTGCTGCATCCGGGCCTGCACCTCGGCCTTCAATTCCTCCATCTCGCCATCCTTGATGAAGGCCGAGATGTTGTCGTTGGCGTGGTAGCGGCAGTCGGCTCCGACGAGTCGGTAACGGATGCGCTGTGAAGCGCTCAGCTGCGCCAGTTGCTCTTCGTTCTTGATAATTTTGGGGCTGGAGTCAACGGGCATGGGCGGCGATCCTTGCTTCATGCAAACAAGGGTAACCCAGCTCGGGCGCCGCGCGAGGCGGGGGATGCGATGCCCGCACGAAACGCAAGCCCGACCAAGCTCGTAGACTCCGCGCGGTGAAAAGCCCCACCCACACCAGCGCTACAGGCGTGACTGCCGACAAGCCGACACTCGCGCGGCTGCTCGACCACACCGCCGATGCCATCGAGGCTGTGCGCTCGGGCCGGTCGTTGACCGGGGCCCTGGCGCGCTGTCCTGCCGAGGTCAGGCCGGGCGTCCATGCCCTCAGTTGCCACGTGCTGCGACGCCTCGGACAGGCACTCGCCGCGCGGGAGTGGCTGGTGCCCAAGGCACCGCCGAAGGGCGTCGATGCGCTTTTACTGAGCGCGCTGGCGCTGGCGTGGCCCGACGGCGAGGCCCCGTATGCCGATCACACGTTGGTCGACCATGCGGTCACCGCCGCGCGTCGGCGCCACACGGCAAGCGCCGCGTTCGTCAATGCAGTGCTGCGGCGATTTCTGCGCGAACAGACGGCCGTGCTCGATGCAGCGAAGCGCACATTGGCGGGGCAATACAACCACCCCGACTGGTGGGTGGAGCGACTGCAAACCGACTGGCCGGAGCACTGGCAGGCCTTGCTGTACGCGAACGACCGCCACCCGCCGATGACGCTGCGCGTGAACGCCCGGCGCGGGAGTGTGTCCACTTACCTGGCTCGGCTGAGCGTCGCGGGCCTGCCGGGCCGGCCCGTCGGCGCCCAGGGCGTGGTGCTCAACACGCCGTGCCAGGTAAGCCGCCTGCCAGGCTTCGCCGATGGCGACGTATCGGTCCAAGACGAGGCCGCTCAGCTGGCCGCGCGACTGCTGCTGGCGGGCACCGCGTTGCCAGCGGGCGCCCGCGTGCTCGACGCCTGTGCCGCGCCAGGCGGCAAGACCGCTCACCTGCTGGAGCTGGCCGACCTCGACGTGCTGGCGCTCGACCACGACGCAGAGCGCCTGTCACGCGTCGGCGAAACGCTGTCGCGCCTGGGGCTGCACGCCCGGATGCAGGCGGGCGATGCCAGCCAGCCCGAGACTTGGTGGGACGGCCGGCCGTTCGACGCGATCCTGCTCGACGCGCCGTGCACCGCCTCGGGCATCGTGCGCCGCCATCCCGACGTGCGCTGGCTGAGGCGGCCGAGCGACGTGCCGGCGCTGGCAGCAACTCAAGCCCGGCTGCTCGACGCGCTGTGGCCGCTGCTGATCCCAGGCGGACGGCTGCTGTACTGCACCTGTTCGGTCTTCAAGGCCGAAGGGCAGGACCAGATCGATGCTTTTTTGCAACGCCAAGTGGATGCAAAGCGGGTCGACGACCCTCGATCTCCCGGTCATCTGCTGCCACTGCCCGACAATCAGCTGCCTGTGGAAAACTCCGAATCCCGCCCATCGGCCGACGGCTTTTTCTACGCCCTGCTTCAAAAAACCGGACTCTGAACCCACTGTGCACCGCTGCGCGACGGATTGCTGCCTTTCGAGGCCCGGTGCGTTGTTCGCCCGGTGGCTTTCGTGTGTCGCAGCATGCCTGCTGGCCTGTGCCATTGGCTGCTGGCCGAATCCTGCGCGTGCCGAAGGGCCCGAACTCAGTCACTTCGAGG
>JARXKP010000002.1:5081-49077 GCA_030271615.1 Pseudomonadota bacterium
GGCTGCTGGCCGAATCCTGCGCGTGCCGAAGGGCCCGAACTCAGTCACTTCGAGGTATCGCGCAGCGAAGAGGGCCTGCTGCTCGACTTTGCCGTGCGCTTCGACCTCCCGCACAGCGTCGAAGAAGCGCTGTTGAAAGGCGTGCCTCTGTATTTCGTGGCAGATGCCTCGCTGTTCCGTGAACGCTGGTACTGGCGCGATCTGCGGGTCAACCGGGTGACGCGCACCTGGCGCCTTGCGTACCAGCCGCTGACGCGAACCTATCGGGTGAGCTTCGGTGGGCTGAACCAGAGTTTCGACAGCGTCGCCGACGCAGTGGCCGCAGTCCGCCGCATCAGTCACTGGAAACTGGCCGACCCGGGCCAGCTCGACGACGGCGAGCAGCACTACGTGGAGTTCAGCTACAAGCTCGACACCACCTTGCTGCCGCGCCCGATGCAGATCGGCATCGGCGGCCAGCCCGACTGGAGCTTGCAGCTCGAAAAGACCCAACGCGTCAGCCGACCTTAGGGCTGCGTCCATGACCACATCGGGCCGCCCCACGCACGAATGCCACCGCTCCTCGGCGCAGCGCGCTGCGCTCAGGGGTCTTGCGTGACGAAGGCCAGCCGATGGGCGTGGATCATTTCGCTGGTGGCCGCCACCGGCGCTGGTCTGGTGCTGACCTTTCTGCTGTCCATCGCCACCAACAACCGCGCGTTCTACGAGCGGCACTACACGTGGTTGTTCTGGGTGAATCTGGTGGTCGCCGGCCTGCTGGTGCTGGTCATCGGCATCGCGGCCGTGCGGCTGATGCTGCGGGTGCAGCGCGGCAAGTTCGGCAGTCGGCTGTTGCTGAAGCTGGCCGCGATCTTTGCGCTGGTCGGGGTGCTGCCCGGCGTGTTGATCTACACCGTGAGCTACCAGTTCGTGTCGCGCGGCATCGAGAGCTGGTTCGACGTCAAGGTCGAGGGTGCGCTCGACGCCGGTTTGGCCCTGGGCCGTGGCACCCTGGATGCGCAGGTCAATGATCTGGCCAACAAGACCCTGTTTGCAGCCGAACGATTGAGCGAAGGACGAGGCGAGGTGCAACCCCTGGCGCTGGAGCGGTTGCGCGAGCAGCTGGCCGCGCAGGATGTGGCCATCGTCAATGGCACCGGGCAGGTACTGCTGGCGGCAGACAGCTCGGCAGCCTTGCTGATGCCCGATCGCCCCGCGCTGTCCTTGCTGCGCAGCGCACGCAATGGCCGGGTGGTGGCGCAACTCGAGGGGCTCGACGACGACAGCTCCGGTGCCGCCGCCAGCACCACGGGCACTGCAGCCGCCGCCAGTGGCGGGCCGGCCCGCATCCGGGCATTGGCGTTCCTGCCCAGCATCGACATGGCGCTGGCGCAGCAGGAGCGCTACCTGCTTGTTACCACGCTGCTACCCGCCGCACTGGCCACCAACGCACTGGCGGTGCAGGCGGCTTACCGCGAGTACCAGCAGCGATCGCTGGCGCGCGAGGGCCTTCGCAAGATGTACATCGGCACACTGACCTTGACGCTGATCCTGGCCGTGTTCGGTGCGTTGCTGCTGGCGGTGACGCTGTCGAACCAGCTGGCCCGGCCGCTGCTGTTGTTGGCCGAAGGTGTGCGCCAGGTAGCGCAGGGCGACCTCGGGGTGAAGCAGGTGTTCAACTCCCGCGATGAACTGGGCGGGCTGACGCGCTCGTTTGCCGACATGACCGAGCAGCTGTCAGAAGCGAGGTCGCTGGTGCAACGCAGCGTCTCGCAGGTCGAAGGCGCGCGCGCGAACCTGCAAACCATTCTCGACAACCTGACCGCCGGCGTCATCGTGTTCGATCGCGAGGGTCGCATCGACACGGTGAATCCCGGCGCGACCCGCATCCTGAAGCTGCCGCTGTCGGCTTACCGAGGCCGCAGACTGAACGAGGTGGCGGGCCTCGAAGAATTTGCCGCCTCGGTGTGGCACCGCTTCGAGCTGCACGCCGACAGCCTCGAAACCGGCGAGCGCGGCCACTGGCAAGAAGCCTTCGAGTTGCAGACCGGGCCGAATCGCGACACGCTGACGTTGCTGGTGCGCGGCGCGGCGATGCCGCAGGAGGCTCGCCTGATGGTGTTCGACGACATCACCGAGGTCGTGTCGGCGCAGCGCATCGAAGCCTGGAGCGAGGTCGCTCGCCGGCTGGCCCACGAGATCAAGAACCCGCTGACACCGATCCAGTTGTCAGCTGAGCGCTTGCAGCACAAGCTCGCAGCCAAACTGGAAGGCGCTGACCAGGCCATGCTGGTGCGCTCGGTGGGCACCATCGTGACCCAGGTGCAGGCAATGAAAACGCTGGTCAACGAATTTCGCGACTACGCCCGTCTTCCGGCAGCCCAACTGAAGCCCCTTGACCTCAACCTCCTGGTCAGCGAGGTGCTCACCCTATACGCCACCGCACAAGAGGCCGGGACGCTGGGGTTCGTTCCAGCCACCGACCTGCCCCTGATCGTCGGAGACCCCACCCAGTTGCGGCAGGTGATACACAACCTGGTGCAGAACGCCCTCGACGCGGTGGCCGATCCGTCGCAGACCCATCCCGTCGCACAGGCGCGAGTGCGCGTGAGCACCGAGGCCGCTCGCACCGACCAAGGGACTGTGCGCGTGGTGCGGCTGCACGTCATCGACAACGGACCGGGATTCCCCGACAAGGTGCTGAAGCGAGCGTTCGAGCCCTATGTCACCACCAAGACCAAAGGCACGGGCCTCGGCCTTGCCGTCGTCAAGAAAATCGCCGATGAGCACGGTGCACGCGTGCGCCTCAGCAACCTCTCAGCGACCGACAACAACCGCACGGACGACTCTTCCACCGTTCGGGGCGCACAAGTTTCGTTATCATTTTCAAAATTCGCGCCGGGAGACGTGCACACTGCGGACGCGACGGCTGACATCGCTCCCGCGCACTGAGGGTTCATGGCCACCATTCTTGTTGTTGATGACGAGCTCGGAATACGAGCGCTGTTGTCAGAGATATTGACCGACGAAGGTCACTGCATTGAGCTCGCGGAAAACGCAGCTCAAGCCCGCGCTGCGCGTGATCGGGGTCGTCCGGATCTCGTGCTGCTCGACATCTGGATGCCCGATGTCGATGGAATCACTCTGCTCAAGGAATGGAATGCCAGTTCGTTGTTGACGATGCCGGTGATCATGATGAGCGGGCACGGCACGATCGACACCGCCGTTGAAGCGACAAAGAACGGCGCGGTGGCATTTCTCGAAAAACCGATCACGCTCCAAAAACTGCTGCGTGCGGTAGAGCAAGGCCTGGCCAAGCCAGCCGCCCGCGTGTCGACGAATGTCACTGCCTTGCGCGGCGAACCGGGTCATGTTTCCGCGGGTGCTCATGCAGGCTTGATGTCAATGCCCAGCGTGACGCTGGTCCTCGGCCCCCAGCCTGAACAGAGCTTCGACCTCGACCGCCCCTTGCGTGAAGCGCGCGATGCCTTCGAGAAGAGCTACTTCGAGTTTCATCTGGCGCAGGAAAACGGCAGCATGACCCGTGTTGCCGAAAAGACAGGTCTCGAGCGCACGCATCTGTACCGCAAGCTCAAGCAACTCGGCGTCGATCTCTCCCGGAGCAAACGCGGCAGCCTGTGAGCGGCACACTGCTATAGTTATGGGCTTGGCCTGGTAGCTCAGTTGGTAGAGCAGCGGATTGAAAATCCGCGTGTCGGTGGTTCGATTCCGCCCCAGGCCACCAGTTAGATCAAGGACTTAGCCCAACCCACAAGGTTGGGCTTTGTTGTTTCTGGGTCTGCTGTAGGCGATCTGTAGGCAATTTGGATGCGTTCAGCGAAAAAGTGATCGCGGCTTTCCTCAGAGTCTTGTGCCGTTGATGCGCCGCGTAGCATTGCTGCTGACTGCAAGGCGCAATCCACAATGGCTACGATGATTCTGCACAAGTACGCGGTCCGAGGCATTGACGAGCTACTTCGCTTGGGCGGTGGCAGTGCTGGTTGTGCAAAACGTCGCTGGCGACTTGCTTCGGGTTCAGTCCCTTGATGCAACGCAAGGCAGGAATCTGCGAGCGTGGATCCGATCAAGTCGATGAAGCCACCCAACCCGGAGTGCTGTAACGATGACAACCCAACCGTCCAGCGCACGAGACGGCCACACCATAACCGCGCCCTTCGCAGCACCAGTCGAACAGTTCTCACTGTTCGGCAACGAAGATGTGAGCACAGCAGAACAGGCGGCCAGCTCAGCACCTACGGGCAAGTTCAGCAACTTTGTAGTGTTCGTAGACGAAAGTGGTGACCACGGCTTGCAGACCGTGGACCAGAACTATCCCGTCTTCGTTTTATCTTTCTGCGTGTTCTACAAACGCCACTACTGCGAAAAGGTCGTTCCTGCTCTGCAAAAGTTCAAGTTCAACCATTTCGGCCACGACGTTGTGGTGCTTCATGAACATGAAATTCGCAAGGAAACGGGCAGTTTTAAGTTCCCAAGTCGCCGGCATAAGAACGACTTTCTCAATGAGCTAACAGGGATCATCGACGCGAGCAATTTCATCCTCATCAGTTGTGTGATCAACAAGCTGCAACTGCGAGAAAAGCATCTCACTCCGGAGAATCCATATCACCTAGCCCTCGGCTTCTGCCTCGAAACGCTCTACGAGTTTCTGCAAGAAAAGAATCAAGACGACGCACTAACACACGTAGTGGTGGAGTGCCGGGGTGGGAAAGAAGACAAGGATTTAGAACTGGAATTCCGCCGCATCTGCGACGGCAGCAATCGCTTGGGCGTGAACTTGCCCTTCGACGTGATATTTGCCGACAAGAAGACCAATTCCTCTGGGCTTCAATTGGCGGACTTGGTGGCTCGGCCCATCGGCTTGAGCGTGTTGCGTCCTGACCAACAGAACCGGACGTTGGAGGTACTGAAGCGCAAGTACTTCTGCAGCGGCGGCCGCAACAACGTCGGTGAAGGCTTCAAGGACTGGGGGCTGAAGATATATCCGCCCCAAGAAAGCGAAAAGCCCCGATGAAACTCACCGAGGCTGTAACGCCGACCGGGATCTCCCAGTCCACTTGAATCTTAGTGTAGGGCAAAAATACACCAATAGCGAACAAGTTAACCGTTCGTTGTAGCGTGAACCCGTCGATATTTCGCCTGAAGAAGCGTTGGCGGGTCAGCGCGGATTGACCGTCGCACGCGGGCCGTGCGGCAGCTTGCCAGTTAACAACTCGGTTGCCTTGCGTTGCTCGGACTCGTCAGGGCGCCTTCATGTTTGATCCGTCGCCAAAGGCGATGAATTGCGGCTCCCAGATCACGGTGAACTTGTCATCGGGAAGTTCTGCCAACTTCCTGTCCTTGTTGTTTCCGATGCTGTATTGACCGAGCGACCGCCGGTCCAAGTAGCGCTCTGACCAGCCTTGATGGTGTCGTCGTTGGAAATTTGCACAACGGATAGCTCATCGCCAAAGACATCCTTCATCGTGACGCGGCCCTTCACACCACTGATGTCCTTGGCTGTGTTGTTCTTGTAGCTGAGCGTGACCACGAATTTCTCATCCGTCACGATGCCGCTATAGCCATGCTCAGCCTCAATCTTCTTGTTAACCAAGACGACTGAAACGGCATCGCGCATCACCTTTACGGCGGCTTCGTGAGCGGCCTTGAGCTTGATTTCTTCTTCTTTCTTCTTGGCCTCAACAAGTACCTGATCTGCCTTCCAACTTCTTTGCTCGTCAATCGCTTTACCGATGGTCATCCCAACCGGAATTCCTTCGATGTCTTGCCCAGCCAATTTGCCGAAAGCCGCCCCGATGGTGTGGCGCATTACGTAACCTGCGACCAACTCGCGCTCCTCCGGTTGGAGCTTTTCCATTGCTGGTTTGATCGCCTCCATCTTGGAGATGTCCTGCGGCAAGGGAGTGTCACGAGGGCCGCTACATGCCGCCAACGTAGCGGCGATCAGGACCGTGGCAGCGAGCTTCGCAACCCTTGATGGATGAGTCATTTTTTTCTCCGTTTTTATGTGACCCTCATCTGATTGATGCCGGTGTCTCAGCAAAGTCTACGGTGCCAATCCGGCGAATTGCTCAGTGGTTACGTTGGCGCAGCAATAGGCCCATATCGAAAGTTGAGGCCCGCAAGGCACGCCGATCGAGTGTGGCAACAGCTTCGCGCAGTCCCGGGAAAAGTTGGTCGGCCATCCGCGCCGTGGCAGCTCGCTGTGATGCGCGCTTGGCGCTCTCGATGGTCTTCAGCGTGCTGCTCATGCGCAGGCCTCCAGCAACAGTGCCAGCGATCCAGCGCCCGCGATGACGCGACCGACGAAGCCAGCCTCACCCTCTCCGGGGTCGCGGTGCCACATGCGGACATGAGCAGACGGCCACGCCTGCCGCTGCTCGATGGTGTCGAGGTCGCGCATGGTGCCGTCCATGCCAACGTACCGCACCACGGCCTGCGGCAGATCGGCGCGGCTGCGATCCCGTAGTAGCTGCCGCTCCAGTCGTTCAAGGCGTGCTGATCTGTTGCTCATTCGTGATCTCCTCCAGCGCGGTGAGGCGCGATTCAAATTGCACGGCCTCCAACACCTTGCCCAGGGTGGACAAGATGAAGGCCAGCTTCGTGGCATCGGAGACAGCGATCTCGCCGCTGCGGGCGCTTCGATACACGCGGGCCATTTCCCGCCCCACGTCTTCAAGGCTCGCCAGCGGTAGGCGCAGGCGACGCGGGGTGGGGTCACCACCACCTCCGCGTCCGCGCTCGCCGTCGGTCGAACCGACGGTGTCAGCGAGCGCCATCTCAGACCTCGAAGCCTTCGCTGCGCAGGGTCGCAAGGATTGCGTCGAGGCGACCTTGAACCAGGGCTCCAGGGTCAACGACGAAACGGGCGCGGTCGAGGAAGCCAGCGCCGACAGACTGCATGTCGAACGGGGGCAAGTTGGTTGGACCAAATTCCAGGTCAGCACCGCCTGCGCCATGAGCCAAAACCGACAGCACGGCAGCGTCGGCGCTGACCATCGCGAACGCCTGCGCCGCCTGCCGCTGTCGGGAGGACAGATCAGCGGCCAATTCGCGAACGCGAGACAGCCGGACAGTTTTCGCCTGCGCCGCGCACTCGCGCAACTGTTGACCCAGTGCCACGCACTCGGCATCGATCGACGCGATCGCCGATTGCAGGGCCTGCGCCTCGATTTCCAGGCCAGCACCCTGCGCGGCCTTGTCCGACGCGCTGGCGACCTGTTTGCGGGCCTCCGCGAGGGCGAAGGGGTCGCCGCTCGAATAGGCGGTGCTGAGATCGGCGCGAACACGATCGACCTCAGCGACTACCGCGCCGATGGCGACCTGGACAGCGGACAGCTTGCTGCTCAAGTCCTCGCGCTTTTCCTTGCGTGATGCGATGCGGCTGTCCAAGTCGGCGGCGTCGGCGTTGATTTGCTGGATTGCGGTGTTGAGGTTCATGGCGGGCTCGGCTTTCGTGTTGGGGGCGGTGCGGCGTGTGTCGATTGCGCTTCTCATGCAGCGTCCTCGATGAGGTAGGCGAGCGAGCCGCCGACTGGCGAGTACGCGGTGAACCCGAGCGCCAGAAGGACGGGTGCGAGGGCGGGGCCTGCGTCGCAAGCGCACTCGCGATTGAGTCGAATGAAGCGGCCCGCGATCTCGACAGAGAACGTCACCTGTGCAGCGCGACCACCAGGACCGGCCATGCCTGCGGGAAGGGTGACGACGCGGCCTGTGTCATCGATGGCGGACAGCGGTAGGGTTACTTCTTCGACTTTTCCAGCCTGTCCGATCGGGGCCTGATCGATGTCAACGTAGATGCCTGCGCAGCGGATCGAACCGGCTTTGACAGCCGTCAGGAATGATGTGGTTGCGCGGAAAACTGTCATGGTGATTCCTTGAATGAAGCCGGGGTCACCGGCTGAGTGGGGGTGGCCGATCCGTTGAAGATCATTCGCGATCGAGCGGCGATGTACTGCGGGGAGAGAACGGGGAGTCGGCCCATCCAAAGCATTCGGCCCATGCGAGTAGCGCTACCCCGTCGGCTGCGCACCGGGGATGGCAACATGTATAGGAGTCCAGTTTCTGGACCTTGCCGATTCTGAGGATCGACGGTTGACGCATCGGCCGGAAAGCTAGCACCGGCGCGGGGTTCAGGCTCAACTTCGCCCGGTTGGCATAGTCCAGAATCTGGAGCGATGGCACTTGGCAGAGTCCACGGAATGGAGCGAGGCAGTCCAGAATCTGGAGCGACACAGCCCAATTTCTGGAGCTTCGCTTTTTTCTGCGGACCGCCGACATTCGGGTGGTCGGGTCGCTTCGCGGCCTCGTGCGCTGCATTGATTGCCGACAACGCGGCAGCCGTCGTTTCCCACCGAAGGTGGTCGTTCGTTGCCTTCGTGGCGACAACGCCTTTCTTCGCGATCGCATGCGCCGGCTCGTTCGTGAACCGATACAGGCAGCACAGAGCGCCGCCGTGGGTCAGCCCGCCGACATCGCGGGTCTTGGCGATCAACCCGACAGCTTGAAGCCCGCGCAGAGCCTTCGCGATCGTGGTCGCAGACCTAAAGCCGAAGTGACGCAGCGTCGATAGGGTGCCTTCGATGTCGCCGTTGCAGCCTTCGTTTTTCAACTGGCGACGCATGGCGATATAGACGGCAATCTCGGTCGCCGACAGCGCATGCCATGCAGGGCTGTCGATCACGTCCCAATGAAGGCGGATGTGACCGCCGCGAGGGTCCGTCCGCTTGGCGGCGCTCATTCAGTCGCCCCGTTTTTTGCGAGCGTGTAAGCCTTGACAAGGCGGGTGCCTCCGGTCGCAGTGGCGAGTCGGACCCACCGACTGACGAGCAGAAAGCCCGCGTGACGGAGTCCGCTAAACCGGGCGTGCGGCTGTTGCGCGTCGAGTTCTTCGACAGCATGTGCAGCCGTCAATTCGCCGGTCTTCAAGGCCCGGAGGATTCGCTGATCGTGGCCTCCGATGGTCAACGCGATTCGGCGAAGTTGGGCGCGGCGTTTCGGCGTGAGTCGGAAGATCGACGCCGCCTTCTTCTCGTCGGCACGCTGCTTCGCGATGACGAGGCTGCGGCTGTCGGCCAACAGTTGCGGTGCGCGCTTGTGACGCTGCAAATGAGGCTTGCTTTGTGGCGGGTTCTTGAATGGGGCGACGCTTCGAACGCTGCCCTTTTTCTTTGGGCGTCGAGTGGTGTGCTCCATGTCACACACCCATGACTCGGCGGATATCCGCGACAGCCCAGGCCAGACGGCCGTTCACGCGACGTGGGCGCAGCGGCCCCAATTCGTGGCAGGCCCACTTGCGCAACGTCTGCGGTGCGCGCCCCAGGTGCGGCGCAGCTTCAGCCGTGGGCAGATAGGCCCGGGCCTCCTGGTCAAGCGGCGTCAAGTGAGAGCGTGACTTTCCATTGGACGCGACAACGCCCACATATTCCGACTGTTGCATTACCACCTCTGTGGTTAACCAATTGCATCAGCCGGGGCGAGCGATATAACTAACCGGCAGGGTATGTATTACTACCCCACAGGTAACCGTTCTGCGCTACCATCACACCTGTTCGGCTCGGGATGAATCGGACAGGTGCGGTGCCCCGGCACCGACAGGCCCTTCACTGTTCCACCAGTGAGGGGCTTGTTTTTTTCTACGCATTTCTGCGTAGAAGGGCATGAGCTTGACGCCTTAGGCATGGTTCGGCAACCTGCTATCTGTCGGGTATCCAGCCCAATGCCGAATAATTACTGCAAGTCCTTGTCGGTATTGAAAGAGTCTAGGATCGACAATACCAACCTAACCAGCTAGGTTATTTCTCGGTAGCGCGACTACTCAAAGGTTTTGTCCGATGAAACCCGCTTGATTCCATTTCGCTCGGCGCTCCTCCGCAAAGTCCAGGCACTGATCGACCCACTCGCTGACCTTCGCGATCTGCTCACTGCGCGGTGCGGCTCGGAACCATTCCTTAGTCTGTCCAACTCCGTATGCGGCTCGCACAAGCCGGTCGGTGCGGCGCTGCTCGCGGGCCACGAAATCGGTGAGATTGAACAGTTGCTTCATGATTGATTGCCCTGGGCTGGTTTGACTGTTCACGCTGCATTGGAGACCGCTTTCAGGCCACCGCGTGAGGCTTTGGCATCGAACGGCACACCCGCTTCCGCAAGCATCCAAGCCTCGATCTTTTCGTGATGAACACGCAGAAGATCGAGAGGACGGCGGATGTAGTTCTGCTCGCGCACGCCTTGCGGCGCGTGGCCTTGAATCTGTGCGCTGATGCCGCCCGGGATATCGAGCCACTCGCACAGGCTCGCGAAACTCCTGCGCAGCCCGTGCAAGGTCAGGCCATCCAACCCAGCGGCTGTGCATGCTTGGCGGTGCGCAATGCTGGGTTCAACAAGACGCCCGGAGGCGCTCGCAAATGCCACATCACCGGCTGGCGCCTCGGTGCCTTTGGCAGCGTGATAACGGGCTCGGCGTGCGGCGTTCTTGCCGTCGAGATTGATAGCCCGGGCGCTTGAGAAAACCCACTCATTGCGGCGCGGTAGGCTTGCGATCAAGTCGGCGACGTAGGGCGTGAGGGGAACAGCGCGACGACCTTCGATCTTGTCCTTCAGGTCGATTCCGCACCACTGGGTGTTCACGTCATCCCAGCGCAATTCGGCCAGTTCCTCGCGACGGGCGCCCGTCAACAGTAGGCATTGAAGGTAGGCGCTGATGACTGGATTGCCGATCTTGCGGACATGCTCAAACCATGTCCGCAGTTGCTCGCGTTGCAGGTAGTCGTTTTTCGCCTTCGCCTTGCCGACAGCCTCGCGAGCCTTCTTCGCGCTGGCAGCAGCGGGATCGGCGCGGTCCTTCAGATCAGGCTCGGAGGCTGCCCAACGAAGAAACGCTTTCAACAGTCGCAGCGCCAAGCGCAATCGAGCAAGACGCGCAACGGGCTCGCTTGCCTCCTTGGAGACCCAGGCTTCGACGGCTGAGGCATTTAGGTCGGCAAGGCGCATCGGCATCAATGCAGCCAGCGGTCCCGGTTTCGTCATTACGTCCGGGCGGCGCAAGCGCGCCTTGCCGCCCAACTGGGCCAGCTTCAGATGGTCGGCGTAGTTGCGCTCGCCCCAATGCGGTCTCCGTTCCTCGATGTAGCGCGTCCAGGCCTCGCCGACTGTCAGCGCCCGCGCAGCGACCTCGGCAGCAGCCGCCTCGGTTGCGGCTTGCTTCGCAGCGACGGCAGCAGCACGTGCCTCCGCTTTTTCCTCGGCTACCTCGCGGGGATCAAGGCCATCGTCCACGAGGCGCTTCTGCTCGGCAGCCCGAAGCCGTGCCATGTCGAGGGTCCAGTCGGCTGGGGAACCGATCGCAGTTCGGATCGTCTGGCCCTTCAGTCGCGCCTCGAAGACGTATGTCTTGCGCCCTGTTCGCGTGGCTCGCAGGGCCATCGTTGGCGTGTTGGTGTCCCAGAGGAACGCCTGCGACTTGTTCGGTGGACAGGTGAACAGTTCGACCCGTTTGGCTGTCAGCAGCACCCGGGCTGTTTTCGTCTCTGCCATCGCCGCACCCCAACTTGTAGGCAATCTGTAGGCAATTTCGATCGAAACTGCGGCATTTCGATCAACAACTTTACTGTCAGGATATCCAGCAGATATCCTATAAGCTGTTGATTTATATGCATCATACCAACAGAGATCAACAAAGGGAAATGCAAAAACGTGCGGATTGAAAATCCGCGTGTCGGTGGTTCGATTCCGCCCCAGGCCACCAAGTAGTACGCAATCGAAAAACGCACTTAACGGTAACCCCGCTAAGTGCTTTTTTTTGGCTGTTGCTGCGGCTACCCGGGTGGAGGCTCAGTAAACCTCAGCGTTCCTTTGACCTGCGGCGAAGTCGCGGCATCACGGGAATCACTGCCAGCCCCAAGACAGCAAGTGCCCAGCTCGCCGGCTCGGGCACGCCGACGCTGCTGCCGTCGAAGCTCACCTCGTCGACGAATACCCACTCATTGCCATAGGCGAACGCGACATTGATGGACAAGGCGCTGGTGATACCGAGGTTATCGAACACCAGCCAGCTTGGCGCTGTTCCGAGATCGGGGTCGACTACCGCAAGGCTCACATTGCCCGTGCCCCAATCGAAGCTCACACGCGACGGCAGCGCCACGCCACCCGCCCCGCCGCTGTCATCGGCGTGGATCGAGATCATGTCGACGTTCACCGGGCCACCAAAGCTGAATTGAATCTGGAAATTGGGAAGGGTAGTTCGGCGCCAGCCGACGTAGGGCCCGGTTCCGGCAACGTTCTCGGTCGAGTACCAATTCAGGGTGCTGACGACGCCGTCGGTCAGGTTGCCTGTGCCGCCCGACAAGGCAGCGTTGTCGAGCGAGGTGGTGCCACTGCCGGTGTATTCCTTGTCCCAGTAGTTGTACTGACCGCCTGCGGCCTGGCCGTTGCCGTTCGGCATGTCGTAGCCGACGGGCGTCACCGGGGTAGCGCTGGCAATCGAAGCGGCGCTTCCGAGCAGTAGCGCAAATGCAGTCTTTTTCATGGGTAATCCCTCCGGAACGTTTGTATTTCGATCCTATTGGGAAGCTCTGACTTGAAGCAATCCCTACAAACTGACATCCGGCTGCGAGTCGCACGCGATCGCTTCCGACACTTGCGCTTCGGCCAGCGGCTTTGCCTTGAGTTCCTGGGAGGTGACGCCAGTTTCGTTCGGGCGGGTGCGATAGCGCGCAAGCGGAGCCGGCAACTCTGCCCGCCTGGTGCACGGCGGCAAGCCGATTCGCCACCAGCAACGCTCGGCGGTGGCCCGTCCTACAAATCGCGGTGAATGCCGCGTCGGCCCCTATGAAACTCCGCCGGACTGAAAAGTGGTTTTGCAGATCGAATCCGCTGCAATTGCCT
Source organism: Pseudomonadota bacterium (assembly GCA_030271615.1). Classification (GTDB taxonomy): domain Bacteria; phylum Pseudomonadota; class Gammaproteobacteria; order Burkholderiales; family Burkholderiaceae_C; genus PBB1. The sequence continues at coordinate 17,961 of JARXKP010000002.1, forward strand.
GTCGCAAGCCAGCTTCCCGCCAAATTGGCGGCATCCGTCCCGTGCACGAGAACATGACGACATACGCACTGGTGCTGTCAGGGTTGACTGCGCTCACGGCTATACGGCGTCGTCGGAGGAGCTCGAAGTGATTCGATTCGACACCCTCAGCGATAGAACGCCTCGACCTTGCCCTTCAACTTGATCATCAGCGGTTGGCCCTTTCGGTCCACCGCCTTGCCAGCAGGCACCCTGATCCAGCCCTCGCTGATGCAGTACTCACCGACATCGAAACGTTCCTTGTCGTTGAAGCGAATACCGATGTCCCGTTCGAACACGGCAGCGACGTGATGCAGGCTGCGCGGGTCGATGGCCAGCCGGTCGGGCAAAGGGATCGTCGGGATAGCGTCGGTCATCGAAATCTTCTTTCTTGATCACCAGATCAATCGTCAATCATCGTGAATCTGGCCGCGGGCGCCAGCCCCTGCGCCGCTCAGCCCTGCAAGCCAGCGAACACGTTCTGCACGTCTTCGTTCGCATCGAGCGCAGCCAGGAAGACTTCCACCTCGTCCAGTTGTTCGGCGCTCAGGCTGGCCGGGTCGATGGGATTCTTGGGCACATACCCCAGCTTGGCAGACAAGACAGTGAAACCCTGTGCCGGCAGCCCGCGGCTGACCAGATCGAGATCCGCAGGAGCGGTCAGGAACATCGTGGCGCCCTCCTCCGCAGCGGCAAAATCCTGCGCGCCCGCTTCGATGGCAGCCATCTCGGGGTCGCTACCCGCCACAGCGGGCTCGGCCTCGATCATCCCCACGTGGTCGAAATCCCAGGCCACCGAGCCGGAGGAGCCGAGCTGGCCCTTTCGAAACAGCACGCGCATTTCCGAGGCGGCCCGGTTCACGTTGTCGGTCAGGCATTCAACCATCACGGGCACGCGATGCGGAGCAAAGCCCTCGTAGAGGGCGTGCTCGAAATGCACCGCCTCACCCGTCAGCCCCGCGCCCTTCTTGATGGCGCGCTCCAGCGTCTCCTTGGGCATGGAGACCTTGCGCGCCTGCTCGACAACCAGCCGAAGACGTGCATTTGCAGCGGGATCGGCCCCGTGACGGGCAGCGATCATGATGTCCTTTGCCAATTTCCCGAACAGCTGGCCCTTGGCGTTGGCGGCCAGATCCTTGTGCTTTGCTTTCCACTGCGCGCCCATGTCTGACGTTCCTTTGAGTTGCCGGGATCCGATCCATGACCATGAAACGGGCCGATGGAAGCCTGCGTGCGCCTTTCAAGGGCACGACACATAGCCGACGGATTTTAGGTGGCGCCCTGGCCGGTGAGAGCTCACGCGCAGAAACGACGCCGGGATCCGTCGCTCCCGGTCTGATGTCGAGTCACCGACGCAAGATCCTCTCCACTTTCGACAGGAAGTCGGGCGCGAGCGACAAGGATAATTGTTGATCCGTACCTGCGGCTCCTCCATTTACCGGAGCGTTGAACATGTCTTTCGATTATTTACTGGAGAAAATATCTTCGGGGAAATTTACGGATACACCTTTTCCGCACATACATATCAATGATTTCTTCGAAGATCGGCATTTTTCACAGATCATTTCTTCTCCGGAAATAAAGATCTCCGATCTCGATTCGGATCGGGCGTTGTTCGATGCACTGTTCGATGGCGGTTACAAGATCATCGATTTCCCCGGCTGCATCACCGACAGACATGAATACATTCAATGGCACAAGAATAAGCGTGCGGGCAGGATCAAGAACAATTCATCGTGCGAAGGTGCCGGCATCACATTGCGGCTCATGAACCCGCATTCTTCGATAATTTCAGAATTGACGAGCTTCCTGTCAGGTCGTGAGTTCATTGAAACTCTCGCAGCCAAATTTGAGATCCGCCTCGCAGAGGTCTGCTTCGATGGTGGCCTGCACAAGTACCTCGATGGCTATGAGATCAGCCCGCATCCGGACGTCAGGCGCAAGGCGGTGACCTATATGGTGAATGTCAACCCCGATATTCACGCCGAAGAAAACGATCACCATACTCAATATCTGGAGTTCGAATCTGCCTACAAATACGTTCAAACCTATTGGGAGGCTCACGCCGATGCGGACAGATGCTGGGTACCCTGGGATTGGTGCAAGACAAAGAAAATACAGCGAACCAACAACAGCATTATTCTTTTTTCCCCCGCAAATAATACGATGCATGGTGTCAAGTCCCGATACAATCACCTCGTCAATCAGAGAACCCAGCTTTACGGAAATCTCTGGTACAACGAAAAAACAGTTACCCGAATCCCGATGTGGGAAGATTTCGTTATTCGCGAAACCAACCGGGCGCCTGTTCCATCCCGTGCGTCAAAGATAGGGGATTCGATTGCTGCGCCGTTCCGGCATCTCGTGAAATCGATCGGGGCTCGACGGAATGATGCTGTCGACAGCCAAGTGCTGCTGGATCGTTTCAAGAAGAAGTGATCTGGAGCCCGCGGGCGGCAGCCCCCGTCGGTAGCCCAGGCACGGCGCCCGCGCCGGAGACGATCGTCAGGCGCATCCTCATTGCTGTGGGATACCCCAGAGAGCCTCGCAACCCCGCATGACACCCGACCCGCGCCACCACAGCCCCGCCGCCGATCGCAACAAAGCTCCCATCCTGGCCGAACTGCTGCGGGTGTTGCCTGCGTCCGGCATAGCGCTGGAAATCGCCAGCGGCACCGGCCAGCACGCCGCGCATTTCGCCACAGGGCTGCCCGGCTGGCGCTGGCAGCCGACCGATGCCGACCCGTTGGCGCTGGCTTCGATCGATGCGTGGTGTGACGGCCTTGACAACGTCCTGCCCGCGCAGCCTCTGGACGTGCTGGCGAACCGGCGACACCCGTCGGCGCATGGCCTGACCACGCCGTTCGACGCGATCTTCTGCGCCAACATGCTGCACATCTCGCCATGGGACACCTGCACCGCGCTGATGCAACTGACCTCGCGGCACCTGGCAGTCCACGGCCTGCTGCTGCTTTACGGACCGTACCTCGAAGACGACGTGCCGACCGCGCCGGGCAACATCGCCTTCGATGCCGATCTGCGCGCCCGCGATCCTGCATGGGGGCTGCGGCGTTTGTCCGAGGTGCTGGATCAGGCGCGCGCGGTTGGCCTGCGCTTGCGCGAGCGGGTGCCGATGCCGGCGAACAACCTGCTGCTCGTGCTGGAACGGCGGGCGCTGCCGCCAGAGGTCGACGCGTGAGCTTGAAGTACCTCGCGGGATATGCGCCCGACGTGCTGGCTCGCGTGAGCGATCTGATCGCGCGGGGCGGCCTGGGCGACAACGTGCGGCAACGCTATCCCGACGCGCACGCCGTGCGCAGCGACCCGGCGCTGTACGACTACGTGATGGAGTTGAAGTCCCGTTTCATGCGCAGCGCGCCGCCGGTTTCCAAGGTAGCCTACGACACCCGGCTGCAGGTGCTGCACAACGCACTGGGCACGCACGCCACCGTCTCGCGGGTGCAGGGAAACCGACTGAAATCGAAGCGCGAAATCCGCGTGGCGAGCCTGTTCAAGGAGGCGCCGAGCGCATTCCTCACGATGATCGTGGTGCACGAACTCGCGCACCTCAAGGAGCGCGATCACGACAAGCCTTTCTATGCGCTGTGCAGGCACATGGAACCGGCCTATCACCAGCTGGAGTTCGACCTGCGGCTGTGGCTCACGGCCCGGGAACTCGAAGCACCCGGGTCTCAGTGAGATGGCTTGCGAAAGTCGTCGTCGATCCAGGCGCTGGCACTCGCAGCGGTCAGCTTGAACCCTGCTGACACGCGCACTTGGGCCAGGGCAGTGCCGAACTCGTCGACCGCACCGAGCACGGCATAGGGATCGTCTTCATCGACCACGATGTCGAGCGTGACGGTGACGCGCCCGGCGCCTGCGTTCACGGCGATGCCCTTGTGCAGTTGCGCGTGCAACTGCTGCTCGTGCCGGCGCAGCACTTCGGCTGCGGTCTTCACCAGAACGTTGAACGCCGAGGTGTCGAGCGGCTTCGGGTTCTTCTTGTCGCGCCCCATCGTCCAGGGGCCGACCAGCGCCGGCTCGGACTCCCCTTTTCTGAGCATCTCCACGGCCCAGCCCTCGTCGTCTTCGTTCTTGATGACGCGCGCGGTCCAGCCGTTGTCGCGCCAGAGGCGGGGCTCGTGGGTCGATGCCTCGGCGTCGACGGGTTCGATCGTGCGGTTGAGAGTCATCTGGAAAGTCGTGGTGCTGTCGGGTGGGTGGTCAGACATGTGCCATCGGGCGACGCCATCCGCGCGCGGCTTGACGCGACTCAAACTCGCGACAGCGGGTCGTGTTACACCGACTGACCGTGCGACGGAACACGCTGCAATTCCCGCCGACCCATAAAGGATACGTGATGAAGATTCGTTGTCTGCCCTTGTCCGCCGTGCTCGCGCTGGCGGCTACGGTCCTCGTCGCGACGGCCCAGACCCGTGCGCCGCTGCCAGTCGTGGGGGCGTCGGCACCGGTCGCTGGCAAGCCCGGCCCGCGACTGATCAACCCGGTCGAATTGAACGAGAACGCATCACCCCCGGGCAATCTGCGCCCTGAAAGCCCGGTGACACCCCAAATCGTCATTCCGCTGCACAAGGCGCCGGTTTCCCCATCGAAGACCGAGAAGCGCGCGCTGCACTCCACGAAGGCCGCACCCTCGGGCGGGATCAACGACTCGGCAGCGCGTTGCGAAGCCGAATCGGACGAGCAGGCACGCGCCATGTGTCGCGACAAGATCAAGCGTGAGACCGGCAGGCGCTGACTTTCACTCGGCACTCGGGTCAGCACCGACCCCGAGCGCCAGATTTGACGGTGATCAAGTAAGCTGGTGCCTGCGCCTCACACACTCGCGTCGCTGGCGCTGTGCCTGCAGCCTGCGCCGATGAGCACGACCACCCTGACCCACCGATCCGCCTCTGCTTTCCTCGCCACGCCGGACGCTTCTGCATTCGACGAGCCGGAACAGATCGCGCGGTTCACGAGGTGGGCGGTCGATCAGGGTGAACGGTCCATCGGTGTGTCGTCCTTGCGGCTGTCGGGCGTCACGTGTGCGGCGTGTGCGCTGCCGATCGAGGAGGCGCTCCGGTCTGTCGACGGCGTGATCGAGGCAACGGTCAACGCCGCCGCGATGCGCGCCTCCGTGCGCTGGGATCCCACGCGCACGCGGCCCTCGGCACTGGTCGATGCGGTGCGAAAGGCAGGTTTCGACGCACTTCCCGACACCGCCGCCGGTGCGCGCGATTTGCGCCGCGGCGAAGCCCGTCAGGCGCTCTGGCGCTTGTTCGTCGCGGCTTTCTGCGCGACGCAGGTGATGATGCTGGCGACCCCCGCCTACGTGGCCGGGGCCGGCGGCATCGAACCCGATCTGCTGCGCCTCCTGAACTGGGGCAGTTGGGTGATGGCCCTGCCGGTGATGGCGTTCTCGGCGATGCCGTTCTTTCGTGGCGCGTGGAACGCGATTCGCTCGCACCACATCGGCATGGACGTGCCCGTGTCGATCGGCATCATCGTCAGCTTCATCGCCAGCACCGGTGCGGCGTTCGACCCGCACGGCCCGTTCGGCAGTGCCGTGTATTTCGACTCGCTGACGATGTTCGTGGCGCTGCTGCTGGCAGGGCGCATGCTGGAAGTGCGGGCTCGCCACCGTGCGGCCGAGGCGCTAGAAGACGCGCTCGGCGCGCTGCCGGAAACAGCGCTGCGGGTGCTGGCCGATGGCCGCACCGAATGTGTCGGCATCGCCCGGCTCTGCGTGGGCGACCGCGTGCGCGTCGCGGTCGGCGAGGCCTTTCCTGCGGACGGCTGCGTGCTCGAAGGATGCACTTCGGCCGACGAGGCGCTGCTGAGCGGCGAATCCTCGCCACAGCGTAAGGCGCCGGGCGCCGAGGTCGTGGCCGGCAGCGTGAACCTGGAGGCGCCGGTCGTCGTGCAGGTGCTGCGCACCGGGGCCGACACGCGCCACGAGGCCATCGTCGCACTGATGCGCGAGGCGCAGTCGCAGCGGCCGTCCAGTGCGCGCTGGGCCGACCGCTGGGCGGCGCCGTTCCTGTGGGCGGTGCTGTTGCTCGCGGGCGGTGCGGCGGCCGTGTGGAGCGTGATCGACCCCAGCCGCGCCGTGTGGGTGGCGGTGTCGGTGCTGATCGTCACCTGCCCGTGCGCACTGTCGCTGGCCACGCCGTCGGCGCTGCTGGCGGCTGCCAATTCGCTGGCACGACGCGGCGTACTGCTGCGGCGGCTCGACGCGCTGGAAGTCATGGCGGGCTGCACGCGCCTGTTCGTCGACAAGACCGGCACGCTCACCGAAGACCGTCCGCGCTACACCGCCTGCGAACGTCTGCCCGCGGCGGCATTGATCGACGAATCGGCTCTGCTGCAGTGCGCCGCATCGCTGGCCGCGTGGTCGCGTCATCCGCTCGCGAGAGCGCTCTGCGAGTCGCAGCCTGCCGCAACGCCGGCGGCCACCCACTGGCACGCGCTGCGCGAGCAGCCGGGCGCCGGCGTCGAAGGGCAGGACGCACAGGGCCGGCGCTGGCGACTCGGCAGCGCGCGCTGGGTGGGCGGTATCGATGCGGGGACCCCCGACGCCACCGAAGACAGTGCAGGGCTCGAGACCTGGTTCGGGCCGGTCGGCCAGCCGATGGCCCGATTGCACTTCGAAGAAGCCCTGCGCCCCGACGTGTCGGCAGCGCTGGTGGCCTTGCGCGCCGAGGGCCTGCGCGTCACCCTGCTTTCAGGCGACGCGTCATACCGTGTGGAACGCATGGCCACGGCCCTGGGTCTGGATTCGGCGATGGGCGGTGCCACACCCGAGGCCAAGCTGGCGGCGGTTCGCGCAGCGCAGGCCGCCGGCGAGACGGTCGCCATGCTCGGCGACGGTATCAACGACGCTCCGGTACTCGCACAGGCCGACGTGTCGCTGGCGATGGGCGCGGGAGCGCTGCTGGCTCGCGGCCAGGCCGATGCGGTGCTGCTGGCCGACCGCATCGGCGACGTGGTGGAGTTGCGCCGCATGTCACGGCGCTGCGTTCGCGTGATCCGCCAGAACATCGCCTGGGCCGCCACCTACAACGCGGTGTGCGTGCCGCTGGCTCTGGTCGGGCTGTTGCCGCCGTGGGCCGCAGGCATCGGGATGGCGGCGAGCTCGCTGTTTGTGGTCGGCAACGCGTTGCGGCTTCGTCGCTGACTCATGAAACTCACCACTTCGCTTTGCAAACGCCGCGCCAGCCGAGCTGGGCCGCTGGCCCAGCTCCTCGCCGGCCACAACCCAGCCACCGGACCGGTTGATTCCGAGCCTGGCGGCGGTTGAGGTCCCGAATGGACGTGCTCTACCTGCTCGTGCCGTTGTCCGTGCTCGCGATGCTGGGCATCCTGGCGGTCTTCGCCTGGGCGCTGCACGGGGGGCAGTTCGAAGAGATCGATGCCGTGGCAGCACAGATTCTTGCGGCCAGCGACACCCCATCCGCAGCAACAATTGACGCGGATCAAGCCGCAGCAGGCAAAGACCACAAGAATCGCAAGGTCTGAAACGTTAACGCAACAGGAGTTCCCTATGAGTCTCAGTCATGCGCAAACGGCGCAAGGCGCACCGGTCTACGACGACGATCCGGTGCGATGGTTCGCGCTGGCCGCCGTTCTGTGGGGCGTGGTGGGCATGCTGGTGGGGGTGATCATTGCTGCGCAGCTGGCGTGGCCCGAGTTGAATTTCGGCCTGCCCTGGATCAGCTTCGGCCGCCTGCGGCCGTTGCACACCAACGCGGTGATCTTCGCCTTCGGCGGATGCGCATTGATGGCGACCTCGTTTCACGTGGTGCAGCGCACCTGCCAGACAACCCTGTTCGCGCCAAAGCTCGCGCGCTTTGTTTTCTGGGGCTGGCAGGCGGTGATCGTGGCGGCGGCGATCTCGCTCCCGCTCGGCTACACGCAAGGCAAGGAATACGCCGAGCTCGAGTGGCCGATCGACATCCTGATCACGCTGGTGTGGGTGTCCTATGCGGTGGTGTTCTTCGGCACCGTGGGAACGCGCAAGGTCCGTCACATCTACGTGGCGAACTGGTTCTTTGGCGCGTTCATCCTCGCGGTCGCACTGCTGCACTTGGTCAACAGTGCGGCGATTCCCGCGGGTTACATGAAGAGCTACTCGGCCTATGCCGGCGTACAGGACGCGATGGTGCAGTGGTGGTATGGCCACAACGCGGTGGGCTTCTTCCTCACGGCGGGCTTCCTCGGAATGATGTACTACTACATCCCGAAGCAGGCCGAGCGCCCCGTCTACAGCTACCGCCTGTCGATCGTGCACTTCTGGGCGCTGATCTTCACCTACATGTGGGCGGGCCCGCACCACCTGCACTACACGGCACTGCCCGACTGGGCGCAATCGATCGGCATGGTGTTCTCGCTGATCCTGCTGGCGCCAAGCTGGGGCGGAATGATCAACGGCGTGATGACGCTCAGCGGTGCTTGGCACAAGCTGCGCGATGACCCGATCCTGAAGTTCCTGATCGTCGCGCTGTCGTTCTACGGCATGAGCACCTTCGAGGGCCCGATGATGGCCATCAAGACCGTCAATGCACTCAGCCACTACACCGACTGGACCATTGGCCACGTGCACAGCGGCGCGCTTGGCTGGGTCGGTTTCGTGTCGATGGGCTCGCTGTACTACCTGATCCCGCGGATGTTCGGACAGACCAAGATGTACAGCGTGCGGGCGATCGAAATGCACTTCTGGATCGCTACCGTCGGCATCGTGCTGTACATCGCCGCGATGTGGATCTCGGGCGTGATGCAGGGCCTGATGTGGCGCGCGGTCAACCCCGATGGCACGCTGGTCTACAGCTTCGTCGAGAGCGTCAAGGCCACCTTCCCCTTCTACGTGGTGCGCCTGCTCGGCGGCGTGCTGTACCTCAGCGGCATGCTGATCATGGCCTGGAACGTGGTGATGACGGTGTCGCGGGGCAAGGCGGTCGCCTCCCCGGTGCCCGGCGTCGTGGCCCACGCTTGAACGAGAACCTGCGATGAACACCAAGACCGAAAGCCATCCCGCACCCTCCGGGCACGAGCGGATCGAGACCAACAACCTGCTGATGATCGTGCTGATCCTGATCGTGGTTGCGATCGGCGGCATCGTCGAGATCGTGCCGCTGTTCTTTCAGCGCTCGACCACCCAGCCAGTCGAAGGGTTGAAGCCGTACACCGCGTTGCAGCAAGCCGGACGCGACATCTACACGCGGGAGGGTTGCTACAACTGCCACTCGCAGATGATCCGGCCGCTGTATGCGGAAACGCTGCGCTACGGCCACTATTCGGTGGCCGGCGAATTCGTCTGGGACCACCCGTTCCAGTGGGGCAGCAAGCGCACTGGGCCGGACCTGCACCGCGTCGGTGGCAAGTACAGCGACGAGTGGCACCGGGTTCACCTGAACAACCCGCGCGACCTGGTGCCCGAGTCGAACATGCCGGCCTACCCATGGCTGGCGCGCACCCCGGTCGATGCCGAATCGATGCCCCGACACCTGCGTGCGCTGCGCACGGTCGGCGTGCCGTACAGCGAAGAAGAGGTCGCCCAAGCCGGCGAGGCCGTCAAGGGCAAGACCGAGCTCGACGCGCTGATTGCCTATCTGCAGGTGCTTGGCACCTCCGTCAAGTGAGGACACTTTCATGGACGTGAACACCCTACGAATCGCCGTCACAGTGCTGTCTCTCTTTGCCTTCATCGGCATCGTGTGCTGGGCCTGGTCGCGCAAGAACGCGGCAGGCTTTGCCGAAGCAGCTCAATTGCCCCTGCTCGAAGACGAAGGGAGCCTGCGATGAGTGACTTTTTCTCCAATGGCTGGTCGGTGTTCGTTGCCGTGGCCTCGGTGGTGTCGATGCTGGCCTGCCTGGCTCTGCTGGCTGGGGCCGCGCGGCGACGTGTGATGGCCAGCGACAACACCACCGGTCACGTCTGGGACGTCAATCTGACCGAGCTCAACAACCCGCTGCCGCGCTGGTGGATGTGGCTGTTCATCATCACCGTGGTGTTCAGCCTCGTGTACCTGCTGCTCTATCCCGGTGCGGGCAGCCGCGCCGGCAGTCTGGGCTGGACCAGCGCCGGTCAGCACCAGGCCGAACAGCAGGCCGCGCGTGTGGCGATGCAACCGGTCTATGCGCGCTATGCGTCCGCCACGGCCGAAACGCTGATGCAGGATCCGGCGGCGATGGGCATCGGTGAGCGCTTGTTCGTCAACAACTGCGCCGCCTGCCACGGCTCGGATGCGCACGGCAGCAAGGGCTTTCCCAACCTGACCGACAAGGACTGGCTGCATGGCGGCGACCACGCCACGATCATCAAGACCATCACCGACGGACGCGTCGGCATGATGCCGCCGCTGGCAGCGGCGGTCGGCGACGCCAAGGACTTGCACAACGTGGCGCAGTACGTGTTGAGCCTGTCGGGCGCGACCCATGACGCCGCAGCCGCTGCGGCCGGACAGCCCAAGTTCGCGATCTGCGCGGCCTGTCACGGTGCCGACGGAAAGGGCAACCAGGCGATCGGCGCCCCCAACCTGACCGACAAGATCTGGCTGCACGGCTTCGGCGAGGACGCCATCGTCGCGATGGTGACCAACGGCAAGACCAACGTGATGCCGGCACAGGCGCAACGGCTCACGCCGGAACAGATCCATGTGCTGGGTGCGTATGTGATGAGCCTGTCGCGCAGCCACACGCCAGCCGCGCCTTGAGCCGTGTGCGCAGTGCAGTACCCTGAAGGCGTGGCATGAGCCGCCCGGTGATTCCGATCGTCCCGGCGCCTGCTGCGGCCGAAGGCGAAGGCGAGACCGTCTGGCTGTACGAGAAGCGCACGCAGATCTACCCGCGTGCGGTGAAGGGCTGGTTCGCCAGCTGGCGCTGGGTGATGGTGTGGATCACGCAACTGGTGTTCTACGGCACGCCATGGCTGATGTGGAACGACCGGCCGGCAGTGCTGTTCAACCTGGAGGCACGCCGGTTCTACATCTTCGGTCTGGTGCTGCACCCGCAGGACTTCATCTACCTGACGGCGCTGCTGGTCGTCTGCGCCTATTCGCTGTTCCTGTTCACTGCGGTGGCCGGCCGGCTGTGGTGCGGCTTCAGCTGCCCGCAGACGGTCTACACCGAAATATTCCTGTGGGTCGAGCGGCACATCGAGGGCGACCGCATGGCGCGCATGAAGCGCGACGCCGGCCCGCGCACCGTCGATCGTGTCTGGCGCAAGGGTGCCAAGCACGCGGTGTGGCTCGCCATTGGCGTCTACACCGGCTTCACCTTCGTCGGCTATTTCACGCCGATCCGCACGCTGTGGGCCGAGTCGTTCACGATGGGGTTCGGGCCGTGGGAGTGGTTCTGGGTGTTGTTCTACGGCTTCGCCACCTACGGCAACGCCGGCTGGCTGCGCGAGCAGGTCTGCCTGTACATGTGCCCGTACGCGCGCTTCCAGAGCGCGATGTTCGACCACGACACGATGATCGTCAGCTACGACTCGCAACGCGGAGATCCTCGCGGATCGCGGCCGCGCAGCGCCGACCCGCGCGCCCTCGGCAAGGGAGACTGCATCGACTGCACCCTGTGCGTGCAGGTCTGCCCGACGGGCATCGACATCCGCGAGGGACTGCAATACGCCTGCATCGGCTGCGCGGCCTGCATCGACGTCTGCAACGACGTCATGGACAAGATGAAGTACCCCAAGGGGTTGATCCGCTTCGCGACACAGAACGGTCTGGCGCAGCGACTCAACCCCAGGCAGACGCTGATGCGTGTGTTCCGACCCCGGGTGCTGATCTACACCGCCGTGCTGGTGGTCATCTGCGGCGCCTTCGTCACCAGCCTGGCGCTGCGCAGCCCGTTCCGGGTCGACGTGGTGCGCGACCGCGGCACCCTGGCGCGCATGGTCGGCGAGGGGCAGATCGAGAACGTCTACCGCTTGCAGGTGATGAATGCGACCGAGTCGGTCCAGCACTTCCGGGTGAAGGTCGAAGGCATCGACGGTGCTACGGTAGCGACCCAGCAGGATTTCGAACTCGGCCCGGCCGAGGCCCGCTGGTTGCCAGTCAGTGTGCAGATCGACGCCGAGACAGCACACCGCCTCGGCGCCGGCGTCCACCCGATTCGGTTCGAGGTCGAGACCGTGGAGTCCCACGGAAACAAGGCCGAAGTGAAAGAGAAATCGACCTTCGTGGTCCCGCGCTGAGCGCCGTTTTCCAGGAGTCCCCGTGATGACACAAGTTGCCGAAACCGTGAGCCGGAACCGCCCCTGGTGGCGCGAGCCGATGGTGTGGATGGTGATCGGAGGTCCCGCGATCGTGGTGGTGGCGGCCATTTCCACCGGTATCGTCGCTTGGCGCGGGGCCGATCCACTGGTCCTCGACGCGGCACCGATCACCACCGGTCAGGTCAACCCGGCGCTCGAGCCCGCGCTGAAGGCCCGCAACCACGCGGCCACGCCGCGCTGACCATGAAGCCGGCCTTGCTGATCAGGCGCAGCATGCAAATCCTGTGGCCCGCCTTCGTGATGGCCGGCGTGACCGAAATGCTGGTCTTCGCGGTGGTCGATCCCGACGACTTGCGCTGGTTTGGCGGCGAGGTCTTCGACTGGTCTCGCTCAGCGACCTACACGATGAGTTTTCTGATCTTCTGGGCGCTGATCGCCACAGCGGGTGCCATCACGATGCTGCTGGTGGTCGAAGAGCCCGCTGCTTGATCGGCGTCAAGCCCTTCTTCTGCAGGCTGGGCACAGTGCGGGCATGACGACCGATCCCCTCGCCGCAGATCAGGTGAGCCAGTTGCTGTCCCGGCTGGACGTACCTGGACCGCGCTACACCTCTTACCCAACGGCCGACCGATTCGTCGAAACCTTCGGTGCGGCGAGCTATCGCCAAGCGCTGGAACAGCGTGCCAGAGACACCGCAGCGGGCGGCGCCGCGCCGCTGTCGGTCTATGTGCACATCCCGTTTTGCGAGTCGGTGTGCTACTACTGCGCTTGCAACAAGGTGGTGACCCGTCATCACGAGCGCTCGGGCGAGTACCTGCAGGCGCTGCGACACGAGATCGAACTGCACGTGGCGGTGCTGGGCCGGGGTCAGCCGCTGACCCAGCTTCATTTCGGCGGTGGCTCGCCCACCTTCCTCGACGATGACGAACTCGAGAGCCTGATGGCGATGTTGCGCGAGGCTTTCGTGATCGCGCCGGACGCCGAGGTGTCGATCGAGGTCGACCCGCGCACGGTCGACGGGAACCGTTTGAAGCACCTGGCGGCCCTCGGCTTCAACCGGCTCAGCTTCGGCGTTCAGGATTTCGACCCGGAGGTGCAGAAGGCGGTGCATCGCGAGCAGCCCTTCGAAGCGGTGGAGGCGCTGATGCGGCAGGCCCGCGAGATCGGTTTCGAGTCGATCAACGCTGACCTGATCTACGGTCTGCCACGCCAGACGCCTGCGACCTTCGCCCGCACGGTGGCGCAGATGGGTGCGCTGCGGCCCGATCGCATCGCGCTGTACGCCTACGCGCATTTGCCCCAGCGCTTCAAACCGCAGCGGCGCATCCATGCCCACGAATTACCGGCGGCCGGCGAGCGCGTGCACATGCTGCGGGCGGCCATCAGCGGTTTTCAGGGCCTGGGTTACACACACATCGGCATGGACCATTTCGCGCTGCCCAACGATCCGCTCGCGGTGGCCAAGCGCCAGGGTCAGCTGCATCGCAATTTCCAGGGATACAGCACGCAGGCCGACTGCGACCTGATCGGGCTCGGGGTATCGGCGATCGGCAAGGTCGGGCGCTGCTACGCCCAGAACGACAAGACGCTGTCGTCGTACTACGAAGCGATCGGGCAATCCCGATTCGCCACGGTTCGCGGCCTCGAATTGAAGCCTGACGACCTGTTGCGGCGCGACATGATCATGGCGCTGATGTGCCAGGGCCGCGTCGGTTTCGACGCCATCGAACGCGTGCATCAGGTGCGCGTGCGCGACTACTTTGCCGGCGAACTCGAGCGGCTTCATCCCCTCGAAGTGCAGGGACTCGTGGCCCTGGAGCCGACCGCGATCCAGGTGACACCGCTGGGCTGGTACTTCGTTCGTGCGATCGCGATGGTGTTCGACCGTCATTTGCCGAGCGAGGCGCGTCGCGAACCTTTCTCCACGGTGTATTCCCGTGTGGTCTGAGTCCCCGGCCCCCTGGGGCATCATCTGATCGATGGACGCTGCGCTGATTCTTGGCGCCGGGCTGATGGGACTGGCCGGCACGCCCCACTGCGCAGCAATGTGCGGTGCGCCCTGCGCGGCGGTGACGCAGCGTTGCGGCAGCGCCCATCGAAACGGTCTGATGGCGGGCTTTGCGCTGGGTCGCCTGCTGAGCTACGCCGTTGGCGGTGCACTGGTAGCGGCCAGCGTGAGTGCGGTGAGCCTGCTCGGCGCGATGGCGCCCGCGCTGCATCCGTGGTGGACGCTGTTGCATCTGGCGGTGCTCGGGCTCGGACTGTGGCTGCTGCTGACGGGTCGCCAGCCGGGCTGGTGGACACGCCTGGGCAGCAGGCCAGCCCCCGCGGCGCCGGCCCCTGGCTGGCAGCGTGTGACGGCACCGCTGCGGGCCGGGGCCGCGGGCAGTCTGCTGCTGGTCCTGCCCTGCGGCTTGCTGCAGTCGGCCCTGCTGGTCGCGGCGCTGGCCAACACGCCACTGCACGGCGCCTTGGCGATGGCGAGTTTCGCTGCGGCCTCGTCGCTCGGTCTGTGGCTGCCGGGAACCCTGTGGGCACGCGCTCCGAGGAGCGCGACCGTCAGCGTCCTGATGTTGCGGCTGGCCGGAGCCACGCTGGCTGCGGCATCGGCCTGGGCCCTGACGCACGACCTGTGGCTGCGTGGGTCGGCATGGTGCCAGGCGGCCTGATTTGCGGACGTGTCGCAGAATTGGCAGGTGACCGATACCCACATTGCCATCGTCGACGACGAACCCGACATCACGCAACTGCTTGCGGGCTACCTGACGCGTCAGGGCTTTCGTGTCAGCGAGCTGGCCTCGGGCCACGCCCTGAAGGCCCTGATGCAGGCAGATCCTCCCAACCTGGTGTTGCTCGACCTCGGCCTGCCCGGCGAAGACGGGTTCGCGATCGCGCGCAAGCTGCGCGAACACTGGCGCTGCGGGTTGATCATCGTCACCGGCCGTGGCGACGCGGTCGACAAGGTGGTCGGTCTGGAGATCGGCGCCGACGACTACGTGACGAAGCCTTTCGACCTGCGCGAGCTGCTGGCGCGCATCAAGGCAGTGCTGCGGCGCCTGGCTCCGGCCGCCGCGCCCGCGGCAGAGGCAACTGCCATGGTGGCTCGCGAGCGGCTTTGTTTCGAGCACTGGGAGATCGACGTGGCGTCGCGACAGCTGACCGGCCCCAACGCTCGGCCGGTGGCGCTGACCGCCGGAGAGTTCGACCTGCTGTGCGTGCTGGCTCGACATGCAGGACGGGTGCTGTCGCGCGACTTCCTGCTGGAGCAGACGCGTGGTCGCGAGGCTGCGCCGTTCGATCGCACCATCGACGTGCAGATCGGCCGCCTGCGTCGCAAGCTCGACGACGATCCGGACGAACCTCGCATCATCAAGGCGGTGCGCGGTGCTGGCTATGTGCTGGTACCGGCGGTGACCGCGCGTTGATGCGCAGAGGCTGCGCATGAGACGGCCGGCGTCTCCCCCCGCTGCGGCGCCCGCCGAGGGATCGATCTACCGCTCGCTGTTCGGTGCCTATCCGGACGCGCTGCTGCTGGTCGACAGCAGCGGCTGCATCGTGCTCGCCAACCCGGAAGCAGAGCACTTGCTCGGCTATGCCGCGGGTGAATTGGCCGGCCTGATGGTCGAGGCGCTCGTGCCGGACGCCATACGCCCGCGCCACGCAGCGTATCGCGAGGCCTACAGCCACGAACCGAAAGCGCGCCCGATGGGCACGCAGATGGAGCTGGTGGCCAGGCGGCGAGATGGCCGCGAGGTGATGGTCGAGATCGCACTCAGCCCGCTGTACATCGAGGGACAGCCATACGTCGTGGCCGCCGTGCGCGGGATCGAGGCGTATCCGCGCGTGCGGCAGGCGCTGCAGCGGGCGCGCTACAGCGAGTTCGTCGCGCAGATGGGACGGCTTGCGGTGGACACCCGCGACCCGCAGTTGCTGCTGCAGCAGGTGCCGGCGGTCGCAGCCGATGCCCTGCAGGTCGACGCGGCGGTCGTGTTCCTGCTGGAACAGAGTCGACTCGAATTCCACGTGGCGGGCGGCGTGGGGCTGCTCGCGGGCGAAGGCCTGGGCAGCCGCTGTCCCAACCGACCCGACGCGCCGCCGGGTTTCGTGCTGGCACAGGGGCGATCGGTGACTGTCGCCGACTTTCGCAGCGAGCGCCGCTTCGCGGTGCCGCCGGACTATCTGGCACAGGGTCTGGTCAGCGCGCTCGCGGTGCCGTTGGTGGATCGTGGACAGATCATCGGCGTGCTGACCGTCCGATCGCGCCAGCCCGAACGTTTCGGCGACGACGAACTGCACTTTCTCGAATCTCTGTCGAACCTGCTGGCCGCGAGCCTGCAACGCTCGCAGAGCGAAGAGGCACTGAATCACGCGCAGCGCATGGAAAGCGTCGGCCAGCTGACCGGCGGTATCGCGCACGATTTCAACAACCTGTTGACGGTGATCCAGGGCAACCTGCAGGTGCTGGAGGAGCATCCCGCTCTGGAG
This sequence comes from Pseudomonadota bacterium, assembly GCA_030271615.1. Taxonomy (GTDB): domain Bacteria; phylum Pseudomonadota; class Gammaproteobacteria; order Burkholderiales; family Burkholderiaceae_C; genus PBB1. The sequence goes on from JARXKP010000002.1 coordinate 34,681, forward strand.
GCAGATGCCGATGCACAGCAGCTGGTGGCCGCCGCGACGCGGGCCAGTCGCCGCGGCGCCGAACTGACCGGCAAGCTGCTCGCGTTCTCGCGCCGACAACAGCTCAGCCCGACCGAGGTCGATGTCGGCGAGCTGATCGAGTCGCTGGCCGACATGCTGCGGCGCACGCTGGATCAGCGGATCCGCATCGAGGTCACCGCGGCGGCGCATGGCCTGCGCTGTGTGGCCGATGCCGGCCAGCTGGAATCGGCGTTGCTCAACATCGCCATCAATTCACGCGATGCCATGCCCGCTGGCGGCACGCTGTCGTTTGCGTGCACGCCGTGTACCGCGCTTCCAGCCGATGTGGCGGCCGATCTGGGCGAGCGGGTCCACCGCGAAGCCTTCGTCAAGATCACCATCGCCGATACCGGAGAAGGCATGACGGACACGGTGCGCGAACGGGTGTTCGAACCCTTTTTCACGACCAAGGAGCTCGGTCGCGGCACCGGCCTGGGCATGAGCACGGTCTACGGCTTCGTGAAGCAGTCTCGGGGGTCGATCCGGCTGAACACGGCACCGGGGGCCGGCACCCAAGTCACGCTGTACCTGCCGCAGGTGCGCGGCGACGCCGAACACGAAGACCCTGCCCTCGACGCCGCCGCGTGCCTGCCGACAGGACTCGACGTGCTGCTGGTCGAGGATGACCCCGAGGTGCGCAGCGTGGTTCGGCAGTTCCTGCTCGCGCTGGGCTGCCGTGTCAGCGAGTTCGAGGATGCCGAGTCGGCGCTCGCCAGTCTCGCCGCTGGCGGCCGCTGCAACGTGCTGTTGACCGACATCGCCCTCGGCGCCGGCATGCGTGGCAGCGAACTCGCTCGCCAGGTCCAGTCGCGCTGGCCCAGTGTGGCCGTGCTGTTGATGTCGGGTTACTCGGCCGAGCTGTTACAGGCGCAGACCGGCGGCGCGGCGGCCTGGGAACTGCTGCGCAAACCCTACGAACGCGCCGAACTGGCGCGGGCCATTGCGCGCGCCCTGAAGGCGCGCAGCTGAGGCCTCGGGCCGAGACGATCAGTGCAGCGTCGTAGCAGCCAGGCTGCGTTCGACGAAGACACGCAAAGCTTCGACGTCGGGGATCTCGATGTCGCGCCGACCCTTCTCGGAAAAGCCGATGACCTTGTCGCGGGCCAGACGCGACAGCGCACGGCTCACGGTCTCGAGCTTCATGCCCAGGAAGTTGCCGATCTCGGCGCGTGTCATGCGCAGCGTGATGCAGTCGGTGCGCAGGCCACGCTGCTCGAGCGTGTCGGCCCAGTTGCGCAGGAAGTCGGCCACCCGGGCGTCGGCTGGCAAGGTGCACAGGGCCAGCATCGAATCCCGGTCGCGTGCCAGTTCACGACTCATTGCGGTGTGCACCGCCGCCATCATCCGCGGCGTGCGGCTGCAACGCTCGAGCAACTCGTCGTAACGGATCACCCAGACCTCGCCGGTGTCCATCGCGATCGCGTCGCAGCCGAAGCGGCCTTCGGCAATGCCGTCGAAGCCCAGCCAGTCGCCCTTGAAGTGCAGACCGGCCACCTGCTCGCGGCCGTCGGCCGAGACGTTGACCGTCTTGAACAAGCCGGCGTGCACGACGTAAAGCGCTTCGAAAACCTCACCGGCGCGATAGACCTGTTCACCCGCGTGCACGACGCGGCGCACCACGGTCAGCTCGCTGTCGATGAGGGCGAGCAACTGGGCAATGCGTTCGCCTGCCGGACGATGGGCCGCGGCGATCGCCGGCTTGCAGGAGGCGATGGCGGCGTGTGTCATGGGGGTTGGGGAGATGGCTTGCACGGCAATGTCCTGATCGAGTACTGGGAATGCGTGCAGGCTAGGGTGCGGCCATCAACCGCCGAAGAACGTTACGAGTCGTTCGGTAACACCCCGTAAATGGTCGGTAAACGCTTCGGCGCAAATCGATGCGCGGCAACTGATGTGGATCAAGACCGGCGGTCGAGCCAGCGCGTATCGTGACGACGTCAGTCCGCTTGGACACAGCCAGGGTTTCCTCATGAAAATCTTGTTGGCCGTTGACGGCAGTTCGTACACAAAGCGAATGCTGGCCTTCCTGGCCGCGCGCGACGACTTTCTGGGCGACCATCACGAGTACACCGTCATCACCGTGACGCCCAAGATCCCGCCTAACGCAGCCCGGTTTTTCGCGGGCACGACCTTGCAGGACTACTACGGCGAGGAAACGGACGCGATCCTCGCGCCGGTGAAGGCATTCCTCTCGCAACTGGGGTGGACCGTGCACTACCGCCACGAAGTCGGCCCACCCGCGGAAATGATCGCGGCCACCGCGGAGGACGGGCACTTCGACCTGCTGGTACTGGGCTCGCACGGCCAGTCGGCCCTCGGCAATCTGGTGATGGGTTCGGTGGCGACGGGCGTGCTGGCTCGGTGCCGTACCCCGGTGCTGCTGATACGCTGACGCGATTCTTCAAGACGCAATAATCCTGTCGCGGCGGGTGAGAAGACTTCGGCGTCCAAGCGCGGCGGTGCTGCGTGTCACCTGCTGCGCCGTGCCTTGAATGACTGCCCCCGACCCGCTTCCTGAATCCCCCGCTGACGCCCCCATCGATCGCTTCGTCGCGCGCTGTGCTGCGAGCCTCGAGGACGGCAGCTTCGAGACACTGCTGCTGTCCAAGCACCGCGGGCCCGAGCCCGATCTGACGCGGGTGACCGTGCGGCCCATCGTGTTGCGCGGCGAGCCGCACCTGACCTTCGTGTACCGCCACACCACGCGCGATGTGACGAAAAACCTGCCGATCGCCGACGCACTGCGATCGCTGCGCGAGTTGCTTGGGCCGGTGTTTCGCAACGCACACCTGCACACGAGGGAAGAGACGGTCGAACTCGCGATCAGCCAGCGCGGGGTGTGCACCTTGCGCAGCACGCCGGTCACCTCCCAGGCCGCCTCGAACGGCATCGGCGCGGCCGCCCGGCCCGACGCACACGACCGCGAGAAGCACCGCTTCGTCGATGTGACGCGGCCCTTCCTGACCGAGCTCGGCGTCACCACCGCGCAGCACACGGTGGTGCCAGCGATGTCACGCAAGTGGAAACAGATCAACAAGTTCGTCGAGGTGTTCGCGGGCGCATTGCGGGCCTCGCACCTGCTCGATGACACGTCGGCAACGCCGGGATCAGCCCGCCCGGTGCGCGTGGTCGACTTCGGCGCGGGCAAGGGCTACCTGACCTTCGCGGTGCACGACCACTTGCGCCAGCAACCGGGCATCGACGCGCAGGTGACCGGTGTCGAGTTGCGGTCCGACATGGTGCGGCTGGGCAACGCGGTGGTGGACAAACTCGGACTGGCCGGCCTGCGCTTCGACGAAGGCGATGTGCGCAGCCAGGCGGCACGCCCGATCGACGTGATGATCGCGCTGCACGCCTGCGACACCGCGACCGATCACGCGATCGACGTGGGCGTGCGCGGCGGGGCGGCGGTGATCGTGTGCTCGCCGTGCTGTCACAAGGAGCTGCGGCCACAGTTGCTGAGCCCGCATCCGATGCGACCGATCCTGCAGCATGGCGTGCACATGGGGCAGCAGGCCGAGATGCTCACCGACGGTCTGCGCGCGATGCTGCTCGACGCCTGCGGCTACGACACCCAGGTGTTCGAATTCGTCGCCCTGGAGCACACGCAGAAGAACAAGATGATCCTGGCCGTCAAGCGCGCGCAGACGCAGCCGGCCAATGATGCGGTCTGGGCACAGATCGACGACATCAAGGCTTTCTACGGCATCCGCGAGCAGTGCCTCGAAAGCCTGTTGCGCGGCAGGCGCAGCGACGTCGCACCACAATCGTCCGATGGAACCGTCGACCCCCACGCTTTCTGAGTTGCCGTTGTTTCCGCTGCAAAGCGTGCTGTTCCCGGGCGGCTACCTGCCGTTGCGGATCTTCGAGGTGCGCTACCTCGACATGATCGGCCGCAGTCACAAGGCCGGCACCCCGTTCGGTGTCGTGTGCCTGACCGAAGGCCGCGAGGTCCGTCAGCCGGCCGCGCGTGATGCATCCGATGCCGCGCGCGGCGAGGGCTTTGCACACGAATCCTTTCACGATGTTGGAACGCTCGCCACCATCACGCAGCTGGAGCGCCCGAACCCGGGCCTGATGACGATCTGCTGCACGGGCATGCAGCGGTTTCGCATCCAGTCCCGCGAGCGCTTGAAGCACGGGTTGTGGGTCGCCCGGATCGAGCTGTTGCCGGACGATGCCGTCGTGCCGGTGCCGAGCGACCTCGAATCCGTGTCGGCCACGCTGCAGGAGGTGGTCAAGGGCCTCACCGAACGGGCATCCGGTCCGTGTGAAATGCCCCTGCAGCCGCCCTATCGCTGGAACGATTGCGGCTGGGTCGCCAACCGCTGGTGCGAATTGCTGCCGCTCGGCACGCAAGACAAGCAGCGATTCATGTCGCTGGACAGCCCCTTGCTGCGCCTGGAACTGGTGGCCGACGTGCTGGACCAGACCGGCCTCGCCCGCTCGTTGTCCGGCAGGACCTGACGTTCACCAGATCGCGACGGATCTCACTGCACCACACTGACACGATGGCCCGCCCCGCCGATCCGCAAAAATTCGCCGTCGCCGTGCAACCCAGCCGCATCGACGGACAGGGGGCGTTTGCCGCCGAGGCGATCCCGGCGCGGCGCAAGATCGGCGAGATCCGCGGCGAATCGATCAGCGTGAAGGTCGCGCGACAACGCGCTCGCCTTCAGCAGCGCATCATGATCGTCGAGGTCAGCGAACGCCGCGCAATCGATGCATCGCAATCGACCGACCCGCTGCGATACACCAATCACTCGTGCCAACCCAACGCGGTGCTGCGCATCCGCCAAGGGCGCATCGAGCTGTACGCGATGCGCGATGTGGCCGTCGGTGACGAGCTCACGGTCAACTACGGCGAGACGCACCACGAGGGCAAGCTGCGTTGCCGCTGCGGCGCCGCCGGGTGCGTCGGCGCGCTGTGAGCCGGAGACGTCAGCGCGGGACGCGGTCTCGCCGCTGCTCCAGCCGCCACGTGGTCAGCATATCGCTGCGTGTGTAGGGCTGACTTCGGCTGGACAGTGCAAGCGACCAGCGGGTCACCAGATCATGCGTGATCGAAGGGGGCGCCTTGGCCGATGCCGTTCCCAGCCACAGGCTCACCATCACCGGCAGCCACAGCGGCAGCCTCGCCAAGGGCATCGGTGCCGCACGCAGCACCGCGGCCGCCGCAACGCCCCCGACGATCCAACCGGCAACGATCTCGGATGCGGAGTGCACACCGAGCATCGCACGCGAGATACCCACCAGCAGCGCCAGCGCGACACCGACCGCCAGACCCGCCCGCTGCCAGACGCGGGCGCGACCACCGTCCTGCGCGCCGGCCAGGGCCATGCCGGCCACCGGAAGGATCGCTGACGCGAACATGGCATGGCCCGAGATGCCGGTGAAGTCGATCTCCGGCCAGCCCCAGCCGTAGCCGATGAAGGCCACCTTCGACGCGGTCGTCACAGCCGCAGCGGCCACGATGCCCAGCCACCAGGCGGCGGCCAGGCGCCACGCCCGGGCCCGCCAGGCCAGCCACAGTGCGAGCACGAGTGCGGTCGGCAGCAGGATCTGCGCCTCGCCGAGTCGGGTGACCACTCTCCAGAAAGCATCCAGCAACGACATCGGCATGGCCAGATGCTAAGGGGTGACCGTGACCGGTCGAACACGGCTCCTGCAGCACTCCGGCGCTGTGCAGCGGGTTGCGCGAGCACGAAATGTGAAGTGCCTACACCTGCAGATCGGGGGGGAACGGGGCACAGCATGAGCCCGGGCTGGACGCGCGGGCGACACTCTCGACATGGACACCTTCAGTTACTTTTCTGGCGCCGCAGTCGGCGCCATTCTGCCCGGGCAGACGCCACCGCAGACCCGGGAGCCGACACCATGAGCCTGTTCGGATGGTTCGGCCGCGGCGGCCGATCGACGGAGGTCGTGCACCCTGCCAAGATGGCTCGGCCATCCCCGACGCCGAGAACCGAATCGGGATGGCCGCGCCTGCGCGAACCGCCGCGTCCGCAGGATTCAGCGCTGACGGAGATGGCCCGTCAGTGGCACAACGCCTTGCAGGAGCGCCACCGCCCCGCCCAGCTGTGCGCGCTGTACCCCCGCCTGGCCAATCGCCTGGCGCTGTGCTGGGGTGACCCGGCACTGGCGTCAAAGGTGCTGGACGACCTGGTGGTGGACCGACGGCGCAACCGGACCGGCTTCCCACCGGCCGTGTCGCAGGAGTTGATCCGCCTGCGGCTGCTGCGTCCGGCACCGGCCGCGCCCAGCGGATTCACGCCGCTCTGGGATGCAAGCAGCATGGCCTGCGGCGACCGCTGAGGCAGCTCACGTCGGCACCCGTGCGGACGGTGCCGACCGCGCAACAGCGCGAGGCGACGGTTGCTTGCGCAGACCGTGCGGCACATAGCCTTTGGTATCCAGGCACCAGCCGTCGGTGGCGTCGGCATCGGCGAGCTGCTCGATGCGCACGCCGTCCGGCACCAGCCGTTCGTTCGCCGCGCGCAATAGAACCGCCTCGCACCGGGCCGGCGTCAACAACAGTGCGAAACGCACCCAGCGCTGCATCACCGCTGCGTGGCGCCACGCATCCTCGATGGCCCAGCGAGCGCACTGCGGGTCGGCAGGACGACCGGCTTCGAGCACCCTCGGCAGCAGCGTCTGGAAGAACGATCGGAACGCGCGGCGCGCCGCGGGGCCCGGCATCAACGCCTCGATCGCGTTGATGCGCTGGCTCCAGCCGGCGCCGAGCAGTTGCTGGCTGACGAATGCCTGCAAAGCCTGCACCGGATTGAACAGGCGCAGACGGTTCGGCGGCAGCACCAGCAGCGGCAACTCGCAGGCCCGCGCGTGCGTGAGTGGTTCGACAAAGCTGCACAGCACGACGATGCGCCCCCACTGAACGGCGTCGAGACCGTCTTGCTGTGCGGGCGCGGTGTTGCCGCGCTCGCCTTCGGCCTCCAGCTGCCGCGCGATGCGCACCGCGTCGCTGAAGCGGTGGGCGGCCTTCGCGACATGGGCGCGGGCACTCATCACGACCAGGTTGCCGGCAGCGTAGCCGGCGTCGTTGCGCACCCGATCGATCGAGGCCTCGCGGCGAGCGTCGGTGCGGCTGTCGAGCACCTCGCGGGTGATCGGGCAGTGCGTGACGGCCAGGCGCTGCAGGTAATGCGGCGTGACCTGGAACAGCTCGACGCTGCGGCCGCGCAGCCACGCATGCAGCCGCAATTGCAGCCATTCACGCACCGCCGGGCTCGGCGTCAGCGTGCGGGCGCCGAAGGCGGCCTCGCCGGCGAGCCAACCATGGCGCAGAGGTGAAGGCTCCTGATCGTAAGGAGCGGGCGGCGTGACGCCGTAGTGCGCGTGGTCCCAGCCGAGCTCGAAGCCGATGTGCTCGTGCGTGGTCAGCAAGGCGGCGGGAGCGCGCGGTTCGGCGCACGGGTGGGCGACGGCGGTGAGGTCGGCGGAGAACAGGTCGTGGGCAAAAAGATCGGCGGTCATGGCGGGCTCCTCGGGACGCAGCGACATGCCGCGATGGCTTCAGTGTCTCCATCGACAAGCTCATGACGTGAGCCAGAAGGACACGGCGCGGAAAAATTTCGCTTATGCTTTCGTTCGTGCTGGCTCATCTGGTGAGCCACAAATGTGCTAGATCGACACTTTTCCGGAACCGCTGATGGACCGCACCGAACGCTTCTACAAGATCGAGTTGCTGCTGCGCAGTCGCGGCTGCGTGAGCTTCGATGCGCTGCTGAGCGAACTGGCGGTGTCGCCGGCGACGCTGAAGCGCGACTTGCAGTACCTGCGCGGCCGAATGGGCGCGCCCATCGCCTACGACCGGGCGGACAACGGCTACCGCTTCGATGCGCCCGCTGCGGGCACGGGCCACACGTCGAAAGCGGTGCACCACGAGCTGCCCGGCATGTGGTTCAGCGAACGCGAGCTGCACGCTCTGCTGACGATGCACCAGCTGATGGCCGGTCTCGACGACGACGGCGTGCTGGCACGGCACCTGCAGCCGATGATGGACCGCCTGCAAGGCTTGCTGGGCGCCGATGAAACCGAGGCTCGCGAGCTGGTGCGTCGCGTCAAGGTGATCGGCACCGCACGCCGCAGGGTGCCGAGCAAGCATTTCGAGCTGCTGGGCAGCGCGCTGGTGCAGCGCAAGCGGGTGTGGCTGCGCTACTTCAAGCGCAGTGACCGCGTCACCAGCGAGCGCGAGGTGTCGCCACAGCGGCTGGTGAACTACCGCAACACCTGGTACCTCGATGCGTGGTGCCACGCGAGCGACGGGCTGCGCCGTTTCGCACTCGATGCCATCGAAGCCGCTCGCGCACTCGACACGCGCGCCAAGTCGGTGGCGCTGAAAGACCTCGAAGCCGAACTCGATGCCGGCTACGGCATCTATGGCGGCGCCGGCTCGAAGGTGAAATGGGCCACGCTGGTGTTCGAGGCCGACGCAGCGCAATGGATTGCCAACGAGGAATGGCACCCGCAGCAGAAGTCGCGCTGGCTGGGGGATCGCCGTGGCGAGGGGCGCTATGAACTTCAGGTGCCCTACATCGATCCGACCGAACTGATGATGGACATCCTGCGTCATGGCGACAGCGTCCGCGTCGTCGGCGACAAGGCCCTGGCAACGGCGGTGGCGCGTCGGCTGCAGAAAGCGGCAGCGCTGTACGCTTGATGCCTGTTTCGCGGCAGCGCACGGGTTTCGTCCCCGCTGCCGTCCCGACCCACACGAGAGGACTCCGATGAAAGCCACCTGGAACGGCGTGACCCTGGCCGAAAGCGACGACATCGTGACTGTCGAAGGCAACTCCTATTTCCCCGAAGCCAGCCTGAATCGCGACTACGTGACCTTCAGCAACCACCGCACCGGCTGCGCGTGGAAGGGGCAGGCGCATTACTACAGCCTGATGGTCAATGGCGACATGAACGAGAACGCGGTCTGGTACTACCCCGAACCGACCGAAGCCGCCGCCAACATCAAGGGCCGCGTCGCGTTCTGGAAAGGCGTGAAGGTCGAGTGAACGCAGAGGATCCGAGGCACGCCCTGCCGACGCGACAACCCCGCTCACTCTGATCCCGCCCCGATGCAACGCAGACATTTCATTTCCAGCCTGGCAGCGCTGGCCGGCACCACCGCCGTGCCGGCCTGGGCCGAGAAACTGCAGGCGATCGGCGCGCCGCAGCGTTTCGACTACGCGGCGCTGAAGGGGCAAGCGCAAGCGCTGTCCCGCAAGCCTTACGAGAAGCCGCCCGCCGCCTTGCCAAAGGAGGTCGAGGGCCTCGACTGGGACGCCTACCAATCGATCCGCTTTCGTCCCGACCACGCGCTGTGGCATGACGACAAGCTGCGCTTCCAGGCTCAGTTCTTCCACCTCGGGCTGTTCTTCAAGTCGCCGGTGCGCCTGTACGAGCTCACCGATGGACAGGCACAGGAACTGGCCTATGTGCCCGAGATGTTCGACCAGGGCACGAGCGGGCTGGCGAACGCCAAGCTGCCGCGCGATCTCGGCTTTGCCGGATTCCGGTTGAACTTCCACACCGACCTGCAGCGCGACATCACCGCGTTCCTGGGTGCGAGCTACTTCCGCGCGGTCGGTGGCGAGTGGCAGTACGGCCTGTCGGCGCGCGGCCTCGCGATCGACACCGGGGCACCGAAGCCGGAGGAGTTCCCGAACTTCGTCGGCTTCTGGCTCGAGCGCCCGGCCGCGGGCTCGAACAGCATCACGGTGTACGCACTGCTCGATTCGCCGAGCGTGGCCGGCGCCTACCGTTTCGTCATCACGCCGGGCGACACGCAGGTGATGGACATCGATGCCGCGCTGTACCCGCGCACGACGATCGACCGGCTCGGCATCGCACCGTGCACCAGCATGTTCCAGACCGGCGAGAACGACCGCCGCATGGGCTACGACTGGCGCGGCGAGATCCACGACAGCGATGGCCTCGCCATGTGGACCGGCAACGGCGAATGGATCTGGCGCCCACTGACCAACCCGCGGCGCCTGGCCTTCAACGCCTTCCAGGACCACAACCCGCGCGGCTTCGGACTGCTGCAGCGCGACCGCGAGTTCGACCACTACCAGGACGACGGCGTGTTCTACGAGAAGCGCCCGAGCCTGTGGGTCGAGCCCAAGTCGGGGTGGGGGGCAGGATCGGTGCAACTGGTCGAGATCCCGACGGTCGACGAGACCTTCGACAACATCGTCGCGTTCTGGAACCCGGCGCGCCCGGTGCAGGCGGGCGAAGAATTGCTGTTCGGCTATCGCCTGCACTGGGGCGGCAAGCCGCCGGCGCGGCCGCCGCTGGCGAAATGCGTCGCGACCCGCACCGGGCTGGGCGGCGTCGTCGGCAAGAAGCGCACGTACTACTCGTGGCGCTTCGCGGTCGACTTCTCGGGCGGCGACCTGTCGCTGATCGGGCCGAACGCCGTGGTGACACCGGTCATCACGGCATCGGCAGGTGCACGCATCGAGGTCACGTCGGCGCGACCGCTGCACTCGGTACGCGGGTATCGGGCCCTGTTCGATGTGGTGCCGACCGCGTCGACCGATCCGGTCGAACTGCGGCTTTATCTGAGCTGCGAGGGGCAGCCGCTGACGGAGACCTGGCTTTATCAGTGGGTGCCGCCGGTTGCCGTTGAGCGTACTTTGTACTGACGGTGGCGGCTTGCCGTCGACTGTTGACTTGCGGTGGACCGCGTCGGGACCCGCCCCGACAGGCGGGTAACTTTCATTTGCGGGCCCAAATGAAAGTCACCAAAGCAAAGGGCCCGAACACCAGCCATTTGCTTTGGTGACTTTCTTCTGTGCCAGCAGAAGAAAGTTACTCGGCAGCCGGCCCGAGACCCGGCGGGCTGCTGCAAGCGGCAAACCCCGCCCGCTGGGGCGGACACCCGGCACGGTCTACTGGAAGACAAACAGACCTACTTGCCCGCCTTGAAGGAAGTGAACACCCGCGTCTGCACCCGCCGAATCGCCTGCGGCACGCTGTCCGGCGCTGTCATCAGCTTCTTGTCCGCATCGCTCAGAAAGATGGTCGTGTTCTGCGCCACGTCCGGCTTGACGAACTTCAGCGACGCTGCATTCGGGTTCGCGTAGAAGACCTTGTTGGTCAGCGACGCGTGCACCTCGGGGCGCAGGATGTAGTTGATGAACAGGTGCGCGTTCTCGACGTTCTTGGCGTCCTTTGGAATGGCCATCGTGTCGAAGAACAGCGTCGAGCCGCCCTTCGGCACCAGCGCCTGGATCTCGAACTTGGCTTTCGCCTCGATCGCGCGGGCGCGGGCGATGTTGATGTCGCCGGAATAACCCATCACCGCACAGACCGAGCCCGCCGCCAGATCGTTGATGTAGCCCGACGACGAGAAGCGCGTGACGTACGGGCGCACGGCCTTCAGCACCTTGGCTGCCGCGTCGTAGTCCGCCGCCTCGCGGCTGAACGGCGGCTTGCCGGCATACAGCATCGCGATCGGCAGCACCTCGGAGGCGGAGTCGAGGAAGTTGATGCCGCAGCTCTTCAGCTTGCTCGCGTACTTCGGATCGAGCACCAGGCTCCAGGCGTTTTCGGGCATTGGCAGCGGGTTCGGCGGGGCAGCGAGCGCGGCCTTGACCTTCTCTGTGTTGATGCCCACCGCGACATAGCCCCACAGCCAGTCGACCAGGTGCTCGTTGCCCGGGTCGACCTTCGCCAGTTGCTCCAGCAGGCCCTTGTCGAGGTTGCCCCAGTTGGTCAGCTTGCTGCGGTCCAGCTTCTGCAGCAGGCCACCTTCAATCTGCGCCTTGGCGAAGTGCGCGCCGGGCACGACGATGTCGTAGCCGGTCTTGCCCGCGACCAGCTTCGCGTGCAGCACCTCGTTGTTGTCGTAGTTGTCGTAGTTGACCTTGATGCCGGTCTCTTTCTCGAAGTTCTTGATGGTGTCGTCGGCGATGTAGTCGGACCAGTTGTAGATGTTTAGCACCTTCGGATCAGCAGCGACCGCGCTGGTAAGCGCGGCCAGGCAGGTCAAGCCGACCAGAGCGGCGCTGAGTTTCTTGAAGTGACTGCGCATGGCGATGTGATCCTTGTCGTTTCGGGTGGAGATACAGGGCAACAACGGACGGCGGCTTCCGATTCAGCAGGAACCGAGCCGACGTCGCGGCGCCGAAATTCTGTACGAGAACCGGCGTAACGAAGCGGCGTGCGGTTTCGATGACCGGCGCTCTCGGATACGCTTGCCTCCTGTCGTGGCTGCTCGCGACTGTTCCCGGCCTGCCCGGATGGAGTCTCCGATGTCCCGTCCCCTGCTTGAAGAATCCCGCCTGCACCCTGCCATCCGCGACACGGTCAACCACCTGTACGCCGAGGTGGTGCACAACGTCCAGGCCGCATCGATGTCGAACGCCGTTCTGGTCGTCGGCATGGCCGGCAACCCGTTCTGCAGGCGGGCGCGCAAGGCCCTCGATGCCGCTGCGGTTCCGCATCACTACCTGGGATACTGCAGCTACCTGAGCCAGTGGAGCGAGCGTCTGGCACTGAAGATGTGGACCGGCTGGCCGACCTTTCCGATGGTCTTCGTCAAGGGCGTGCTGGTGGGCGGCGCCACCGATCTGGCGAAGCTGATCGCGAACGGTGAACTGAAGCGGCTTCTCGCTTGAGTCGGCGACACGTCGCGCGCTGGCGGGCGGCGGCGATCGTCGGGTTGACTGCCGGCTGCACCATGGCAGCACACGCACAGGTCGATGCGGTCACCGCGCCGTGCCGCATTCCAGGTCTGGCCAATGAAGTGCGCTGCGGCATGGTCCGGCGCCCGCTCGACCCGACCCGGCCGACGGGGCCGCAACTCGACATTCGTTTCATGGTCGTGCCGGCGGTTGCCCGCCGCCGCCTGCCGGATCCGGTGCTCCTGCTGGCGGGCGGGCCGGGGCAGAGCGCGATGGCACTGGCGCCTGCGGTGCTGCCGCTCTTTGCACGGCTGAACAACCGGCGCGACATCGTCTTCGTCGACCAGCGCGGCACCGGCCACTCGGCGCCGCTCGAGTGCGATGACACCCGTCATGCGCCTCTGGCCGACGCGGTCGACACCGACGCGCAGCTGGTGCGCCTGCGACGCTGCCTGGAGCGACTGCAGACAACGGCGCCGCTGACCTCGGCAAACGACCTGAAGTTTTTCACCACACCGATCGCGATGCAGGATCTCGATGCAGTGCGCGCCCGGCTGGGGGCCGAACGCGTCAACCTGGTCGGCGCGTCGTACGGCACACGGGCAGCGCTGGACTACGCGCGCCAGTTTCCCGACCACGTGCGACGCAGCGTGCTTGACGGCGTCGCACCGCCCGACATGGTGCTGCCGGCGAGCAGCGGCCTCGACGCGCAAGCCGCGTTCGACGCGATGCTGGCCGATTGCGAGCACAGCCCCGCGTGCCGCCGCGCGCACCCGACTCTGCGCGCCGATTGGATCGGCCTGCTCGCCAACCTGCCGAAGGAAGTGAACGCCGCCCACCCGCTGACCGGACGCCGCGAGACTTTCACGCTCGACCGCGACCGGCTGCTCGGCATGGTGCGTGGGCCGCTTTACGCGCCAGCACTGGCGGCAGGGCTGCCACAGGCGATCACCGAGGCAGCACAAGGCCGCTACGAGGCTCTGCTGGGCCTGTCCGCCGCGCTGTCGGGCCGGCGCGGCGGTTCGACAGCGATGGGCATGCATTTCAGTGTGGTGTGTGCGGAAGACGGGCCGCGCCTGCCGCCGGAAAGTCCCGCGGGAGCCACCAGCGCTTCTGGCGCGAGCCCGGCCCCGGACACGGCGCCGTTCATCGAACACCCGATACAGCTCTACCAGGGCGCCTGCGCCTTCTGGCCGCGCGGATCGGTGCCCGAAGCGTTCTATCGGGTCCGACCCGGTTCGAGCGCCGTCCTGCTGCTGAGCGGCGGCCTCGACCCGGCCACGCCGCCACGCCATGGCGAACGGGTGGCGCGCGCTCTCGGACCAAAGGCGCTGCACGTGGTGGTGCCGAACGCGGGCCACGGACTGATGGGCGTCGGCTGCGTGCGCGATGTGATGTTCCGCTTCATCGATGCGTCGGACGACCCGGCGGCACTGGCAGTCGATGCGTCGTGCGTGACGGGCATCCCGCGCCCGCCAGCGTTCGAGTCGGTGAATCCGTTGGCGTCCGCCGCCGCAGCCTCGGCTGTCGAAAAGGGCGCCCGGTGATCGTCGTCGCCGGCCTCGCCAAGCGGTTCGCACCAGCGCAGCGCAGCCTGCGCGATGTCCTGACGCGCCAGTCCGCCCAGCCGGGTGTGTGCGCCGTCGAACAGGTCAGCTTCACTGCTGCCGACGGCTGCATCACCGGACTG
>JARXKP010000076.1:0-7877 GCA_030271615.1 Pseudomonadota bacterium
GCCGTTTCATCAGCGCCATCAACCAGTTCCCGTGTTGCGTATCTGAACAGTATTGGGCCTAGAGAGGCCTGTCAGGTTCACTTGCTGATTGAGCCCTTCAGACTGGGTGCTGACTTTCGACCTGTGGCCACGAACGAGCGCTGATGTGGCGGCGGCTGACATTCGCGTTCGCCCAGAGTCGGTGGCGCACCCACACGCAAGCTGCTGCTGCTCCAAACACAGAGTGCGCAGCGGCGCGCCAAACGCCTGCGCTGGCCATGGCGACGCGGCGGTGTGCTGCAGCCCAGGCTGCGCGCGTCGACGATTGAAAGCTGGCTTCCCGTCGCCGCGGGCATCCGGCCTGACCTGCCGACGATGCCGCGGCTCGTTATCGTCCGTGTTGCGCTGCGGGTGTTGCGGTGCCTGTTGCCAAAGGGGAACTCCAACTCCACTGCCGTGGCAGCCCGATCGGCTTGACGATCAGTCCGCCAGTGCGTCGTAGACCACCGGCACGACCAGCAGGCTCAGCAGGGTCGAGGTGATGAGCCCGCCCATGATCGCGATCGCCATGGGGATGCGCAGCTCGGCGCCGGCCCCGAAGCCCAGTGCCAGCGGCAGCATGCCGAGCACGGTGGCTGCCGTGGTCATCAGGATCGGGCGCAGGCGGATCGGTGCGGCTTGCACGATGGCCTCGCGGCGGGGCAGGCCGGTGGCTCGCAGTTGCTTGATGTAGTCGACGATCAGGATCGCGTTCTTGTTGGTGAGGCCAAGCAGGAAGATGATGCCGAGCATCGAAACCATGCCGAAATCCGCCTGCGTCACCAGCAGGCCCAGCAGGGCTCCGACGATGCACAGCGGCAGCGAGGCGATCACCACCACGGTGTCGAGCAGGCTGCGGAACAGACCGTACAGCACAAGGAAGATGCACAGCATCGACAGGACCAGGGTCTTCAGGAAGCTGCCGATGATTTCCTCTGCCTGCGCGGAGTCGCCACCGAGGTCGATGCGGATGCTGGGAGGCAGGTCGGCGCGGGCGGCGGCCACGGCGCGGTCGGTCACGTCGCCGATGGATGCCCCGGAGCCGAGGTTGGCGGTCATAAGCACGACGCGGCGGCCGTTGTTGTGCTGAATCTCGAGCGGTGTGCTGCCGTCCATGCGCGTGCTGCTGCTGGTGATGTCGGTCAGCCCGGGGATGTCTTTGAGGCGCTGCGTCAGCGCCTGCCCTGTCTTTTGCAGCGAGACGAGGTCATCGCCGACGAGGCGGATCTGCACAGGCTTGTCGCCGCCGCTGTCGACAAACGGAATGTCTTCCACGCTGGTGCTGACGCCGGCGATGGCCGGCATGCCGCGCCGCAACTGTTCCTGCACCGCGGCGGTGGCGGTCTGCCGGTCGACCTTCAACTGCACGTGGATCGAGCCTTTGTTCGGCTCGCCCTGGCGCGTGCCGACGATGGTGAATGCCGTTTCCACCGCAGCGGACTGGCGCACGAAAGTGTCGAGCTTCGCGGCGACAGTCAGCGAGTCCTGCAGCGGGTCGAAGCTGGCTGCTTCCGGGCCCTCGGGGGGAGTGACGGGTGGGGAGCTGTAGTTGAGATAGAACTCACCGCGGTCGAGCCTGGGGATGAAGCCGTTGGGGATCAATGGAATCAGCGCCAGGCTAGCCGCAAAGCACAGCGCCGACACGCCGAGAACCGTGCGCCGATGTCCCAGCGACCAGGCCAGCCAGCAGCCATAGTGGCGTGCCAGTGCGGAGGGGGCGGCCATGTGTCCGCAGGCGGTCGTGACGCCGGTCGACGTCCTGGGTGCCTTAGCCGTGCTGGATTCAAGCCAGTAGACCGCCAGCACTGGCGAGAGCGTGCGCGAGACCAGCAGCGAGATCAGCATCGCCGCCGAGATGGTGATGCCGAAGGGCCGGAAGAACTGCCCCAGCACGCCGCTCATCAGGCCGATCGGCAGGAACACGGCGACGACGGTGAGCGTGGCGGCGGTGACGGTCAGGCCGATCTCGTCGGTGGCCGAGATCGCAGCGTCGCGCGGCGACTGGCCCATGTCGATGTGGCGCGAGATGTTCTCGAGGTCGACGATGGCGTCGTCGACCACGTTGCCGACGATCATGGCCAGCGCCAGCAGCGTGATGGTCTCGAGATTGAAACCGCACAGCCGCATCACGATGGCGGTGCCCAGCAGCGAAGTCGGTATCGCCAGGGCCGAGATCGCGGTGGCGCGCCAGTTCCACAGGAAAGGAAAGATCACCAGCGCCGAGATCACCACGGCCTCTGCCAGCGCGCGCAGGGTCTGGCTGGTGGCGGCGCGGATGTAGTCGGCCTGCGTCTGCGCCTGCGTGATCCGGACGCGGTCGGGCTCAGCGCCCAGCCGGGCATCGAGTTGCTGGACAGCGGCTGCGACGCGGTCTGCGACGTCCAGCGTGTTCGCATCGCCGCGCTTGACCACTTGGAAGGCCAGCGCGGTGCGTCCGTTCAGGCGCACCAGTGTGCCCGCTTGAGCCGTCCCGGCAGGAGCGGCGGCCGGGTCCTTGCCCGGTACCCTGGATTCGCCGAGTGTGTGGACCGCGAGCACACCGGGCAGGGCCTGGATCACCGGCACGATCTGCTCGGTTGTCAGTGCCCCGAGGCGGGTCAGCGTGAGCGTGCTGGCTTCCACCGCGTAGGTGCTGACGACGGCCTCGTTGAGGTTGATCTGCAGAACCTGGGTGCGCGTGCCCTCGGGCAGCTTCAGCGGCCGGAGCGATGCCTCGACGGCCCGGCGCGCAGCGTCGAGGTCGCTGCCCACGTCGAAAGGCACGGTGACGACCACCTGACCGGGAGAGGTGGTCGACGACACGTCGGACGTGCCGCGCAGCGCGCGCACCGCCTGCTCGACCGGGCCGGTGAGTTGCTTCTCGGTCTGCTCGGCGTCGTCGATCAGCGCGGTGGCATGGACCACGACCACCGGATAGGTGATGTCGGGGAACAGTGCGTACTTGAGCGATGCCGCAGCCATGCAGCCCGCTGCCGTCAGGGCCAACCAGAACGCCACCGTCAGCACCGGATGTCTGATGGCAACCCGGGAGATGTTGAAGCGTTCGCGCAGGGCGGGCGTCAGATGGGGTGCTGGCATGGGGCAATGGCGTTGAGGATGCCCGGTGCAAGGCAGGGGGACGCGGACAGGATTTTCCGAGATGAAGGCGCCGCCGGTTCCGCCGTCGCGCCGCAGTGTTGCCTCAGACCAGAGGCTCCTTGTAGAACACCAGCACCATGCCGATGCACAGCATCGCACTGACGCTGAACAGCCCGGCCGCGCGCGACCAGCCCGGGATCTTGCCCTCGGCCAGTCGCAACTCCAGCCAGCGGCCTACGGCCATCATCGTGGCCAGCACGCCCATGACCAGGTGGGTGGACTGGATCAGGTAGTCGGTCTTCAGTTCGAAGGGGGCGTGGGCATGCGTGATCAGCAGCAGCCCGCCCACGGCGCACAGCACCGCGAAGGCGTAACGCGGGTCGCCTGATTGGCGCCGGCCCGCGTTCCGGATGCGCAGCTCCAGCAGTCCGAGCGCGAAGCACAGCAAGGTC
Organism: Pseudomonadota bacterium; assembly: GCA_030271615.1. GTDB lineage: Bacteria > Pseudomonadota > Gammaproteobacteria > Burkholderiales > Burkholderiaceae_C > PBB1. Next base: position 3,549 of record JARXKP010000076.1, read on the forward strand.
GCAAGCCGGTGCTGCAGCACCTCGCCATTGCCGAAGGTGCTTTCCCAGAATCCGATGGGACCGAGCGGCCAGGTCTCGGCATCGCTGCGGAAGAACAGGAAGACGCCCAGCATCATGAAGCCGAGCGGCCAGTAGCCCGCCCAGGCCATGCGGGGCAGGTAGGACAGCAACGCGAAGGCTCCCATGCCCACCAGGAAGAGGCCGGCGATGTTGTGGTTGTAGTCGGACCAATCGGTGGCTGCTTCCGATGCGACGCGTCCGACGATCGCCAGCCGTTCTGCCTCGCCGGCCAGCAGATTGGCATGCGAAGGCGTGGTGAGGCCGGGCAGCTTGGGCGCGAACATCGCCACCACTTCGTGGACCTGCGCGGTCATCTGCGGGATGTCGATCGCCGGAGGCAGGGAGGACAGCGATGCGGCGACGAACAGCACCGCGACCAGCAGGAAGGTCTCGGCTTCGATGTAGCTGGGCACGCGTGCCACCACCGTCAGCGGACGGTCTGTTGCGCGCGGGGCCGGCCCATGCGGCCGCACGGCGTTTCGGCGCTTCTTCCAGGCGCGGCCTGCGGTGAAGTTGAGCGCGGCAAACACCAGCGTGACCGCCAGCAGAGCGACCTTGGCGGCCACCAGGCTCCCGTAGCCGGTGCCGAACAGGCCGGACCAGGAGCCGACGTAATCGATCGCCAGTGCCACGCCGGTGACCACGAGCACTGCCACGCAGAGCATGCCGACCGGTGAGAAGCGCGCCACGGCCTCGGGCCAGAAGTCGCGCAACCCGGCATCGCGGCGAGAGGCACGCCACAGCGCCAGCAGCTGCACCACCCCACCGACCCAGACCGCAGCGACCAGTTGATGCAGCACGGTGATCTGCATCAGCAGCTCGCGACCCTCGAAGCGGCCGACCGCGTGCACGAGCCAGCCGCCGCTGACGACCACGGCCGCAGCGACGGCGCTGCCCACGTGCCAGCGCCCCAACGACTGCGGGGCCTGGGCGATCCAGGCGGCCGCCGCTGCCGCGACGAGTGCGAGCAGCAGCCGGATGCTGCCGGCCTCGAACTGCACCGTTGATGCGTAATCCGCGAGCGGCAGCGTTCCCAGCGTGGCCGCCAGCACCAGGCCTTTGGTGACAATCTTCAGCGCCTGCGCTCCGGCCAGCAGCAAGGCGCCCCAGCGCAGGATGCGGGCCGACAGTGTCAGCGTGGCCTCCGGCGCACCGCTCAATGGCGAGGCCACCCGCAGCACGCTCAGCGCCCAGACGATGCTGCCGACCAGCATCGCCAGCCCGACAAGCTGGAAGCCGCCCATCAGGTCGTCGATGAAGTTGGCGATGCCTTGCAGGAACATGGCCTACTTCATCTGCTCGCCGCTGCCGACACGGAATCGGCGGATTTCCTGCGTCAAGTGGCCGTCCGCGGCAAACACCTGGCAGCGCAACGCATAGTCGCCCGAGGAGAGTGCTGGCAGCGAGACCAGCACCTGGCCCGGCCGGGCGCCGGCGCGCATGGGCACCACTTGCTCGATGTCGCCCTGGCTGACCAGGGTCACGCGCGAGAGCTTGATCTCCACGCCGGTGTTGAACTGCAGCTGCACCTGCATCGGCTTGCCGGGCTGCACCGGCTGGCGGGCCAGCGAGTCCTCGGTAATCACGGCATGTGCCCGTGCCGGGGGCCATGCCGCGGGCTGCAGCAGCGCAAGGGCGGCGCAGACCATCCACCCCCGTGCAGTCCCGCGATGGCGGGTGAACAAATGGGTCATGTGCTCACTCCGTGATGCGCCTGGAACAGGTCAGGCTGCGCGCGACTTCAAGGCGTGACCCGCGAGCGTCTTGCCCAGGTCCCACACGGCGCCGGGCACGCGGTGGCAGTCGGCAATGACGGCATCCAGCGCGCTGACGATCTGTGCCTTGTCTTCGCCGTTGATGACCAGCGGCGGCAGCAGCTTGATGACGTTCATCCCGTGCCCGGCCACCTGCGTGAGGATCCGGTGCTCCTTGAACAGCGGGATCGAGATCATCTGGCTGAAAAGTCCCTTGTTGGCGAGTTCGAGTGCGCCCCAGGCCGCCTTGAGGCCGAGGCTGCGCGGCGCGCCGAACTCGAGCGCAATCATCAGGCCCTTGCCGCGCACCGCCTTGAGGAATTCATAGCGCTCGACGCGCGCGCCGAGCTCGGCGATCAGCTCGCCACCCAACGCCGCGGCGTGCTCGACGAGGCGTTCCGATTCGATCACCTCGAGCGTGGCCAGGCCTGCCGCCATGGCCATGTTGTTCTTCGAGAAGGTCGAGCCATGGACCACGGCCCGGTCGATGCGGTTGAACACGGCGTCCATCACCGGCTTGCGCATCGCGACGGCCCCGACGGGCACAAAGCCGCCGGACAGCGCCTTGGCCATCAGCACCATGTCGGGCTCGACGCCCCAATGTTCGACCGCGAAGAACTTCCCGGTGCGGCCCATGCCGGTCTGGATCTCGTCCGCGACGAACAGGGTGCCGTACTTTCGGCACAGCCTGGCAGCTTCGGGGAGGTAGTCGTCGTCGGGGATGTTCACGCCCTTGCCCTGAATGGGTTCGACGATGAAGGCCGCCACATCGCGACCGCGCAGCGCGGCATCCAGTGCTGCGAGGTCGCTGAAGGGCACCGCAGTGCAATGCGGAACGAGGGGCCCGAAGCCGTCCTGGAAGATGTGCTCGCCGGTCACCGACAGCGCGCCCATGGTCAGGCCGTGAAAGGCATGTTCGCAGTGGACGATCCTGGCGCGCTTAGTGGTGCTGCGGCTGAACTTGATCGCCGCTTCGACCGCCTCTGCGCCCGAATTGCAGAAGAAGAGCTTGCTGATGTCGCCCGGGGTGTGGCGCAGCAGCCGCTCTGCCAGCAGACCGCTGAGCACCGAGACATCGAGTTGAACCAGGTCGGGCAGCTGCAATTCCAGCACGTCGCGCAAGGCGCCGATCACGGTCGGGTGGTTGCGGCCCACTGCGAACACGCCCCAGCCGGAGAGGAGGTCGAGATAGCGATCCCCCGCTTCGTCGAACAGGTAAGGACCTTGCGCACGCACATAGTGGCGGTCATAACCGATGGCACGCAACAGCCGCACCATCTGAGTATTGAGGTGGGCCTCGTGGAGCGCGAAGTTCTCCGGTTGGCGCGATGCAATGAGGTCGGCGAGGAAAGCCATGGGCGGGTGGGGGAAGGGTGTGTAGGGATTCTTGCAGACGGGGTGCAGCGGCGCTCGTGAATCGAGTGGGGAGCCAGGGGCGAGGTTGTTCGGCATGGCGTGTTGCCGGCTCGTGCCTTCCGTCAGGCGGATCTTCGGGTCAGCGCTCGCTCCAGCAACAGGTCGCCGCCCGTGCATGCGGCAACCGCGCGAAGGCTGGCCAGCGCGGCCCGAAGGCCGCTGGCCAGGCGCAGCAGCGTGAGCAGATCACGCGGTTGCCGCAGCAGGCCGCGCAGCAGCGGTGCCATCGGGACATGGCCGCTGTCGTCGACATGTTCGGTGATGAAGGTTGGCAGGGTCAGCCCGGCAGGGTCGACCACACTGCGCACCACCAAGAGCGGCAGACCTTGGCGATGGGCGACGCGCGCGATGGCCGCACTTTCCATGTCGGCCACTGCTGCGCCGCAATGCGCGGCGAGTTCACGCTTGGCTGCGACGCTGGCCAGCATCTGCGCCGCATGGACCAGCATGGCGCTGGACACCACACGCTGGCCCAGAGCTTCGACGACGCAACTCCGCCAGGCTGCATCGGTCGGCCAGAGTTGCCCGTCAGTGGCGATGACGAACTGGGGCAGGCACAGGGCGCCAGGATCCAACTCGGGACTGAGCCCGGCAGCACAGCCCCAACTGACCAAGCCGTGCGCGCCGGCATCCACCAGGGTCTGTGCGGCTTTCTCGGCATGGCGCTCACCCATCCCCGACACGGCAACCAGCGCATGTTCGCCGACGGCAAAGCATTCGCCGACACGCGCCGCACGGCGGCAGAGCGTGCGGGCCTCCGAAGGCAGTGCGACGACGAAGCCGCTACGTGCGCCGCTCACGTCAGGCTGAAGCCCATTTCGCCGCAGCAGCCGATTCGCCCTGGGCCTCGAGGTGCCTCGGCGTGCCAGTCAATCGAGCGTAGCGCGCCAGCGCCCATACCGGGAAGTAGGCGCTGTAGCCGTGGTACTTGAGATAGAAGACGCGTGGAAAGCCGGGGGCGGTGAACCAGGGCTCGCTCCACAAACCGTCGCTGTCCTGCGTCGCGGCAAGGTACGCCGCGCCGCGCGCCACTGCCTCCGATTTGCCTTCGCCCGCCGCCATCAGCGCAATCATCGCCCACGCGGTCTGGAACGAGGTG
>JARXKP010000076.1:7977-12461 GCA_030271615.1 Pseudomonadota bacterium
GCCTTCGCCCGCCGCCATCAGCGCAATCATCGCCCACGCGGTCTGGAACGAGGTGCTCTCGCTGGCTTGTCCGGCGGTGGCCGGGTCTTCGTAACTGTCGTTGTGCTCGCCCCAGCCGCCATCGGTGCGCTGCACGCTCTGGAGCCACGCCACGGCGCGCCGCACGGCCGGATCGAGCGGCGGGATGCCGATCTGCTCGAACGCCGTGAGCACGGACCAAGTGCCATAGATGTAGTTCGTGCCCCAACGGCCGAACCAGGCGCCCGAGGTTTCCTGTTCCTGGCGCAGATAGGCCACGCAGGCATCGAGTTGCGGCCGTGCCGGCTCGCCCAACAGCCAGAGTGAAATGGCGCAGCGGGCACTGACGTCGGCCGTCGGCGGGTCGAGTAGCGCGCCGTGGTCGGCGAATGGAATCTCGTTGAGGTAGTAGTGGGTGTTGTCGACGTCAAAGGCACCAAAGCCGCCGTTGCGCGACTGCATGCCCGCCACCCAGCGCACCGCTCGGAGCAGATGCTCGTCATCGCGACTGCGGCCTGCGGCTTGCATCGCCCAGACTACGGCGCTGGTGTCGTCGAGGTCGGGGTAATGGCCGTTCTTGAACTGGAACGGCCAGCCGCCGCCGGACAGCTGCGGCCGCGACTCACGCCAGTCGCCAGACTCCTCGGTCAACTGTGTGGCATCGAGCCAGGCCAGGCCGCGCAACGCGGCCACTTGCCCTGCGGGACCGGCTTCCACCAGAGCCAGCGCCGCCAGCGCGGTGTCCCACACCGGTGGCGTGCAGGGCTGGCAGTAGGCAGACTTCTCGTTGACGACCAGCAGATCGTCGATGGCTTTGCGTGCCGCACGGCAATACGGGTGGTCGGCCGGATAACCCAGAACATGCAGGGCCTCGTACGCGTTCACCATCGCCGGGAAGATGGCGCCCAGGCCGCCTTCGCCGTTCAGTCGTTCCACGAACCAGGCTTCCGCACGGCGCAGTGCGCGCGCCCGCAGCCAGCGTGGGATGAATGGCTCGACCCATTTGCCGATCGAGTCCATCGCCAGGAACGCGCGGTTGAGCCCCGAGCGCACCGGGAAGTAGTCGCGCTCTTCATCGGGTGGAGTGGTGAACAGTTCGGCGATGTCCACCCCATCGGGATTGCGCGCGCTGGGCTTGAGGCTGCAGAGGATGAACAGCGGAACCATCACCGTGCGCGACCAGTACGAAACCTTGGACAGGTGAAACGGGAACCATCTTGGCAGCAGCATGGCCTCGACCGGAATGAAGGGCGTCGCTCGCCACGGCACCTGTCGAAACAGCGCGAGCGTGATTCGCGTGAACACATTGGCGCGGGCCGCGCCGCCGCAGGCCAGAATCGCCCGCCGGGCCCGTTGCATGTGCGCCGCCTCAGGGTCATCTCCGGCCAGCTTGAGCGCGTAGTAGACCTTCACCGAACAGCTCAGATCCATCGCCCCCCCGTAGTACAGGGGCCAGCCGCCCTCGCCTTGCTGACGCTCACGCAAGTAGACAGCCAGCTTTGCCGCGAGACCGCGATCCACGTCGCCCATGTAGTGCATCAACAGCATGTACTCGGCCGGAATGGTGCAATCAGCTTCGAACTCGAAACACCAGTAGCCATCGGCGTGCTGGTGCTCGATCAAGGCGCTGATGCTGCGGCTGAGCGCTGCCTGGATGGCCTTCTTGGTGCCTAGCGGCGCGTCGGTCATGCCGAACTTAAGCATTTCACCCACGTTCACGCTGTCCTTCTTCAGTCGTCATGCCGTGCGCGCGGCGAGGCGCCGCACGGCTTGAATCCAACATCACCACAAGCCTGGGCTGCCGTTTGGCGGATCGGGGGTGTCCTGAGTCAACCGCCGACGCGGAATTGAATATGTGGGTGAACCTGCGCAAGATCATTGACCCCACTCAATTGACCAATCCTGATGCGGAATTGAATATGTATATGGAATGATGGAATTATTCGCAATCTGCCGGCTGTCGTGCAATTGGACGAACTACTGTCGAGGGTCGCCCTGATCTGTCAATTTGGCGATGGTGCAGACCGAAGGATAGACTCATCATGTCATTTAGGCTCGGGCTGTTCGATACCCGCTCAGTATCATGGCCAAGGTTTCTACCTTATACCGGTGGAGCACCCTGCGGGTGCTCCGATGCATCCCGGGTGCTGCTCTTGAAGGGAGCCGGATTGATGTCGAATTCGACCCAGCGATCGCGCTTCGGCGCGTTACCCGAAGCGGCTGCCGGTGCGGCGCTGTTACTGGCCAAGCCGCGGGGGTTTTGTGCCGGTGTGGTGCGCGCGGTACAGGTGGTGGAACTGGCCTTGGAGGCCCACGGCGCGCCGGTCTACGTGCTGCACGAGATCATCCACAACCACCGCGTTCTGGCCGAACTGGCAGAGCGAGGCGCGGTCTTTGTGGATGTGCTCGATGAAGTGCCTGGCGGAAGCTGCGTGATCTTCAGTGCGCACGGGGTTGCCGGCAGTGTCGAGCGCGAGGCCAGGCAGCGCGGACTGCAGGTCATCGACGCCACGTGCCCACTGGTCGCCAAGGTGCACATCGAAGTGATGCGGCATGCCCGAGCCGGACGGGATCTGATCGTCGTCGGTCACGCAGGCCACCCGGAGGTGGCGGGTACGCTGGGCCGATTCGACACCAGCTGCGGTGGCTCGGCACATCTGGTGGAATCGCTGGCCGGAGTTCAGGCGCTGTTGGTGCGCGATCCGGAGCGTGTGGCCGTCGTGACCCAGACCACGCTGTCAGTGGACGACACCCGGCGCATTCTGATTGCGCTGCGCGAGCGTTATCCGGGCATCATCGAGTCGCGGCGGGACGATATCTGCTATGCCACCCAATCCCGCCAGAACGGCGTGAGGAACTTGCTGCCCCTGGTCGACCTCATCATAGTGGTGGGCGCACGCAACAGTTCCAACTCCAACCGGCTGCGCGAAGTGGCCCAGAGTGGCGGATGCGAGGCCCACCTGGTGCAGGATGCCAGTGAGATCGATGTGCGTTGGTTGCGCCCCGGCATCGCGATCGGCATCACCGCTGGTGCGTCAACCCCGGCGGTGCTGGTTGATGAAGTGGTCGAGCGGCTCCAGGGACTGGGCGCCGGGGTGGTGACAGAAATGGAGGGTGAGGACGAATCGGTCTCGTTCCCCCTGCCGGTGTCGCTGCAGCGCAAGACTGCCCTGCGCGAGGCCCGAACGACAAGTGGCGATGAGCCCGAATCCTGATGAGCATTCCCTTCAAGCAAAAACTGAGTGTCGGCGCCTATGTCGTCAGGCAGAAACTCCTGGGCAACAAGCGCTATCCGCTCGTGCTGATGCTCGAGCCCCTGTTCCGTTGCAACCTGGCATGTGCGGGCTGCGGCAAGATCGATCACCCGGAAGACGTGCTCGATAGACGCCTGAGCGTGGCCGAATGCCTTCAAGCGGTCGACGAGTGCGGCGCGCCAGTGGTCTCCATTCCGGGTGGAGAACCGTTGCTGCACAAGGAAATGCCCGAGATCGTTCGCGGCATCGTCGCGCGCAAGAAATTCGTTTATCTCTGCACCAATGCGCTCCTGTTGAAGAAGCGCATGGACGACTACACGCCGTCGCCTTACCTCACTTTTTCGGTGCATCTGGACGGTGACCGCGAGCAGCATGACGCGGCGGTTTGCCAGGAAGGCGTGTTCGACCGTGCCGTCGACGCAATCCAGCTGGCACTGGCGCGCGGCTTCCGGGTCAGCGCCAACTGCACCCTGTTCAACGGCGAGACGCCGGAGCGGGTCGCGGCCTTTCTGGACTACCTGGTCGAACTCGGCGTCGAAGCGGCGACGATATCGCCGGGCTTCAGCTACGAGCGCGCGCCCCAGCAGCATGTGTTCCTGCAGCGCCAGGCTACCCGTCAGCTGTTCCGCGATATCTTCAGGCTCGGTGCATCGCGTCGTGGCGCGCGCAAGTGGCGGCTCAACCACTCCAGCCTTTACCTCGATTTCCTGGCCGGAAATCAGAACTACCAATGCACGCCCTGGGGCAGCCCGGCCCGCAACGTGTTCGGTTGGCAGAAGCCTTGCTACCTGATGGCCGACGAAGGCTATGCACCAACGTTTGCCGCTTTGATGAAGGACACGCCCTGGGAGAAGTACGGCTCCAGCAGCAATCCCAAATGCGCCCAGTGCATGGCACATTGCGGCTACGAGCCAACAGCCGTGAACGAGGCGATGGCCAACCCGTTCAAGGCGGCCTGGGTGGCGCTGCGTGGGCCGCGAACACATGGTCCGATGATCGAAAACGACGTGCCGATCACGCCCGTATCGCCGACCAGCGGAACCCGGGAGCACCCGGTTCATTTTCTGTCTGAGGTGCCGGCCAAGGATACTCAGCCCTCCACGACACCGTCGTCTTGCTGATTGTTGACGCCGTGGGCGGCCTGACCAACGTGCCGGCCGGAGGATTGACCACGCTGAATCGTGGAATGGTCGAACGCTAGCTTTCATGTTC